>JASLCG010000054.1 GCA_030151885.1 Bacteroides sp.
GCTTTGTTCTCTTACAAAGCGGGTGCAAAAGTAGTCGGTTTAACCTATACTTCCAAACATATTTGCCACTTATTTTAAAGTTTCTTTTAAAGAATTACTCAAGACCCTATCCGATAAACATTTAGAGAATGAAAATAGTTTAAACATTTTTCATTAAGCCTACTTTGATGCTAAAACTACTCCTTATTATATAGTATAGAAATTACAAGAAAGCCAATTTATAGTAAACCTAAGTGAAAACAACATGCTTTTTCAATAAAAAGTGCTCTATAGTGGAATTTTAGCAGAATTATTCTTCAGTTTATACAGTCTATCAAGAGAGCTTTTATACTAAAAAAGCTATTTCCTCATTTAAATTATTTACAATAGGTTCTATTTGGAGTGAAAAAATTATCATTAAGGCTCAAAAAAAATTCAAACTACTCCTTTTTTAATCCAAAAATTACGCGCCTTTACAATTGAGCAGAGCAAAAAAAATAAAATTAGCTCCCTGTTTTTATTACTTCCCCACCCTTTTTTATGGCCTCACTTGAAAATAATCTACGAAATAGTACGAATCCATTAGGATATGCATCGAAATTTGGGCGTATTTTATACGGTGATTTAAAAAACTTCGCAATATTTTATCCTCTTACATCGAAAAATTCACATCATCAGTAGAAATTATTGATTTGTTTAGAGATCAAAAGATCTTTTCAGTAGAAATAAGGAGCCATTTATACTCACATAAAAAAGTAAAATGGAGGAATTATCACAAAGCAATCAGCCTCAACAAGCATTTTTTAGTAAAAACACAGTAAAAAAGTGAGGTACATTGCCGATATACCTCATTATAGTCAAGCACATCGTTCATTGCCGACATACCTCATGCTTGTTGCCGACAAACCTCTGGCTTATCGGCAACATAACTGGAGTGTGTCGGCGACAAGCAATTCGTGTAGTGTAGAGTAAGAGTTTACTTGTCGGGTGATAAAGAAGTTAAGAACTAGTAAAAAGATACTAGGCATAAAAAAAGCCTCCAAGTAAAACTTGGAGGCTTTAATATTTATATCAAATCAAATTAATAATTTGCATTATTAGGAGTACGTGGGAAAGGTATTACGTCACGAATATTTGCCATACCTGTTACAAATAAAAGTAAACGTTCAAAACCTAAACCAAAACCAGAGTGTGGACAAGTTCCAAACTTTCTAGTTTCAAGATACCACCACATATCTTTCGTTGGTATATTCAACTCAGCAATACGATTATTTAACTTATCGTAGTCTGACTCACGCTCTGAACCACCAATTATCTCTCCAATTTTAGGGAACAGTACATCCATTGCCTTAACGGTTTTTCCATCTTCATTAAGCTTCATATAAAAAGCTTTAATTTCTTTAGGGTAATCTGTCAAGATAACAGGACGTTTAAAGTGGTTTTCTACAAGGAATCGCTCATGCTCTGAAGCTAAGTCTGCTCCCCAGAAAATAGGGAATTCAAACTTATGTCCATTAGCTACAGCTTCTTCTAGAATTTTTACACCATCAGTATAAGTTAAGCGTTTAAAGTCCTCTTTAACTACAACTTCAAGACGCTCAATTAAACCTTTGTCAAAGTGGTCATTCAAAAATTGCACATCGTCTTTACAGTTTTCTAATGCCCATTTAACACAGTATTTAATAAAATCTTCAGCAAGATCCATATTATCTACAATATCATTGAAGGCAACCTCTGGCTCAATCATCCAGAATTCAGCTAAGTGACGTGGAGTATTTGAATTTTCCGCTCTAAAAGTTGGTCCAAAAGTATAGATAGAACCTAGTGCAGTTGCAGCTAACTCACCCTCCAACTGCCCTGAAACAGTTAAACTAGTATGTTTACCAAAGAAATCTTCACTATAATCAACTTGTCCTTCTCCATTCTTTGGCACATTATTAAGATCTAATGTAGTTACCTGAAACATTTGACCAGCGCCTTCAGCATCTGAAGCTGTTATCAGTGGAGTGTGGAAGTAAAAGAACCCTTTATCATGAAAATATTTATGAATTGCATAAGCCATATGATGGCGAATACGGAAAATAGCTCCAAAAGTATTCGTTCTAGGTCTTAAGTGAGCAATTTCTCTTAAGAATTCTAAAGAGTGCCCTTTCTTTTGCAATGGATAAGTATTATCACAAGTACCCAATACTTCAAGTTCTTTTACCTGTACCTCTACATTTTGACCAGAACCTGCCGATTCTGTTAAACTTCCGTTTACGCTTATACAAGCGCCAGTTGTGATTTTTTTCAGTAACTCCTCATCGAAATTTCCCAAATCAATTACTAGCTGTACATTATTAATTGTAGAACCATCATTAAGGGCTATAAAGTTTACTTTTTTACTACCTCGACGAGTACGTACCCAACCTTTTACATTTACTGAAGCACCAAAATCTGTGCGCTTTAAAAGATCGACAATCTTTGTTCTACTAATTTTCTCCATTTTATTAATTTCTTATCTAAAATGTGCAGCAAAGATTTATAAGATCTTTGCTGCATATATTCTATTTTTATTATTTATTTATTCAAAAGATCCCATTTGTAGGAAGTTTACTTCTTGTTGAGTCAAATATCTCCAATCACCTCTTCTTAAGCCTTTTTTAGTAAGTCCTGCAAAGAACACTCTATCTAGCTTAATTACTTTATAGCCTAATGATTCGAATATACGACGCACAATTCTATTCTTTCCTGAATGAATTTCAATTCCTATCAAGTTGTGCTTTCTTGGATCAATGTATCCAGCAGCATCTGCTTTAATCTCACCATCAGTTAGTTCAATTCCAGCAAGAATTTGATCTAAGTCTCCTTTAGCAACATTCTTATCAGTAGTAACTTGATATATTTTTTTCTTATTATACTTAGGGTGTGTCAACTTCGAAGCTAACTCACCATCGTTAGTTAGTAATAATACACCTGTAGTTTTTTTATCTAAACGACCAACAGGATATATACGTTCTTCACAAGCCTCTTTAACAAGATCCATAACAGTTCTTCTCTCTTCTGGATCATCCATTGTTGTTACAAAATCTTTCGGTTTGTTTAACAACACATATTGCTTACGCTCAATCGTAACCACGTCTCCATTAAAACGAACTTCATCCGAACGTTTTACCTTTGTTCCTAATTCAGTAACTATTTGATCATTAACAGCTACAGCTCCTGCCGCAATAAATTCATCAGCCTCTCTTCTTGAACATACACCAGCATTAGCTAGGTATTTATTTAAACGTAATGGTTCATTTGGATCAGAAAGGATCTCTTTGTACTCAATTTGTTTCTTTTGAGAGTATTGAGCATACTCGCCATAACCACCACCTCTATTATTGTAGTTGTTATTGTTATTATTGTATGAACGGTTATAGCCGCCACTGTTATTATTATTTCTGTAATTGTTGTTATTACCCCTATAGTTGTTATTATTACCCCTGTAATTATTATTGTTACTACGGTAGTTATTATTGTTACTACGGTAGTTTGAGTTTCCGTAATTATTGTTATTATAAGGTCTTCCTCCCTCTTCACCATCAGAAGGACGATTTATTCTTGGACGACGTGGTTTATTATCTACTCTAGAATAGTTTGAACGAGACTGTTCATTATTGTAGTATCCACCACTTTCTCCAGTGTTATTATTTCTCCAGTTAGGATTCGAGTTATACCTTCTATTATCGTTATTACGAGAGTAATTGTTATTATTGTTATTATAAGAACGATTATAGCTACCTCCGCTGTTATTATTATTTCTGTTATAGCTGCGTCTTTCACCATCGTTATTATTATAACCCCCACCACTATAGTTATTATTTCTTCTATTGTAGTTGTTGTTATTGTAAGGTCTATCCTCGTTGTTGTAAGAGGGGCGTCTATTATTGTTATTATACGGTCTTTGGTTAGAGCGATAAGCATCACCTCCTCTATCATTCCCATAATTATTATCGTTTTTACGATAATTTCCTCCTCTGTTGTTGTAATTCTCTCTATTATTTGCCTCACGGCTGTAATCTTGAGAATTGTTGTCTTGATAATTTTCTTTTTCTGTACTCATTTTTATTAGTATTGAATAAACATACAGCCTCACGGCTAGAATTTAAATGTATAACCAGTTAGATACCAGTATAGTTTTGTGGACTAATCTTCTTTAACTCTTTTTTTGTAGCCTCACTAACTTCTAATGAATCTACAAACTCATGTATAGATTTTTCTGTTATTAAATTATTTGTTCTAGTTAACTCTTTGAGTGCTTCGTATGGATTTGGATATGACTCTCGTCTTAATATTGTTTGAATAGCTTCTGCAACTACACTCCAACATCCATCTAAGTCTGCTTCAATTTTATCTTGATTTAATAATAGTTTTCCTAAGCCTTTTAATGTACTACTAATGGCTATTAAACTATGCCCCAAAGGTACACCAATATTTCTTAAAACCGTAGAATCTGTCAGATCTCTTTGCAATCTTGATACAGGAAGTTTTTCAGATAGATGATTATATAATGCATTGGCTATTCCAATGTTACCTTCTGAGTTTTCAAAATCAATAGGATTTACTTTATGCGGCATTGCACTTGATCCAACCTCTCCGGCTTTTATTTTTTGCTTAAAGTACTCCATAGATATATACATCCAAAAATCTCTATCAAGATCTAGTATAATTGTATTGATACGCTTTAAGCAATCAAACAACGATGCTAAGTTATCATAATTCGAAATTTGTGTCGTATACTCCTCTCTTATTAGCCCTAAATGCTTCTTTAAAAAATTCGCACCGAATGCCTTCCAGTCAATATTTGGGTATGCCACATGATGTGCATTAAAGTTACCTGTTGCTCCACCAAATTTAGCTGAATAGTTTATAGATTCTAACTGCTTTAACTGCTCCTCAATACGATAAGCATATACTTTTATTTCTTTACCTAAACGAGTAGGAGATGCTGGCTGTCCATGAGTTTTTGCTAACATAGATATGTCTTTCCAACTCTCTGCATACTCTTCTAACTTTCCAAGCAAGCTTTTTACTGCAGGCAGATAGCTATCTCTAATAGCCTCTTTTAAAGATAGTGGTATAGACGTATTATTAATATCTTGAGAAGTTAGCCCAAAGTGGATAAATTCTTTAGACTCTTTCAAGCCTGGGATTTTATCAAATTCCTCTTTTAAAAAATACTCAACAGCTTTTACATCGTGATTAGTAACAGCTTCTATTGCCTTTACTCTTTCGGCATCTTCTAATGAGAAGCTGTGATATATGTTGCGTAGCTGAACAAATACTTCGGGTTTAACATTTTGAAGTTGCGGCAGAGGAAGCTCACAAAGAGCTATAAAGTATTCTACCTCCACATGAACTCTATATTTAATTAGAGCAAATTCTGAAAAGAAATGTGATAATTCTACTGTTTTATTTCTATATCTACCATCTATTGGTGATACAGCGGTCAAAGAGTCTAAATTCATAAGATTATTTTAAAGCTTAATGACAAAACACAAAATTAATTTATTTATATCATTAATGAAGCATTAAGCTTTAAAATGTTTATAGGAAATACCTAATCAATTCTGAATTTAACCAAAATAAAACCCTACAAATAACTCATATTAGCTACTTATTTAGAGGTCAAAGTAGTACCAATACTAGCCAACACCACACAACATATAGAGATACATTGATTTAAACTAAGGTATTCTTGTAGAAATATTAACCCAAAGAATGCAGCAAATGCAGGGTGTAAACTCATTAATATGCTAAATGTTTTAGCTGGTAACTTTTGTAAACCTATAAAATCTAAAGTAAAAGGTATAGCACTAGAAAATACAGCTACTCCTAATGACATAAAAAAATACTTCCAGTTTAAAGCAGCTAAGTCTCCACTTATAATTCCAAATGGTAGTATAAACAAGGTTGCAAAAAAGAGCCCTAAGGTAACAGCCTGTTTACTTGTAACCTTTCTAGAGACGACACCTCCCATAACAATATAAAGAGCCCAACATGTACCTGCAGTTAGAGCAAACGCAATACCTACAGGGTCTACTCCAGCACTATTTCCCCAAGGAACTATAAATGCAATACCTAAACAGGCCAAAATAGCCCATGCTAAGTCTTTAAGCTTTCTAGAACAAACTAGAGCCAATGTTAACGGGCCTACAAACTCAATAGTTACGCCTAAGCCTAAAGGTATTCTTGATATTCCTAAGTAAAAGAACACGTTCATAGCACCTAAGAATATACCATATAATGCACAATAAGCCCATTGTTTCCAATCTAGGCCTTTTATATTAGGTCTATTAATTAGTGCTAGTATTATAGCTGATAGCCCAATTCTCATTGTACAAGTTCCACTCGCACCTAAGTGAGGAAATAGTTTTTTGGCTATAGATGAACCACTTTGAACACTCAATATAGACAACAATACAGCAGGAACAGCAGGTATAGAAAATCTTCTTCTCATAACTTATACAAAATATAGATATCGTTACATATAATACTCAGAATGTGTTTTTAATAGAATAGCAAAGGTTCTTATAAGAAGTCTCAAGGATACACATCTCTATCTGTAGCCTTTATTGTGCTGCAAAAATAGTATTATTTTAATAAAGAGAGTATTTAAATAGTTTAAAAGAGTTTGTTGCACTAAGTATAAGATATATATCTTTTTAGCAATTTGCTACTATTATGTAGCTTTAAGAAACTGAATAAAAACAACATTCATTTTTTTTGTTATAAATGCCAAAGTGTACTAGGGTTCATTAACCAATTAGATAGTTTTTATTTTTTATAAGTGTAACAAATAGCAACTAGATTATAAGATAGAAGTAAGGGTAATTATTGAATCAGAAGTGTTAACAAATATCAATATTATAGTATATAACAAGTTAATATAAATTTAATTTTAGCTTTTAATAGCCTAAAAAACTTTTTAAACAATTTTAGTTTCCTACATTTGCATTAAATTATTTAGATATATCTTAATATCACTCGGACTGAACGGTATACTTGGATCATTTGATTCTCAATATACTATTCTTTATTTTAACGATTTTAAAACTTCATATCTTAAAACTAAAGTTCTGACAGACTAGTTATATAATGATACATCTATAAATAGTAGAATCAAAAACTATAAGTAATAATAAAGCATGAAAGTGAAACAAATTTTATTTGGCATCTGCACTCTTTGTATGTTAAGTGCATGTAGCAACAAATCAGCTAGTCAACCACAAGACACACTACAAGAGTATCCTACTTTATCTATTAAAACAAAGGAAGCAACTCTAATTTCTACATTTCCTACTACACTTCAAGGACAAGATGTTGTGGAAATCCGTCCTAGAGTACAGGGATTTATCAATAAAATATATATTGACGAAGGGTCTCTTGTCAAGAAAGGACAAGCCTTATTCAGTGTTGAATCTCCAGAGTCAGAACAGGGCTTAACAACAGCCAAAGCTGCTGTTAATAGTGCAAAGGCACAAGTTAATACAGCTAAAGTCAATGTAGATAGGATAAAACCTCTAGCTGAAAAAAACATTATAAGTAAAACCCAACTTTTAACATACGAAAATGCATATTTAGAAGCTGTTGCTAGTCTTGAAAAAGCAGAAGCTGCATTAAAAAATGCAGAAGTTACTATGGCATGGAGTACCGTTACTAGCCCTGTAGAAGGTGTTGTTGGATCGATATCTTATAGACTAGGTAGTTTGGTTAGCCAATCTAACATACTTACTACTGTAGCCTCAACGAATAACATATTTGCCTATTTCTCTTTAAATGAAAAAGCGCTATCCGAGTTCCTAGAAAACACGGAAGGAGATAATCAAGCCGAAAAAATTAAAAACCTACCTGAAGTAACATTAAAACTTTCTGATAATACTGTTTACGAAACAAAAGGAAGAATTGAAACCATTTCAGGTATTATTAATACATCAACAGGCTCTGCAAACTTTAGAGCAAAGTTTGCAAATCCGAATGGAAGATTAAGAAGTGGAGCTAGTGGTCAAATCCTAATTCCTAAAGATGCTCCTAATGCAATAGTAATTCCACAAAAAGCAACTTTCGAATTACAGAATAAAGTACTGGTTTACAAAGTTGATTCTGACAACACTGTTCATCAACATCAAATTAATGTACAAACACTACCTGATGGCAAACATTACATCGTTACTAAAGGATTAAATGTTGGGGATGTCATTGTGAGCGATGGTATTGCCACGCTTACAGAAGGTTCTAAAATTGCAATAAAAAATAATTAATCACTTAATTAAAAGTTTACAATGTTAAAAACATTTATAGAAAGGCCTGTTTTATCAACTGTAATTTCAATTGTTATAGTGGTACTAGGTCTTATCGGTCTAGCAACGCTCCCCATAGAGCAATATCCAGATGTTGCTCCACCAACAGTACAAATTCAGACCAACTATGCAGGGGCCAATGCCGATGTTATAATGAAGTCAGTAATAGTACCTATTGAAGAGGCCGTTAATGGTGTTGAAGGAATGGAGTACATGATGTCTAATGCATCTAATAGCGGTCAAGCTACAATTACCGTGTACTTTAAAAGAGGTATTGATCCAGATATCGCAGCGGTAAATGTACAAAACCTTGTATCCAAAGCCACTCCGCTACTACCACAAGAAGTGACACAAGTAGGAGTTACAGTACAGAAGCAGCAACCAAGTACCATCATGATGGTCTCTTTAACATCAAGCAATCCAGACTTTGATGATATATTTCTACAAAACTATGCGAATATAAATCTTCTGCCTCAAATTAAACGTGTATATGGTGTAGGTAATGCCAGTGTGTTTGGTGCAAAGGATTACTCTATGCGTATTTGGTTTAATCCAGACAAGATGAATGCGTATAAAATAAACCCATCAGAAGCTATTGCTGCTCTTAATGACCAAAATATTGAAGCCGCTCCTGGACAGTTGGGTGAGAATGGAGATCAATCGTTTCAATATACTTTAAAGTACACTGGTCGTCTTACTAGTGTTGAGGAGTTTAAAGACATCATCATTAGATCTAAGGTTGGTGAAATTCTTAGAATAGGAGATATTGCAGAAGTTGACTTAGGTGCTCTTAATTACTCTGTAATTAGCACACTAAATGATAAACCAACTGTAGGTATTGCTATAAATCAGACAGCAGGTTCTAATGCCCAAGAGCTTATTAAGAACATTAAACTAACAGTAGAGGATGCTTCTAAAATGTTCCCTCCAGGTATTGATGCAACCTTTGTTATGGATGCTAGTGAGTTTTTAAATGTCTCAATATCAAAAGTAGTATCTACTCTAATAGAGGCTTTCATCCTGGTTTTCTTAGTTGTTTTTATCTTTTTACAAGACTTTAGATCAACTATTATCCCAGCCATAGCCGTACCTGTAGCTATTATTGGAACATTTTTCTTTTTACTACTCTTTGGTTTCTCTGTAAACCTCTTAACTCTCTTTGCTCTTGTTTTAGCAATTGGTATTGTTGTTGATGATGCCATTGTAGTAGTTGAAGCAATTCATGCTCGTATGGAACAAGGAGAAAAAGACCCTAAGGCGGCTGCTATATATGCAATGAAAGAGATTGCACCTGCAATTGTATCTATAACATTAGTGATGTCTTCAGTATTTATTCCTGTGAGCTTCCTTGGAGGAACTACAGGTGTTTTTTATAGGCAGTTTGGTTTAACTCTTGCATTTGCAATTCTTATTTCGGCTGTTAATGCATTAACACTAAGCCCCGCGCTATGCGCTATATTCTTAAAGCCACATGACCTCAATCCTGACAAAAAGAAGAATTTATTGAAGCGTTTTTTCCATTACTTTAATATTTACTTTGAAGCAGGAACTGTTCGTTACCAGAAAGGATTACACTTCCTGGGTAAAAAAGGCCATAGATGGATTACTGTTGCAATAATAGCTTGTAGCTCTTTTATTTTGTACTTCATTATTAAAACTCTTCCAACTGGATTTGTTCCTCAAGAAGATAGTGGAGCTTTAATGGGTATGATATCTTTACCCCCAGGTGCTTCTTTAGAAAGAACTGATTCTTTATTAACTGCTGTTGATAAGCAAATAAGAGAAATTGACGAAGTAGCTTATGTCCTTAAGTTGTCAGGAGTAAATCTTATGACAGGAGTAGGAAGTTCTTATGGGTCCTTTATTGTAAAACTAAAGCCCTGGAAAGATAGAAAAAGAACCGTACAAGAAATTAATACTCAGATAACTCAAGAAACAAAGAGTATTACTGATGCTACATTTCTATTTACACCCACTCCTACATTACAAGGTTTTGGTTTAAGTACTGGTGTTGATATGCGACTACAAGATAAGACTGGAGGAGATATAAATAAATTCAACGACATAGCTCAGCAGTTTTTAAGTGGTATGAGAAAGCGTGAAGAGGTAATGGTAGCCATGACAAACTTCAACCCCAATTTTCCTCAAAGAGAAATTCATGCCAACATACCTAAGATTAAAGAAGCTGGAATCACTTTAAGTAGTGTAATGAGCACCCTACAAGCATATATAGGTAGTATGTATGTATCTAATTTTAACCTGTATGGAAAACAGTTTCGCGTAATGGTTCAAGCCGATCCTAAATATCGTGCAAAACTAGATGATTTACATAGACTATCTATCCAAACAGCTAATGGAGAAATGGCCCCAATTACAGAGTTCATAACCATAAAAGATATTACAGGAGCACAAAGTTTAGCTCGTTTTAATATGTTCTCTTCTATTGATGCTATGATTATACCTAATTTTCCTAAGGGGTATAGTACAGGTGATGTTTTAAATGCTGTTAAGGAGGTGTCTGAAAACACCTTACCATTAGGATACTCTTACGAATATGCAGGAATGACTAGAGAAGAAGCTGGAAGTGCAAACCAAACAATTCTTGTCTTTGGAATCTGTTTAATCTTTGTTTACCTACTTCTAGCAGCATTATATGAAAGTTATCTTATTCCATTAAGCGTTATTTTCTCACTACCTATTGGATTAGCAGGAATTTACATATTCCTACTAATATTCGGAGTAAGTGATGGTATTGTAAATAACATCTATGTTCAGATATCTATGATTATGTTAATTGGGCTACTAGCTAAAAATGCAATCCTTATCGTAGAGTATGCTTTGCAACGTAGGCAAGCTGGTATGAGTGTTGTAGAAGCAGCTGTTAATGGAGCTGTTGCTCGTTTTAGACCAATTCTTATGACTTCTTTTGCTTTTATCTTTGGGCTACTACCTCTTATGTTTGCAACAGGAGCAGGTGCTACAGGTAACCGTTCAATAGGTATTAGTGCAGTAGGAGGAATGTTTATAGGTACAGTTGTTGGAGTATTAGTTATTCCTTCTTTATACATTATATTCCAAACTATTCAAGATAAGTTTACTAAAAAAAATAAAGAATAAGTATGAAAAGTAAATACATCAGAGGTTTTGTGCTATTGGGGCTAATTACTTCAATAGGATTAACCTCTTGTCAAGTTACAAATAAATATAAGAGCCCTGAGATTAATACTGACAACCTGTTTAGGAGTGAAGTTTTAACGGATTCTAATACTATTGCTGATATTCCATGGAGTGATTATTTTTCAGATCCAGAATTACAGGCTTTAATAGAAGAGGGGTTAAATAATAATTATGACTTACAAATTGCTGTTAGCAGAATAAAACAAGCAGAAGCTAGCTTAGGTATAGCCCGATCTGCATACTTTCCTGATGTTGCTCTAGTAGGTCAAACAGATCATACAAGATTTAGTAATGGAGATAAAGGAAAAGATGTACTAGGATATAGTTCTACAAAATATTCCTTAGGAGTAAGCGTTAGCTGGGAACTAGATGTTTGGGGTAAACTGAATCGCCAATCTAGAGCTAAATATGCACAGTTTCTTAACAGTCAAGCATTCCACAACTTAATCCAAACATCTTTAATTGCTAATATCGCAACTTCTTATTACACACTGTTAGCTCTTGATGAACAACTTAGAATAAGTTTAAAAACAATTGATTTATTAAAGGAGAGTACTGAGACCATGCAAAGCCTAATGGATGCAGGTTTGTTAAATGCTGCTGCAGTAGAACAGAGTAAAGCTCTATTGTATGCTACAGAAGTATCTATTCCCGACTTAAAAAGTCAAATATATCAAACAGAAAATGCTTTAAGTAGCCTGTTAGCTAGAAAAAGTGGAAGTATTACTAGAAGTGATATTCACAAACAAAAAGTAGTAAAAGAACTAAACTATGGTGTTCCTGTTATGCTCTTATCAAAGAGACCTGATGTTAAGCAAGCTGAACTAGCTTTTAGAACAGCTTTTGAGCTTACTAATGTAGCTAGAGCTAGTTTCTATCCGCAAATTAAGTTAACTTCTGGAACTATTGGGTATGCAGCAACCTCACTATCAAGTTTCTTTAAACCCGAGAATATCTTTGCTAGTATAATTGGAGGCTTAACACAACCTATTTTTGCTAGGAAACAGCTTCTTAACAATCTTAAAATAAGTAAACTAAAACAACAGGAAGCATTGCTAACTTTTGAAAAAGCTGTATTAAGTGCTGGACAAGAGGTTTCTAACCTAGTTTATGGCTATGAGTCCTCTTTAAGCAAAAATAATGTTAGAGCAAATCAGGTACAGGCATTAAAGAATGCTGTAGAATACACTCAAGAATTATTAAAAGCTGGAGAAGCCAATTACACAGAGGTTCTTACTGCTGAACAAAATTTTTTAAAGGCTCAATTAGGGCAAGTCAGCGATAAACTAGAACAACTACAGTTTTCTGTGAATCTCTATAAAGCATTAGGCGGAGGAATAGAGTAATAACATACGAAGTAATAAAGGTGAGCGTTTTTAAACACTCACCTTTATTGATTTAAACACTGTATAACAACTAATTAATAATTAAATACAAACTAAATAACACTCCATATGAATAAAATAAAATCTTTAAGGACACTTGAAACGAATGTAGATTTAGGTCTGTTAATACTAAGGGTTTCTGTGGCTAGTATGATGTTACTACATGGAATTTCAAAACTATCCAATGGTATAGGAGTGATTGAAGGGTTGGTTACTGAATCTGGACTCCCTCAATTCTTTGCCTATGGAGTATATATTGGTGAAATACTAGCACCATTACTTATTATTCTTGGATGGGCTACTAGAGGAGCTGCCTTAGTCTTATTCATTAACTGTGTAGTAGCTCTAGTAATGGTACACATTGGAGATATATTCTCTCTCAATGCAACGGGAGGATGGGCAGTAGAATTGTTAGGTTTATATATGTTTGGATCATTGGCCTTAATATTTACTGGTGGAGGTAAGTATGCTCTTTCAAATAAATACATTTGGGATTAATCCTTACCCTAAAGTTAATAAAGATACCTCTATAGTGTTATCACTAATAGAGGCATCTTTTTATTATATTGTTCTCATATAAAGGGAAAACTATTCATTCCACTTGTGCCCCTTTTTAAAAGACAATAAACCTAATAAGATGATAATAGCTAAAGTAACAGACAAGTATGTTACAAAGCTTGCAGAAACATCGCTGTTCCCATAAGAGTGCATTCCACTCAAAAGATAGTTTACTCCAAAATATGTCATTATAACCGACAAAAAAGCTAATACTCCAGACATATTAAAAAGCCATATATTATCTTTCCATCTTTTAATTAAGCGCATATGCAAGACTATAGCATAAACTATCATTGTTATTAGAGCCCATGTCTCTTTTGGATCCCATCCCCAATACCTTCCCCAGGATTCATTTGCCCAGATTGCTCCTAGAAAGGTTCCTATAGTCATTAGAACTAGTCCAATAATAAGTTGCATTTCATTTATTATTGTAAGCTCTTTAACCTTACGCTCTAATAATTTCTTATTCTTGGCCGAGGAGATTGTTATTAATAGAAGGTTTGTAAAACTAAGCATACTACTAATGCCAAAAAAACCATAAGCAGCTACTATTACAGCTACATGAAACATTAACCAAGGGGATTTCAACACTGGAACTAAAGGGCTTATCTGAGGATCCATCCAGTTTAAAGAAGATACGAACAACACAATGCCTGCAAAAATAGTTGCAATAGCAAATGCTGTACAATTCTTACGAGCAAACAGTAACCCACCTAAAACAGTAGCCCATGCAATATACACCATAGTTTCATAAGAGTTACTCCATGGTGCATAACCAGAAATATACCCTCGCATACCAATTGATGATGTGTGTAGAGCAAAAAGTAATACAATTATACTAATTAGTACCTTATAGAATAATCCTGTCTTAATATTTCCAGATCCAAATATGCTTATAAAAGCTAATAGTAATGCTAAGGCTCCAGAAATCAGATAGCCTTTTTTTACCCAATTTAATAAATCCAGTTTATTGTATAATACCTCTGCCTTGAGCTTATGATTATTGACAACTATTCCTGAGTTTACTTTTTGATACTCTCTTATAGCATTTAAATTTGTCTCTACTGCAGACCAATCTGATGTCTGCATCGCTTTTAAGACAGATTGTAAGTAAGCATCACTTAAAAGACTGATTGTATTAGTAAACTCTTTTTGCTTATAAGCAAACTCATCTCCTATAGCAAACCAACTATCATTTGAATCACCTTTTAAAGGATATATCTTCACGAGTTTTTTATTAAAGAGCTGATGTAACGTATTTATCTTCTCATCTAATTTTATTAACTCTTTATCTAATTTAGTCCTCATATCAGGAGACTTATGATATACATGCTGAATATCACTAGCCAATATGTATTTCCCATCTTTCTTAGAAAAAAAGTGGAGGTAAGAAAAGTCTTCACCCACTAAACCCAACTTTTGTTTTAATTCATTATTATCGATTTTTATTATTGGTATTGACACCCACTTTTCAGGCATTGTCAACAAACTCAATAAAAACTGATCTGAATTTAGACCTTTAAAGTGCTGCTTCTTGGTTATTTTCCTTAATACTTCTGATGAGAATGTATTTATTGGCACCATTCTTCCACTATGTGTTTGCATGGCCAAGTGACCAAAAGCTTCTGCTTGTTCAATAGGGATAACAGATATAGCCTCAACTGGTGAGCTTGCTTGAGCTTGTGTTACTCCTAGCATTAAAACAGCCACGATAACAGTAGTAAGATTAATTTCTCTTACTGCTCTGTATAACTTCTGAAAGCGACTACTTTTATCAAATAAACAAGCTATTAATCCACAGAATAGCAACACGTATCCTAGATAAGTAATAGTTCTACCTAACCAATCTTGATTTACACTTAAAATAGTCCCTTTTTCATCAGGGTCATAAGAGGCTTGGAAAAATCTATAACCTTCCAAATCTAGTGTATTGTTCATGAACACACGTTCATCTTGTATATTTCCATCTTTAAAGTGTATTTTTAATATACTTTCAAAAGAAGATGGGCTTTGTGATCCTGGATATCTAGTTAAAATAAATTCCTTTAACTCAATCTTGAACGGAAGTTCTTCACTAGCATAGGTATCCCCCTCTTGAATAAGAAGAGTACTTGATATTTCTCCTTGCCTTATATGTACTATTCCCTCTTTACCAAATGTAAATGTTATAAATGCCCCTAACAGAATCACTACAAATGAGAAGTGAACAATTAGATAACTCCATTTATTTCTATGAAACAACTTAAATCTCATACTAGTAAACACTAAGTTTAATATCATTAGTATATGAATTAAGAAGAATAATGGAGAATAATATATCAAGGCTTTGGCAACAGGTGTTCCTTGATATTTTTCAACGATTGTTGCCAAAGCCATTGTTATTGCATATATAATCAATAAGATAATAGTAGTTAGATATGATGATAAAAATCTACCTAGTATCTTTTTCATAAATTATTTACGTTTATTTTTTTTAAATACTTCTACTATTTTCTTTCTCTTAATGATTACTACTACTAATATAGGAATGCATAAAATTAGACCAATAACTCCTAGTGCTTTTATCCAAGATATCCACATATTGTTTTGTCTTAATAATGCTCCATGATCTTGATCTGTTACAAAATCTATATCTGCTATTTCTGCTATCTTACCAAGCATTTTTATAGGAATAGCTCCTTGCGGTATATCTTGATGACAAGCTAAACAGGTGCCACTTCTAGAAAGCACATTACGCTGATGTTCTGTCAAAGGCATTGATGTAGGCCAATGTGAATCTACAGTCTGTACTTGAATACCATCTTCTGTTATAACTTGCATAAAATCTCCATGCAGTTCTTTTATAGCTTGGATTTGTACTTGCGTATGCTTACTTACGTTCTCACCATTAGCAGTAACCACATCTGCAAATCGCTCAATTCCAGGTTCTGAATCATAAATACCTCCATCAATCCCATATCCTATAGCAGCTTTATTACCATGACAATCAGCACAGTCCCTAGAGGCTCTAGAAGTAGTATGTGGATGTAATGGGGCCAATTCAATAGCATTATACCCTTCTTCTGTTTTTGCCACATTATTCCATGTGATGGTTTTTCCATCAGGCCCTATAACAGTACCTACAGTTTGAATTACACCAACAAGTGGAGTGACTCTCCCCTCTCCATTAATTCCTAAAGGAGGATTTTCCCATCGAATATGGCTATAATCCCATGATGTTGGGGCGCCTTCTTGCATAACGTAGTTTCCATTTCTATCTGCTGTTGTACCATCTTTCTCTACTTTTTCTGCAGAGTCAAGCCAGTCTATCGATTTTTTAGTATAATCTACAGCATATTTAAATCCATAGTATTGCGCAGCCCATGTTGAATGGCAGGCATAACACTCCAACTTATCCATATGCTTGGTAATATTTACCATTGCAGTTTTCGCTTTTGCAGCGTTATTCCAGTCATTGTCAATATTCTTTTGCTTTAGTGGTATTAACTCAAAATCATGTCCATTAGCTGAATGCACAATTACTTTGTTTCCTTTTTTAACCACATTAGTAAAAGGATTTCCTCGTGCTGTAATTAAATATCCATCTTCCTTTTCATAATTCTTTGCAAACTGCTTAGATAAATCCATTGGCTCATCTGCTAAGCCACGATACTTCGACATATCTAACTCTTTACCAAACTCATCGCCATAACCAAGAGGTAGCTCCCAAGGATACTTATCCGGAGTCCCATGACAATCTGCACATTCAATTTCTACAGCAGCAAGTGTTGTTGCCCCTAAATTACCATTACCATGCATTGAAGTTGTAGAATGACAATCTTGACATAACATCCCAGATTTTTGCCCATTAACATCGACCAGACTATGGTGTACATCATCTTGTATGTATTTAAAGACATATCCCCCATTAGCTTTTTGAGGATTCCCTTTTTCATCAAAAGGTCCTCTATTGTCTCCATGATCTAATGCCATTAAGCCTTGATAAGCATGTCCTATACGACGACCTGCAGCATGACATGCTGCACATGTTGAAACTTGGATACCTGTAAACTCTTTTCCATTCACAATAATTTTAGAATCTCGAGAACCTTGCATAGAGTGCACCATTACATGACCAGGTTTTGTCTTATCAATAGATGGGTCCTTTCCTTCATAATAACCTTCATTACTATACAATGAGTGACAAGCTGCACACCCCATCCCACGGAAGTGTCCTCTATCTTGATAACCTTTATTACTTAAATGACAAGCATTACAATTACGTAAATAAGTAAATGCTGCTTGCTCGGGCATTTCATTTAACTTAGACAGATCAACTTCAGGTATTTTTTTAAGCTCAGTAGGAAACTGTCCTGGAAAAGATTTAGCCATATCCTCCATATAAGACTTATAGGCATCTGTTCCTACCCTAGGAGTAGGTCCATCAAGATCTACAATGTCATGGTCTCCATATCTATGATTATAAGTATCTGTATCTACCCCCCAACTCCATGCAATAGCCTTCATTTTACCTGCATCAGTATTCATGTTAGAGTAATGCACATTATAAGTATGATCTCCGTGACACAAGCCACATGTATTTTCATTAATTTGAAGGGCTCCTGGAACTGGAGTAAAAGCACTAAGGCTACTGCCCTTGGGAACTCTACTATGCGCAATATGCTTGTTTTTCACTTCAGATGGAGTACCTCCATGACACACAACACAACCGTTAGGATCTCCTAACTGAGCTCCTTTAGCTAAAATTTGTTGCATCATATCTGATTGAATGGGTCGAGCTGGCTCAATACCTTGATGACAAGTTAAACAATAAGCCCCCTCTTTTGGGAAACTCTCTTGCACTGTTATATCTCTTTGGTTATTTTTTAAGTTCTCAAGTGCATCTTGACTGTTATTCCCTGCATATACCTTAGTTAATTGTGCCGAGTAGTAATTTGCTATATATCCTCCTACACCAATTACCAACAGAGTTAACAGGATATTTATTATTCTTTTCATGTTTTATCTCTTAGTTTATAAAATAGGTAGTCTATATACAAAACCCAATGATAGTCTCATAGTGTTTTTTGTATCAGTATTATAAGCTACTTTAGCTCCACTATATGCCACACCTGTACAGTTTAAGAATACATGAAGATTATTATCTGCAAACGGGAAAAATTCAAGTCCTCCTTGATAAGTCCAAGAACTTAAATAATTACCTTTCTTCATTGTTTGACTCTCTTTTGATATATATGCTCTATTATGAAATCCTTTAATACGGATATTCCATTTAGGCAAAAAACGGTAATTAAATTCAGAACTCACTGTAAAATACTCAACGTCTCTAACTAGCTGGTTCGTAGCACCCATATTTCTAATCACTCCTAAATGGTCAATTGCAGAGCGATGATAAAACAGGTCTAAGAAAATATTAAACTTATTGAGCGATAACTGTTGCCCCCCACTTAACATAAAAACCCACTTGTTTTTAGCTAATTCACCAGCAACAGCTGCGTATCTAAGCTGTAGTTTATTATTACAATAACTACTATTCCAACCTACTCCATAGTGTAAAGGAGCACTAGGCTTCTCTATAGCATAATCAAGAGAGTTTCCATACGCCTCTTCCATTGTCCCTGTTCTATTATTTAGAACTTGCACAACTATTTCCTGATTTTCAACAGGTTTAATTGCAAAATTAATACCCGTTAAATAACTTGTTAAGTTATTTGATATACCACTATAATCATATACATCAATAGGATATTGCTGATATTCAAATCCTCCAACCAATACAGCTTGCCTACCAGCGGTTACGGCAAAGTGATTATTCACATCATAACGTAAAAAAGCATAATCGAGAGAGTTATTCAAATTCTCTGTCGAAAATGCTTTTCCATTATAGTTAAGTCGATGTCTATAATTATATGATAGCCGATCGGTAATATTACCATAGATACCAAGCATTATATGGTCTGTTCTAAATGACCACTTATTACTATCCTCAGTTACTTTGGAATTTCCGTGAAAGGCAGACCGCAAATGCAAATCAATATTCACTGTTTTTGGTGGAGCCTTTTCAAAAAGATACTCAAAAAGAGATGAAGGCCTTTTGTTGCCACCATCTAATACTATGGAAGCTTGCGCACTGCTAAAACAGCACATCAAAAGCACCCATACGTAAGCTTTTCTAATGTTGAACATGTTATAAAATTTTAGTTAAAGGTATTAAGTTATAAAAAGCAACTTCTGTTAACAAATTTTACATGTTAAACATTTTAATTTATTTAGGAATACTAAACTATAGAACTATTAATATTAAGATAAGAGCTTTTTAAGATATAAAACAACTCAATAACATAAGTAATAGGAAAAAGATTAACTAATCTTATCTAGCTTAGCTTAATACATAGAAATTAATTATAGTAGAGTATTAAACCTCTTTACCAATAGCTCTTTTAATTACTTTTAGGGGCTCAAGAATTATATTTTTCTATTTAGATTAGAGTAACTAAAATTTATGCCTAGAATTTAGGAAGCCCCAAGAATAAGGACTGACCCCATTTCTTTTTGTATAGATTAATGAAATTATTTGCGTAAACACAACTTTTGAGATTGACCCGATATTACCCCTAACAATACGGACTGACCTATAAAAAACACAATAAAAAAAGCAATTACATTAACTGTAATCGCTTTCGTGGGCGTTGACGGATTCGAACCGCCGACCCTCTGCTTGTAAGGCAGATGCTCTGAACCAACTGAGCTAAACGCCCTCTTTCCTTT
>JASLCG010000055.1 GCA_030151885.1 Bacteroides sp.
TTAAAATATGGAGCAATTAATACCAAAATTAAGGTTCCCTGAATTTAAAGGGGAGTGGGAGAAGAAAGAGATAAAAAATATTTTAACTATAGGTAATGGCAAAGATTATAAGCATTTAAAGTATGGTGATATTCCAGTTTATGGGACAGGTGGTATAATAACATATGTTGATGAGTTCTTATTGGATGAGCTATCCGTTGGAATTGGTAGGAAAGGAACTATTAATAAACCAATACTATTGAAAAATCCTTTTTGGACAGTAGATACATTATTCTATACATATAACTACATAGAATCTAATTTGTATTTTGTTTATTATTTATTTAACACCATTAATTGGCTGAAATACAATGAAGCTTCTGGAGTTCCTAGCTTATCTAAAAGTACAATAAAATCTATCAAAATAACCACCCCCTCCCTTCCAGAACAGCAAAAAATAGCAGATTATCTATCTACAATAGATAGGAAGTTAGAATTGCTAAGACAGAAGAAAGAGCAACTAGAGTGTTATAAAAAGGGAATGATGCAGCAACTATTCTCCCAACAGGTACGATTTAAAGACGATAATGGAAATAACTATCCTGAATGGCAAGAGAAAAGGTTGGGAGAGATTGGGAAAACCTATAGTGGATTAACTAGTAAAAATAAATCACATTTTGGTATTGGAAAGGACTTTTACATTACTTATAAACAAATATATGATAATGCAAGTATTAATACTATGTTGTGTGAAAAAGTATTGGTAGATTTAAAAGAAAAGCAAAATGAAGTAAGGAATGGTGATGTGTTTTTTACTATTTCATCTGAAACACGACATGAAGTTGGTATGTCTTCTGTAATATTGAAACAGCCAAAGCCAAGAGGTAGAATGTTTTTAAATAGTTTTAGTTTTGGATTTAGAGCATTGTCTTTGAATATTTTTATACCACTCTTTGCTAAATATATTTTTAGAGATTCAAATTTTAGAAGGGCTATATTACCCCTAGCACAAGGTAGTACAAGATACAATATATCTAAAAGCGAATTTCTAAAACTCAAAATCAACCTTCCTTCCCTTCCAGAGCAGAAAAAGATAGCCGATTTCTTATCGGCCCTAGACAGTAAAATAGAGGGGGTAGGCAATCAAATAGAGCAGACCGAAGCCTTTAAAAAGGCGATGTTACAGCAGCTGTTTGTATAAAACATCGGTCTATAAGCAATAAAAAAACAGACGAAAAACACATCAGTAGAAAAACATAAAAGCCGTACAAATGAGTAGCGAATCAGAACAAATGCTAGAAGATAAGCTGATAGAGCAGTTGGTAGGCATGGGCTATCAGAAGGTATCTGTAAGGACAGAAAACCAACTTGTGGCCAATCTTAAAGCTCAGTTGGAGGTACTTAATAAAACTAGTCTAACAGACGGAGAGTTCCAACAGATATTGACCTATATTACCAAATCTCCCTCTATATTTAAGCATGCAGAGGTGCTAAGAGAGCACATTCCTTACCTTAAAGAGAATGGCGAACAGGCACACATCATTTTATTGAACCAAAAATATTGGTGTCAAAATGAATTCCAAGTTACCCATCAGTTTAATATGGAGGGCACGTACAAAAACAGGTACGACGTAACGCTCCTTATTAATGGGTTGCCTTTGGTGCAGATAGAGCTAAAACGTAGGGGGCTAGAGCTTAAAGAGGCATTTAATCAAGTGAATCGTTACCAACGTACCTCTTATACTAGTGGGCACGGGCTGTTTCAGTTTATACAGCTTTTTGTTTTTAGCAACGGGGCAAATACCAAATACTTTGCCAATGACAACGTAGCCGATCGAGATTTTAAACAGACCTTCTTTTGGGCAGACCGAGAGAACAAACGCTACACACAGCTGCAAGACTTTGCACAGTACTTTTTAGAGCCTTGCCACATCAGTAAAATGATAACGCACTATATGGTGCTAAATACAAGCAACAAGTTAATGGTGCTTCGACCCTACCAGTATTATGCCGTAGAGGCATTGGTAGATCGTGTAAAGAAGAGTACCGAAAACGGCTATATATGGCATACAACAGGTTCGGGTAAGACTTTAACCTCGTTTAAGGCGGCACAAATTATCTCTAAGATAAAGACCGTGCACAAAGTGCTGTTTGTGGTAGATAGAAAAGATTTAGACTACCAAACCACCAAAGAGTTTAACAAGTTTAGTAAGGGGAGTGTAGATGCCACTAAAAACACACACAGCTTGGTAAAGCAGCTGTTGGGCAGTGAGCAACTTATCGTAACTACCATACAAAAGCTAAATAATGCCATTACCAACGCACGTTTTAAAGCGCAGGTAGAGGGGGTGAGCAACGAACGCATCATCTTTATTTTTGACGAGTGCCACCGTTCGCAGTTTGGAGATACGCACCTTAATATACGTAACTTTTTTCCCCATGCACAGCTGTTCGGTTTTACAGGAACACCTATTTTGGAGGAGAATGCACAACGCAACGAAAAGGGTAAACGAACCACCAAAGAGCTGTTCGACAAGTGTTTGCACAAGTACGTTATTACAGATGCCATAAATGACGGCAATGTCTTGAAATTTGCTGTTGAGTACATTCGCACCTTTAAGGCAAAAGACCACATTGACGATATTGAGATAGAGGCTATAGACGAGCCTGAGGTAATGGATGCACCCGAGCGTAGAGAGATTATTGTAAATCACATCATCCAAAAACACGATGTGAAGACACAAAACAGACGTTTCAATGCGCTGTTTTGCGTAAGTGGTGTGCCTAATGCCATTGCCTACTATCAACTTTTTAAACAGAAAAAAGAGGAGGGGTTGCACAACCTCAAGGTGGCTACCATATTTAGCTACGAGGCAAATCCTGATGATGGAGAGTTTGAAGAGGCACAAAAGAGTGGGCTAGGCGATGAGCAACGTAGCCTTATGATGGCTGCCGATGGAAAAGTGGCCTACCTTACAAAGTCGCCACGTGAACAGCTGGACGACTTTATAGAGGACTACAACAAGATGTTCTCGACCAATTTTAGTACACGCGAAGGAGAGTATTACAACTACTACAACAACCTATCGAAGCGGGTTAAAGAGAACAATCTAGACATCTTAATTGTGGTAGATATGTTTTTAACGGGCTTTGATAGTAAGAATTTAAATACGCTTTATGTAGATAAAAATCTGAGATACCACGGGTTGATACAGGCCTATTCGCGCACCAATAGAATTTGTGGACAACACAAATCGCACGGTAATATTGTGGTTTATCGTAACTTAAAAGCAGCTACTGACGAAGCTATTCGGTTATTTGCCAATAAAGAGGCATCGGAAGATGTGATAGAACCTGCATACGAAGACCTATTCCAGAAGTTTAAAGAGGCGTATGATGCCCTTGTAATTCAAGTTCCTACGCCCGATAGTGTAGATGAACTGTATGGCGAAGAGAGTAAGGCAGAGTTTGTGCAGAACTTTAGACGCATTATTCGTCTGATAAATAGGATGAAGCAGTACGAAAATTTCGATTTTAATAACCTAGCACTATCAGAACTGGCATTTAACGACTACCGAAGCAAGTACCTAGACCTTTATGAAGAGGTGAGTAGTGGAAAGGTAGAGGAGAAAGTAAGCATCATAAACGACCTCGATTTTGAGGTAGAGCTGTTGCAACGCGATGAGATTAATGTAGATTACATTATTCAGCTTCTTGTAAAACTGAAAGGGGCTGAGGTAAGCGATCGTCAGAAACAGATTGATCAGATTAATAAGCTACTAAGTTCGGAAGAGAAATTGCGTAGTAAGCGAGAGTTGATTGAGGAGTTTATAGAGAAACAGCTGCCACTGATATCCGACTCTGATGAGGTGTTAGACCATTTTGCCGATTTTGTACTAGAGCAGCGTAAAGCGGCTATGAAACGCCTAACAGAGGAGGAAAATCTTGATGCCAAGAAGTTTGACCAGATACTGAGTCAATACCTTTATACGCAGAAGCTACCCATTAAAGAGGAGGTGCTGGGTGCTTTAAATGTACGCCCTAGGTTATTGCAACAACCTATAAAGGCCGAAGAGATTACCAATAAGTTGGTAGAGTATGTGAATGTATATGTAGATGGGTTTGGTATGGTTTAAAGAGTGGTGCCCACTTGTGAAAACGAAATTGAAAATAGGAGATGAAAATATTAAAAAAGAGAGGCAATAGCTTTGCCCCTTTACAAGAGCGTCCATTTAAATTGGAGCGAGATTTGCAAAATCTAGTTGAAGCAAATTTAACCGAACTGCTAGATTTAAAATTGGTTAAGTCGGAATTTGCTATCAAACAGTATAGATTCGATACACTTGCTTTTGATGTAGAGCGTAAGAGTTTTGTAATTATAGAGTATAAGCGTAATACCAATTATAGTGTTGTAGATCAAGGCATCTCTTACCTCAATACGATGTTGGCAAATAAAGGAGAGTTTCATGTAGAATATAGCGAAACTTTTAACATTTACTTAAAACGCGAAGATGTAGATTGGTCGCAAACAAGGGTTATTTTTGTTGCCCCTTCGTTTACTTCGTTTCAGAAGCAAGCTGTTAATTTCAAAGATTTACCTATTGAGCTGTGTGAAGTGAAGCAGTTTGAAGACGATACTTTATATGTAAATCTACTCAGTAAATCGGCAGGAGCACCTACATTGCAAGGGTTGCAGAGTAGTAATAGTGGTATATCTGAAAACAGCGAATCGCTCTCTAAAATAACAAAAGAGCTGAAACCATATACGGAAGAAGATTTGCTGAAAGGAAAATCTGAAGATATAAAAGAGCTATACGATGAGTTTAAAAATGCGATACTTGCGTTAAATAGCGACATTGCGCTGGATCCTAAAAAACACTACATCTCTTTTAAGCTAAAAGGTAATGTAGTAGATATTGAGGTGCAGAACAAAGCGCTTAAAATATGGCTTAATATGCCTGTCGGAGAGTTGGATGACCCAAAAGGTTTAACTCGAAATATTAATGGACTAGGAAGCCTAGGTGTGGGAAATTACGATTTAAAAGTTAAAAACACGGAGAATCTAGAGTATATTATGAGCCTGGTTAAGCAGGTTATAAAGGATAAAATATAGAACGATATAGACCGTAGTAGT
>JASLCG010000060.1 GCA_030151885.1 Bacteroides sp.
GCGATAAGTATTCATTCTGCTTTACAATACAACATCTTCCTAAAGAGCAGAGAGCTATGGGGCTAGGACAATTGGCCGAAGAGCAGATGGGAGGCCTTGAAGCAGAACAAAAAGCGATGAAGTTAAAAGAGTTAGCATTAGACCCAAGTCATATTTCGAATCAATACATTCACGATTTATATCGTTTTTACAAATTATATAGATATCATCGTGAGTTTAAAGATATTTTTAATATGTCTTTAAATCTACATCAAATTTCACTTTTTAAACCAGTTATAAGTGATGCTCTATTCCTAGAAAGATTAGGCGAGTTCTTCTTAAAGAACGAACACTACGAAAGGGCTATTGATATTTATAATCTAATCGAAAAGATGAATAAACAGACCGCTGAGATTCATCAAAAGCAGGGTTTTTGCTACCAGAAACTAAAAGAATATAATACAGCTATAAACTATTATATTAAAGCCGATACGCTTAAACCAGACTCTTTATGGACTAATAGACACTTAGCTACATGTTATAGATATATTAAAGAGTACGATAATGCTTTATATTATTATCAAGAAGTAGAAAAGGTAAAACCTAAAAATATGAATAACCTTTTTTATATTGGCATGTGTTTTACAGCATTACATAAATATGAAGAAGCTTTACAATACTTCTTTAAAATGAACTTTATAAAAGAAGGAGACAAGAGATCAACTAGAGCTATTGGTTGGACATCTTACCTAATAGGTAATTTAGATCAAGCTAAAAACTATTATGAAAAAATTATAGCAGATACACCTTTGGCAGTAGATTACTTAAATGCAGGACATGTAGAGTGGACACTTAAGAATATAAGAAGTGCTGTTAAGTATTATAAATTAGCAGCAGCTAAATATGATAGTAAACGTGAATTCCTAGAGTTCTTTGAAAAGGACAAGCCTCAATTAATTAAACAAGGTGTAAAAGAGGAAGACTTTCCTCTAATGCTCGACTTAATTGAGTCCGAATAATTTTTTTCTTTCTCTTTCTTAGAGAAAGTTTTTAAGTAAGAAAGGTGAAGCTTTTATTTTTTTAGCTTCACCTTTCTTCATTTATTATTACTCTCCTCTAATATAGTCTTAAAACAGTTTTAATTCTGTATAAAGTTTCTGGACAGGTAATCCCATTACATTAAAATAACTTCCTTGCATAAATTCTACTCCAATATAACCTATCCACTCTTGTACTCCATATGCACCAGCTTTATCGAATGGCGAGTATGTATCTATGTAAAAATTAATTTCCTCATCTGTTAGCTTTGCAAAAGTTACATCTGTACTAGCGTCAAATAAAACTTGCTTATCTTGAGTTAGAATACAAACACCCGTTATTACTTGATGAGTTTTACCAGACAACTTACATAGCATCGCTTTAGCCTCTTGCCTATCTACTGGCTTTCCTAAGACTTCGTCATCTACAACAACCACAGTATCTGCTGTTATAATAAGCTCTTTGTCCATCAGAAAAGGTTCATATGCCTCTGCCTTTTCTCTTGCTATATATTTAGCTACTTCTAAAGCAGAAAGGTTTGAAGGGTAATCCTCGCTAACATCGCTTAATGTTTTCACTTTAAAATCAATACCTAGCCCCCTCAACAGCTCTTGTCTTCGTGGAGATTTTGATGCTAAAATTACTTTATAAGGTTTTAAGTTATCCAACATATCTTTTTAATTCTTACGTTATATATCTACTACCATCCAAAAGCCTCATCGGCCATCCAAGTACCTTGAGCTTTTAAAACTTGTTCAATTACATCTCTTGCACAGCCATATCCTCCATTCTTAAAAGATATATATAGAGATAACTCTTTAGCCTCTGGTACAGCATCTTTAGGGCAACATGGCAAACCACAATGGCGCATTACCTCTAAATCAGGAATATCATCGCCCATATAAAGTATCTCTTCATCTTTTAAGTTATGTTTAGCCTTAAAATCTTCGTAATCTTCTATTTTTTTAGAAGAGCCTAAATAGATATCTTTAGATCCTAACCCTTCATATCTTTTTCTTACAGCTTCAGTTTTTCCTCCAGTGATAATAGCGACATGTAATCCTTGTTTTACAGCAAGTTGCATTGCATATCCATCTTTTGTATTTACGGTTCTCATTGGCTCTCCCGATGGATGTAATGGAATCATCTCACTACTCAACACACCATCAACATCAAAAGCCAATGCTTTTATTTTTTTTAAATCGTAATTAATTGTACTCACTTTCTTAATTATTATATTTAATTATACTCTTACTTATTTTTCTATATATTTCTTGTACATCGGGCATATGAGATAACATAGCTAAATGTTTATTCATAACCTCGGTGTCTTCTCTCACTGCAGGACCTGTTTGAGCTGCTTTAGGATGCACAGAGTGTATTTTTTCTGTTGTTTCATCTATTAAAGAGAGCATAGCATCAAAAGGTAAATCATATTGTTCTAGAATATCAGTAGCTAGTGTGTACATATGATTTGTAAAATTACATACAAATACAGCTGCCAAATGTAGTTTTTTCCTCTGCATTGAATCTGCTAAATGTACATTTTTAGATATGTTACCCACTAAACTAGTCAGTAGCTTACAATCTGCTGTGTTATTAGCTTCAATAAAGAAGTGTATATTAGAAAAGTCTACCTTTTTATCTTTTGAGAAAGTCTGCATCGGATACAATACCCCGTATCTGTTTCCCAATCCCTCAAATATACTCATTGGCGTACTCCCAGAAGTATGAACAACCAAACTATCGGGCTTGTTTAGCATTATTTGATGAATTAAGTCTGTTAAAGCATTATCTCTCAAAGCAACAATATAAAGATCTGCCCCCAATTTTATCTTATTTATATCTGTAGTAGCTTCTGCTTTTATTTTTGTTGCTAAGCTATCTGCAGCTTCTAAGGTTCTACTATATACTTGATCAATAATACAGCCACCAGTATTAAACAGAGCTTGAGCTAAATGCGTTGCTAAGTTTCCAGCACCAATAAAAACGACATGTAATTTCTCCACCCTACTCTGTTTTTCCAAATTCATTAATATGCAATTTTTCCCACTGTAATTTCTCTTCATCAAATGGTTTACGTTCAGTAGCTTTATGACCTACTGCTACAATCGCTTCAATTTGCATTTGTAGAGGTATATTTAATACTTCTCTTACTACCTCGTCTGATGGGACTCCTGCTGCATTAAATCTTTTTCTAACTTGTATCCAACAACTTCCTAAACCCAAGTCTTCTGCTTGAAGTTGTAATATTAATGTAGCTATTGAAGCATCCTCTACCCATACATCCGAAACTAAGGGATCTGCCATAACTACAATAGCTAATGGAGCTCCTGATAGAAGTTGAGAACCATTCTCTTTACATTCAGAAAGTTGTTTTATCTTCTCCGAATCATCAACTAAAATAAATTGCCAAGGATTTGATCTTTTAGAGGAAGGAGACATTAATGCAGCCTTCATTAAAGCAATTACATGATCTTCTGATAGTTTTTGATTTGTGAATTTACGTGTGGAACGACGTGTTTTAAGTAACTCGCTGAAATTTTTCATATCTTATATTATTCTAAATTGATACTAGATTTAGTACAAACAAAGATAAACATTTTATCAGCTAAGACTAAAGGAGTCTTACTATGTTTTAATAGAATTATGTACCAGCCTATTATTTTTTCACATTAGTCACATATTATTAATAAATAATAGTAAATTGAAGTCTATGTAATACTATAAAGGATATAGAAAGGGACAATTAGGTAAAAACATCTATCTACAACCTTCCTATATTTAAATAAAGATGTAGTTTTGTTACTAGAATTATGGCAGTAAAACTAACAACATACTATAAAAGTAAAGATATTCCAGATTTACCAGGGAATAATACATTTCATTCTAAGGGACTGTTTACCGTATACGAAAATACTAAAGGATATAAACCTTTAATGATTGTCGCTACAGAAGATGGTGTTGTCTTAGCTAAAATTTTAGCGGCTGTACGCAAAAAGACGACCTATTTCATGTTGCCGCATATTAAGAAGTGTGAAATCTATGGCATTGGAGAGTATTTTTGTGCCGAAGAGCAAATTACGACTTTATTTGAAGAGATGTTACAACACCTTACCAAAGAGGCTTTACGCTACGCTTTTATGGTGGAATTTAGAAATTTAAATAAGTCTTTAGAAGGTTATAAAGTATTTAGAGACAATAATTATTTCCCTATTAATTGGCTTAGAGTCAGAAATAAGTTACAGTTAAAAGAACCTATAGAAAATGGTTTTAGCCAATCCAGAGTCAGGCAAATCAAAAAGGGCCTAAACAACGGAGCTACTGTTGTAGAAGCTACAACAAATGAAGAAATAGATCAACTCTCTAGAATGTTGCGTAAAATTTATAGCACCAGAATACGCAGACACTACCCTAGTATTGAGTTTTTTCAACATATCAAGAACCACTTATCCGATATAGACCAAAAAAGAGCTACTTTCTATGTAGTAAAATACAAGAATAAAATAATAGGAGGATCTGCTTGCGCCTTTTCAGGAAAAGATGCCTATCTATGGTTCTCTGGAGGTATGAGTAAAACATATATCATGCAATCTCCTGGTATTTTAGCTGTATGGAAAGCACTTATAGATACACAAGAAAAAGGGTACGAGCATCTAGAGTTTATGGATGTTGGATTACCTTTCAAAGCCCACTCTTATAGAGAGTTTGTTAGACGATTTGGTGGACAACAAAGTAGTACTAGACGCTGGTTTCAATTTAGATGGAAATGGCTTAATAGTTTATGTAAAAAATTTGCTGATTAACACTATTTAATAATATAAAATGATTAGCTTTAATACATTAAAGAAATAAAGAGCTAATTAGTTAATTATTTTTTACTAATATTGATATTAATTTCTTTATTTAAGTGAGTTTATTTTACTTTGCTAAGAATTAATTACTTAATAAAGAACAATATAGTCATACTTTAAAAATACATTATTATGAAAATTACGCACATTGAGCATTTAGGAATTGCTGTCAAAAGTATCGAAGAGTCTCTTCCTTTCTATGAAGATGTTTTAGGTCTTAAATGTTATAATATTGAGACTGTTGAAGATCAAAAAGTAAAAACAGCTTTCTTTAAAGTAGGTGATATTAAGCTAGAATTACTGGAACCTACATCTCCAGATAGTCCAATCGCAAAATATTTAGAAAAAAGAGGTCCTGGCGTACATCACGTTGCATATGCAGTAGAAGATGGTGTACAAAAAGCTCTAGATGAAGCAGAAGCAAAAGGTATTAGACTTATAGACAAAGCTCCTAGAAAAGGCGCTGAAAGTCTTAATATTGCTTTCTTACATCCTAAAAGTACAGAAGGGGTGCTAACAGAGCTTTGTGAAAAGTAATAATAAAGAAACTACAAATACTATAATAAATTTAAAACAAATAAATTATGAGTAACCAGCTTTCAAAAATAAAAGAGCTTATCGATATGCGCGCACAAGCACGTCTTGGCGGTGGAGAGAAAGCTATTGAGAAACAACATGGAAGAGGTAAGTATACAGCACGCGAACGTATCGCAATGCTACTTGATGAAGGTAGCTTTGAGGAAATGGACATGTTCGTTCAGCATAGATGTACAAACTTTGGTCAAGATAAAAAACACTATTTAGGAGACGGTGTTGTTACAGGATTTGGTACGATTGATGGTCGACTAGTATATGTATTTGCTCAAGATTTTACAATCTGGGGTGGTTCATTATCTGAAGCAATGGCTATGAAAATTTGTAAAGTCATGGACCTTGCTGTTAAAATGGGTGCACCAGTTATTGGTATTAATGACTCTGGTGGTGCTCGTATTCAAGAAGGTATTAATGCGCTAGCAGGATATGCAGAAATTTTCCAACGAAATATTATGTCCTCTGGTGTAGTACCTCAAATTTCTGGCATTTTTGGCCCTTGTGCCGGTGGTGCAGTTTATTCTCCTGCATTAACAGACTTTACATTAATGACCGAGGGTACTTCTTATATGTTCCTTACTGGTCCTAAAGTTGTTAAGACTGTTACAGGAGAAGACGTTGATCAAGAACAATTAGGTGGAGCAAGCGTTCACTCTACAAAATCTGGAGTAACTCACTTTACAGCTGCTACAGAAGAAGAAGGGTTAAAAACTATTCGTCACTTATTAAGCTTTATGCCTTCTAACAACCTAGAAGAGGCTCCGATGAAAGAGTGTACAGACCCTATTGACAGAATGGATGATTCTTTAAACGAAATTATTCCTGACAACCCCAATAAACCTTACGATATGTATGAGGTTATTGGTGCATTAATTGATAATGGAGAGTTTCTAGAAGTACAACAAGACTTTGCGAAAAACATCATTATTGGTTTTGCTCGTTTTAATGGTCGTTCTGTTGGTATTGTAGCAAATCAGCCTAAATACCTTGCTGGTGTATTAGATAGTAATGCATCACGTAAAGCAGCTCGTTTTGTACGATTCTGTGATTCATTTAATATACCTTTAGTTACTCTTGTTGACGTTCCTGGATTCCTTCCTGGTACTGGCCAAGAGTATAATGCGGTAATACATCATGGTGCAAAACTACTATATGCATACGGTGAAGCTACAGTGCCTAAAGTAACTGTTACCCTTCGCAAATCATACGGTGGTTCTCATATTGTAATGAGTTGTAAACAACTTCGTGGAGATATTAACTATGCTTGGCCAACAGCTGAAATTGCTGTAATGGGTGGAGCAGGAGCAGTACAGGTTCTATATGCTAAGGAGGCTAAAACTCAAGATAACCCTGTAGAATTCTTAGCAGAAAAAGAGGCAGAATACACTAAGTTATTTGCTAATCCATATAATGCTGCAAAATACGGCTATATTGATGATGTAATAGAACCTAGAAATACACGTTTCAGAATAATTAAATCTTTAGAACAACTTAAGACAAAACGTGTTTCTAACCCTGCTAGAAAACATGGTAATATTCCATTATAATAAACCAATTAAATATTTTATGTATGAATAAATTTAGAATTGGTTTAATCTTGGTCTTTACATTGTGTTTTAATCTAATATCAAAAGCACAAAGCCCTACTAGCTTAAGAATCAATGAAGTTTTGGTTGATAATCAAACGAACTTGGTAGATAGCTACGGGGAGCGTGTTGCTTGGATTGAAATTTACAATAAATCTTATGGTACGGTTAAAATGGAAGGTTGTTATATTACTAACGAAAAAAACAACCCTACAAAATTCCGTATTCCAAAAGGAAATGTAAATACCATAATTCCACCTCGTCAATACCTACTATTCTGGGCTGATAATAACCCTAATAGAGGAGCATTCTATTTAAACTTTGCTTTAGATCCTAATAAAGATAATTATTTAGCAATTTACGATACGGATGGAAAAACTTTAATTGACGAAGTAACAATTCCTGCATCGGCTATTATGCCTGATTTATCTTATGGTAGAGTCACTGATGGCAGTAATAAATGGGAAGTAAAAGGCAATACTGCTAATACATCAATTACACCAGGTGCTAATAATTTACAGAATATTGAAAATCTTAAAGTTATAGAGTTTCAAGAACAAGACTCTGTAGGTATTGGCATGGCGATAATAGCTATGACTGTTGTATTTAGTGCTTTAGTACTATTATTCTTCTCATTTAAGTTTGTAGGGATTATCTCTATTAAAATGTCTAATAAACGAGCAATGAAAGAGAATAAAAAGAATAACGACGTAGCTGTAGAATCTACTACTCCTGTAGCTAGTGTAGCAGTAGGAAGTGAAGATGAAATTGCAGCAATTGTAATGGCACTACACGAACATTTTGGTGGTTATCATGATATCGAGGAAATGGTACTTACCTTTAAAGAGGTAGGCACATCATCTTCTCCATGGAGCTCCAAAGCTTTTGGTTTACGCCAATTTAACAAATAATTCCAGTAACTATTAAGAAATTTTATAATGAAAGAATATAAATATAAAATTAATGGCAAAGAGTATACTGTTGCTATTAATGACGTTGAAGACAACATCGCTAAGGTAGAAGTAAACGGTAAATCTTACGAAGTTGAAATGGAGAAAGAGGCTGCTCCTGCTCCAGTTGTTAAACCTGTAGCTAAACCGACTTCTACTCCTGTTTCAAAACCAGCTGCTCCTGCTTCTTCGGGTGGTAGTGGAAAAGGTACAGGTGTACAATCTCCTCTTCCTGGTGTTATATTAGATATAAAAGTAGCTGTTGGTGATGTTGTTAAACGTGGCCAAACTATTCTTATTCTTGAAGCAATGAAGATGGAGAATAATATTAACGCTACAAAAGACGGTAAAGTAGTAGAGATTAAAGTAAGTAAAGGCGATTCTGTTCTTGAAGGTCACGATTTAATTATTATTGAATAATAAAGCGTATGGGACACTTCTTATCTTTTATTGGAGATAACTTAGTCGAGTTTTGGAATTATACAGGGATGGCTAACGCAACAAGTGGACATCTTATAATGATTCTAATAGGTCTTGTATTTATATATTTAGCAATAGCTAAAGAATACGAACCTATGTTACTTATTCCTATCGGCTTTGGTATCTTAATCGGAAATATTCCATTTAATATGGAGGCCGGACTTCAGGTTGGGATCTATGAAGAGGGTTCTGTTCTGAATATTCTATACCAAGGGGTAACATCGGGGTGGTATCCGCCGCTCATTTTCCTTGGTATTGGAGCGATGACCGACTTCTCTGCATTAATTTCAAATCCTAAGTTGCTTCTTATTGGAGCAGCAGCACAATTTGGTATTTTTGGAGCATACATGATTGCTCTAGAAATGGGGTTCGATCCTAGCCAAGCAGGAGCTATAGGTATTATTGGTGGTGCAGATGGTCCTACTGCTATTTTCTTATCGTCAAAATTAGCACCAAACTTAATGGGGGCTATTGCGGTATCTGCCTACTCTTACATGGCATTAGTACCTGTAATACAACCTCCAATAATGCGTTTATTGACTACTAAGAAAGAGCGAGTAATCAAGATGAAAGCTCCTCGTAGAGTATCGCATACTGAAAAAGTAGTATTTCCTATAATAGGTTTATTACTTACGACCTTCTTAGTACCTTCTGGCTTACCTCTATTAGGTATGTTATTCTTTGGTAACCTGCTTAAAGAAAGCGGTGTAACCAAACGTTTAGCAAATACAGCTAGTGGTCCACTTATTGATACAATAACAATTTTATTAGGATTGACAGTTGGTGCATCTACCCAAGCTTCAGAATTCCTTACGCTTAACTCAATTAAAATTTTTGTACTAGGAGCTATATCATTTATTATTGCTACTGCATCAGGAATTTTATTTGTTAAGTTATTCAACGTATTTTTAAGTAAGGATAACAAGATTAACCCACTTATTGGAAATTCTGGTGTATCGGCAGTTCCTGACTCAGCACGTATTTCTCAAGTAGTAGGTCTTGAATATGACCCTACAAATTACTTATTAATGCATGCTATGGGTCCTAATGTAGCAGGAGTTATTGGATCTGCAGTTGCTGCAGGTATTTTATTAGGATTCTTGCTATAGAAAAATATTAAGCTTTAAAGAAAAGGTTGTAGTAAATATAGACTACAACCTTTTTTTATTTTTAATACAGATGTAACTTTTCTTAAAAAGAGGCGTATAATAAGCAAGAAACATACTAATACTCTATATGTAGTAATCATTATCAAACAGAAATAGCCCATTATTATCATTTTAATAGCTAATTCAAGATTCTGATAATAAAAAATATCATAAGTACTTCTGAAGATAAAAAAATGTACTACATTAGTAATGAATGCTTGAAGAACGATAACTTAATACATCTGAACTGTGATACATTTGAAAGATATTAACAAAACATACCAAGGAGCAGTGCCACTTCATGTGCTTAAAGGTATAAATCTAGATATTAATAAAGGGGAATTAGTTTCCATTATGGGAGCTTCTGGCTCTGGAAAATCGACTCTACTAAATATACTAGGATTACTCGATAACTATGATAATGGTGAGTACTATTTAGATGACTTACTTATTAAAAATGTGAGTGAAAAGCAAGCAGCACATATTAGGAATAGAAAGATAGGCTTCATTTTTCAGTCATTCAACCTCATCCCTTTCAAGAATGCAATGGAGAATGTTGCTTTACCTCTTTTCTATCAAGGAATAAACAGAAAAGAAAGAAATAAACTAGCACTAGAGTATCTTGACAAGTTTGGATTAAAGCCCTGGGCTAAACATTTACCAAATCAGTTAAGTGGAGGTCAGAAACAACGTGTAGCCATTGCTAGAGCTCTTATAACAAATCCTCAAGTTATTCTTGCAGATGAGCCAACAGGAGCATTAGATAGCAAGACGTCTGTAGAGGTAATGAATATTCTAAAGGAGCTACACCAAACCGGATTAACAATAGTCATTGTTACGCATGAAAGTGGAGTAGCATATCAAACCGATAAAATTATACACATCAAAGATGGTATTATACATGAAATAGAAGAGAACTTTAATAAAACAGATGTTCCTTTTAGTGTTGATGGAGTTTTTAAATAGCATTATTCTATTAAACTATGATTGATTTATTTCAAGAAATAATTAATACCCTTAAACAAAATAAGTTACGAACCATTCTTACTGGCTTTGCAGTATCTTGGGGAATATTTATTCTAATAGCATTATTGGGTATTTCGAACGGAATGTTTAATGCTTTTGAACAATCTTCGAACATGTTCGATCAGAACTCTATTATTATATTTAGAGGCTTTACAACCATGCCTATACAGGGATTTGATAGGGGTAGAGCTATTAATTTTGACCAGGATGATATCGATTTACTAAGTAATAAACTTTCCGATAGATTAACTAACGGTGGAGGTAGAGAATCACTACGCGATACAGAAGTATCTACCGTTAAAGACTATATTATATCAACAGTGCAAGCTGTTTACCCTAGTTATCAATTAACAGAAGCTTTACAAATTAAACAAGGACGTTTTATTACTGATTTAGATATAAAGTTAAAGCGTAAAGTTATTGTTCTTTATGACGAGGCTGCTTTTAATCTTTTTGGACTAAGTGATCCAATAGGGCAACAAGTTACAATAAATAACTTACCATATGTTGTTATTGGTATTTTAGAAGGTGGAGGTTTTAAAGATACACGAGATACTTTTATCCCCTACTCTACTATGAAGCTGATTTATAATAAAGAGCATCTGTCTCAACTAAATTTCGTAATTAAAAACATACATACTAAAGAAGATTGTAAAGCTCTAGAAAAAGACATCTCAAACATATTAGCTATAAAACATACTTTCCATCCAGATGATAAAGGGGCATTTTTTCTTTGGAATAGATTTGAGCAACATTTAGAAATGCAACAAGCAACAAAGTACTTTACAATTATGATTTGGGTTATTGGTATTCTAACCTTAATAAGTGGTGTAGTTGGTGTTGGTAATATTATGCTAATATCTGTAAAAGAAAGAACTAAAGAATTTGGTATAAGAAAAGCCTTAGGTGCTAAGCCCTGGTCTATACTAAAGCTTGTTATTTTAGAAAGTATCTTTATTACAACTCTGTTTGGATATATTGGTTTGTTGCTTGGAATTGCAGCAACAGAATGGATAGATAAAATTGCAGGTGAACAAGTTATAGATATGGGTGCATTCCAAAGAACTGTCTTTTTAAATCCATCTGTCGATTTAAATGTGGCTATTCAGGCTACTTTAGCTATGATTATTGCAGGGACAATGGCTGGTTTTATGCCTGCGAAAAGAGCCGTTAGTATAAAACCAATTGAAGCCCTTAATGCTAAATAAAAGGATATGAGATTTGACTTAAATAATTGGAACGAAATATATCAGACGCTTTCTAGAAATAAATCTAGGACTTTCTTAACAGCATTTGGAGTCTTTTGGGGCATCTTTATGTTAGTCCTTTTAATAGGATTAGGAAATGGTATGGGCGAACTAATGTCAGGTAACTTCAAAGGAGTATCTCAAAACATTAGTATTGTAATGGCTAGAACAACATCAAAACCTTATAAGGGTTTTAAAAAGGGACGTTTGTGGAGCTTAAATACTAAAGACGTCAAGATGCTTAAAGATCAGGTTAAGGATATTCAGTCTATCTGCCCCGTAGTATGGAATGACTCTGGTGAAGCAACTTTTCAAGAGCATAAATCAAATGTAGAAGTATTAGGTTTAGGTAGTACATACGTAGACTGCGAGCAACCAGAAATGCTATATGGCCGATTTATAAATGAAATTGATGAAGCTGAAGCTAGGAAGAACTGCGTAATTGGAGATAGAGTATATAACAACTTATTCCCAAAAGGTGGTGATCCGACTGGACTTTACATCAATATAAAAAGTGTCTATTACCAAATTATAGGTGTTACTGTTGGAGAAGCTAAACTCCAAATGGGAGGCTCACAGACCTCGAGGGTATCAATACCGATAAGTACTTCGCAAACAATATACAACAAAGGTAATGACCTTGACTTTATAATGGTTAATGCAAAGCCTACTACTAAATCTAAAGACTTACAGTATAAAGTTGAACAAATTTTAAAGTCTGTCCACTTCATAGCACCTAACGATGATAAAGCTATTTTCTTTTTAGATACTGGGGCTATGTTTGGTATGATTAACAACTTATTAGACAACATTAATTTATTGGTGTGGATTGTTGGAATTGGGACTCTACTAGCAGGTGTAATAGGTGTCAGTAATATTATGCTCATAACAGTAAAAGAGAGGACCTCTGAATTTGGAATCCGAAGAGCTATTGGTGCTCTACCTATAGACATCCTTGGGCAAATTGTATCTGAAAGCATTGTTATAACAATATTCTCGGGACTCCTAGGGCTATCTTTCGCTACACTCTGCTTATCGGGAGTTGAGTCTATTGTTGAAATGATGCAACAAAAGAGTGTTAATTTTCAAATATCATTTGGTACTGCAATTGGTGTCTGTATTATACTTGCTGTACTAGGAGTACTTGCAGGTAGCGGACCAGCATATAGAGCAATGTCTATAAAACCAATTGATGCAATTAGAGATGAATAATTAAATAAAACAATACATTAAATACTACTAATATGAAAAAGTATCTGAAATATGTTGCAGGAGTTATTATCGTACTTGTGCTGATACAAACCTTTATCTACCTACGTAAGAAATCAAAGCCCAAACAAATTGTTTATGAGCTAGTTCAGCCTGTGGTTAAAGATATCGAAAAAACAACCATCGCAACTGGCCAGATTGAACCAAGAGATGAAGTGCTTATAAAGCCTCAAATATCTGGTATTATAGATAAGGTTTTTAAAGAGGCTGGTCAGGAAGTTAAAAGAGATGAAGTCATAGCGCTAATAAAAGTTGTTCCTGAACTAGGACAACTTAATGCTGCTGAAAGTAGATTAAGACTCGCTAAAATAAACTTAGATCAATCTGAGATTGATTATAAGCGTAATAAAGAGCTATACAACAAGGAACTTATCAGTAAAGAAGGCTATGAACAAGCTACAGTTAAAATAAAATCTGCAAGAGAAGAGTATCAAGCAGCTAAAGATTCTCATGATATTATTAGAGAGGGAATTACAAAAGATACAAAAGCAATTAGTAACACAATGGTAAGATCTACTGTAGACGGATTGCTTCTAGATATTCCTATCAGACAAGGAAACTCTGTAATTATGAGTAACACCTTTAATGATGGTACTACTATTGCAGCTGTAGCTAATATGAAAAACTTAATATTTAAAGGTTTTATTGATGAAACAGAAATTAATAAAATACATCAAGGTATGCATGTTACACTAACTATTGGGGCTATTCAAGGTGTGGTGCTTGATGCTATACTTGAAAACATTTCTCCAAAAGCTAAACCTCAAAACGGAGCTAATCTCTTTGAAATAAAAGCTGCGGTAGAATTGCCTGATAGTGTGTTCTTACGCTCTGGGTACTCGGCTAATGCAAATATCATTTTAGATAAAGCTAGCCAAGTACTAAGTATTCCTGAACGTGTCGTAGAGATTAAGAATGATAGTGCTTTCGTCTATGTGTGTACCAATCCTTCAAGTATAGATCAAAAGTTTGAAAAACGCTTTATTTCTGTAGGTATCAGCGATGGTATTAATATTGAAGTGAAAAAAGGTGTTACAGAAAAAGATCACTTGAAAGGATTACCCCAACAACTATAATCTACTATGAAGTACAAAAAAATAATATCACTGGGGCTTAGTCTGTTTATCGGAGTTCCCCTTGTTACAGCCCAACTAAATGATACTATTAGCTGGAGTTTAAAAGAGTGTATAGAATATGCATTAAAGCATAACCTTAATATTCAGAAAAGTCTAAATACTATTGAATTAAATGAAGTAGCAAAACAGAATCAGAAATGGTCTAGACTACCAGATTTGAATGCTAGTGGGGGTAGCACTACCTCATGGGCTAAAATGCAACCTGATAATAAAAGAGTTACATCTACGGCAAATACATTTGCCCTATCAACCAGTATTCCTATTTTTACAGGGTTAGAGCAGCCAAATCTTTTAAAGCAGGCTAAACTTAATTTAGATGCTTCAATCCAAGATTTAGATAAAGCTAAAAATGATTTATCAATCAACATAACTTCTCAATATATACAAGTTTTATTTTCTCAAGAGCTTATTGAAGTAGCTAATAATCAACTTAAACTAAGCCAAGAGCAGTTAGATAGAGGTTATGAGTTGTACAAACTAGAGAAAATAGCTAAAGCAGACTTATATGAATTAAAAGCTCGTTTAAAACAAGATGAAGTAACGCTAGTTGAAGCTAAAAATAATTATTCAATTGCTCTATTAGAATTAGCTCAAACTTTAGAGTTTGATACTCCAATTAGTTTTTCAATTAAGCCGCTGGATGGTGAACTTTCTTTCGATAAGCTCACAGCACCAGATGATGTTTACCAAGGAGCACTTACCTATATGCCCGAAGTTTTAGCTAGTGAATATAGAGATATAGCAAGTCAAAAGGCCATAAAAATAGCTAAAGCTGGCTTCTTACCCAAAATCAGCTTTAATGCAGGGTTAGGTACTGCATATAATATACAGAGACATGGGCAATATGATGCTTTTGGAACACAACTAAAGAATAACTTTAATCAATATATTGGATTATCTTTAAGTATCCCTATTTTTAATCGATTTGGGACAAGAAATAGTGTAAAATCTGCTAGAATTAATCATGTTAATCAATTAATAAATACAGCACTTACAAAAAAAGCACTATATAATGAGATTCAAAAAGCTTGGTATAATGCTACTGCAGCAGAGAGTAAGTATAATGCTAGTCTAGAAGCCCGAAATGCAAATTATGAGTCTTTTCTTTTAACTAAGGAGAAGTATGAACTAGAGAAGTCAACTAACTTAGAGTTTAATGAATCTAAAGTTAATCTTATTAAAGCTGAATATGATTTAGCTAAATCTAAATATGACTACCTATTTAGAATTAAACTTCTTAACTTTTACAAGGGGCAACCAATCGAATAACATATATAACTATATTATATAATACAACTGTGGAGGTATAACTATCTAAAACTATAATAGTTATTACCTCCACAGTTTTTTGTATCCTAAGAAAGTTCCTAGCCTCCTTAATTAAATTAGCTTATATATTGATAATATCGATCTATCGCATAGATGAAAAGCTAAATAAACAATTGAAAGCAGATCTATAAATATAAAATCTATACTTATTCTATTTACTATCTTCCACAAAAAAAGAGCATAGCTAATTATAGCTATGCTCTATATAAGTTATTTTAATTACAATCGAATTAATATATAATGTATTTCAATATACCTAAGTTTTTAGTTGCTTCAGGAGAGCCTAACTCTTCAGCTTTCACATATGCTTTTTCCGCATCATTGTATTTTTTCTGAAGCATATACAATGTACCTAAGTTATTATAGTAAATACCATCTCTTTTGTCAGATTCTATACGTCTTAAATATATCTCTGCATGCTCTAGGTCTTTAATTAATAAAGCGTTGGTAGAAGCATTTATATTCGATACGTAATCGTCTGGGAACATTCTAACAGCTATTTCAAAAACTTCTTTATACTTAATGTTATCCCAGTTGTAGAATTGAGTTACAGTATAAATTTCTTGTAAAGATAGTTTTTGAGGAGCAGTCCAAATCAAGATGTTTGCCTCACGAGGAGTAAAACCACGTACAGCATATTTAATCTCAAAGTCAGTGCTTCTTAATGCAGGGAATACTTCATTAGCTAATGTTCTGTAAGTAGATCCTCCATTTAGTTGTTTTAGTTTCGATTTTCTTGTATCTAAATTATACTCTAAAGCAAGAATATCTAACACTTGATTCTTAAATGTGTAGTCTGACTCTCTCATTACTTCTTCTAAACCTTTCCAGTTTTCTGCATCATAATATACATCAACCATATTAGGCGTTAATCCTGGAATTTGTAATGATAGCAAGTAAGATTTAAGAGCATTAGTTCTCATTTTTGCTAATTCCTCATTTTGTGCATAACGACCATCAGGAGAAGCATGTCCTTTTAAACTTATTCCAGCAACCTTAATGTCTGGATCATATACCACTTTATCTATAGCTCCTCTAATTTTAGCTAGTTCTATAGGGTTTTTTCTATATTCTGGGTAAATTGATGTTTTGTTGATAGGATAATCAATAAATGCAGAGTTCGCAATAGATCTAATTTTATTCTCTTCAATTTCTGGTTCAACATAAACAAGGTATGGTGCCAAATTATCTGGATGCACAAAGAAAGCATTCATTTCTTGAGTAGCTTGAGCTAAAACCTTACCCGTACAGCCACACTCATCCTCTTCAATCATTAATTGAGCTCCTTGCATCCAAGGCTCATATTCAAAAGTCATTTTGTATTCAATAACTTGTTCTTTGTCTTTTTTTGAACGAGAAGCCATAACTAATGCATTTTCATTTTGAAAATAACGTGGGTTACGATCTCTATAAATTTGACGTTTACGCCCTATTACAATAACAGATTGTAATTTTTTCAAATCATTTTCACCTTGAATAACAGGAGTAAAATGATACTCTTTATTCGATTTTAATTGTGTTCCATCTAACTTAATTTTAAAAACTAAGTCTATATCTTTTTTAGTTTCTTCGTTTTTCAGCATTAGAACATCAGAAATCTCCGCTGCTCCATTTAGAAATTTTTGGGCATAACTAGATGTAGTAAATGCCAGAAGAACAAGGGCAATATAAAATATTTTTTTCATCGCTTAAATTCCTTTTTAAAATACATAAACTAAATTGATTGCAGCCTTTGTTGGTCCTACGTAGTGATGATTTTGATTTTTTTCTATCTTCTCACCACACTTACGACATTCAAACTTGTCAAAGCGAGTAAAGGCATATCCAAAACCTATTTCAGCTTCAACATTCCAATGCTTACCTAGTACCCAAGTATACCCATAAGCTATACCTGCTCCAACAAACCAACCTTCATAACGATAGTCAGCTATTTTTCTAAGGTCTGAATTAAATAGTTTAAAGTCTGGTTTAAAGTTATTCACGTTATACTGTCCTCCGTGTAGGTGTAATCCTAAAAAGTGTCCGCTAAATTTTTCACAAAACCAATAACGAAATTCTGGCTGAGCTAGCCAATGTTTCCACTTTTTATTATTTTCAAAAGTCCAAGGGTTATAGTTACCCGATAAGTCAAGTGTCCATTTTGGGCTTAATCCAATTTCAACTCCTAAGTTGATTGTAGCCGAAGCATCGTAAAGTAAGTTAGTTTTCAAGGCTACATTTTGTGCCTTTACAGTAAATGTAGTGGCTAGGATTAGGGTTAATCCGAACAAAAACCTATGCATTTTTTGCATCATGATAAATTGATTTACTTATTATTTAACATTTTATTATTTTTCAATCCAATGGTTTATTAATTCCATTTTATCTTTCTCCTATAGCAAATCTAAAGTCTATCTCAACATTATAGATTATTTTATTTACAAAAATAGCCATTTTTTTATATTTACACATTTTACAAGCGTTTTATTTTACATTAGTGTAACATAATCTTATAAAATACATACACTAACGAGTATTTATAGACAAAAATGAGTCTTTATAACTTATAGTACAAGCTATTATAACTAGCTAATTAATATATCTAACTAAGACTTAGTGGATATTTAGGTACTAATCACACTTTGTTTTTTTATTACATGAAAAATAATATCTTCTAAATTTATAAAATAGCATGTAGTAAATAAAATTATAAGAACTTTATTTTAAATAAAATAGTAAACAAATAATTCCTTTACCAATACTTAATTAGAATAGTTAAGTATAAAACTTTATTTATACAATACTATAAATAAAGTTTTCAAAAAGCACATATTTACTTTCAATAAAACACTAATATAGTTAAGGGTAATGTGATAACAACTCCAAGCTAGTAAACATAATAATTAGGAACCAATACTTAAGCTAGTTCATTACAGAATAAGACTTCTAATGAGGAGTAAAACAGTTTAACATCGTAATTGGTATGCAGATAAGCTATAGAACGATACTAAACTACTTTCATAATAGAACTGCTAAATCCTTTAACGCTAAAATAAAGGCTTTCAGAGCTCAATATAGGAGAGTGAGAGATATTAACTTCTTCCTCTATATAGATTAATGAAGTTATTTGCGTAAACACAACTTTTGGGATTGATCCCTATTTAGAGTGACTAAACTATTTGCTTAATTAAGGTATCCCTATGTTTTGCAGGTGATCCTATTTATCATTCAAAAAAATGAATCTAAGGTAAAACTTCCCCCTTAAGAACACGTTTTAAACATCTTCTTAAACACACAAAACACTCAATTAGTGAAAGTGAGAATTTACGTTAAAATGACATAAAAGCGCTAAATAGCTATAAAATATAGAAAAGGGAGCTATAAGTATTCGATTAAGTTATCCTACAAAGACTGTAATAGAAACTCTATAAAGTTTAAAATAAAAACAAGTATACCAAAGTCCATTAGGTATAGTAATAAACTATAATTTAACCCTAAGAACTTTACAAACTGGTAATGAAACAATTAAAATAGACTCAATCTATAGTAACAATGCAAAATGGCTATATAAAATTGTTTGATTAATTTTGTAAGTAAGAGAAGCTTTTTATTTCGTGATATTTACTAGTTACAAAAATGAGTTTATAGATGAAAGAATAATTACGATTTTAACCATTCTCATAAAGTTCTATGAAACAAAGTTCTTAAAGAGATAAACCTTAATTTACTAAAGGACTTAGATTATACAAGTAAACCTGAACAAAATAAGAATTATTTGCCAATTCTAAAGGTTCCTAAAAAACACAACAAGTTTTATAAAAACGAATAGAAAAAATATTCAATAAATTAGATGGCAAAATTAGTATTTTATGTATTTATTTTGTAATAACACGCCACACTACTTACTTTATAAAGTATACGAATCAACAGAAAATCAATTAATAACAAGTAATCTAAGAGTAATATATACTTATTAAGGCATAAAAAAGGCCATTTTGATTACACAAAACAGCCTATATAAATATCATATATTATATTACATCATAACCACAAGATATATGCTAATGTACTAAAGCTAATAAAAACCCATAATAACACTCCCTGCAATAGTGGTTTAACACCAACTGATGCTAATACACTCCTTGAAAGGCTAGCACCTATAAAAAACAACGTAATAGTTAATCCTTTTCTTGCTATTACATTTAGTGTGTTACCTAATATAGGAAAATCTACTAAAAGGTAAGTATTCACAAGCATTGCAAGGATAAAAAAGAATATAAACCATGGTATAGATACTTTTTTCCCTTTTACTTTAAATAAGAATGTAGTAACTAATGCCAAAGGAATAATCCATAATGCACGAGTTAGCTTTATTGTTGTAGCAATTTTCAAAGCTTCATTACCATAGGCCTCACCAGCACCTACAACCGAACTAGTATCATGGATTGCAATAGCAGCCCAGGTTCCAAACTGTTGTTGATCCATACCTAACCAGTGCCCAATAGTGGGGAATATAAACAATGCAATGGCGTTCAATATAAATATAGTACCTAATGAAACTGACATATTTTCATCCTCAGCATCTAATACTCCACCAACTGCTGCAATAGCACTACCACCACATATAGCAGTCCCTGAACTTATTAAGTATGAGGTTTTTTTATCTACTTTCAATATTTTAGTACCTATTATCCAACCAAGAATCATTGTTCCGAATACAGATATAATAGTAAACATCATACCATCTTTACCAGATGCTATGGACTCATGTAGGTTCATACCAAAACCTAATCCTACTACAGAATATTGCAGTAAGTATTTAGACATTTTTTTATTAAACTTTTGGAAAGGTTGACCAAAAATAAGAGCATAAATTAATCCTGCAAAAAGAGCTACGGGAGGAGTTAGCCACGAGGAAACATATTCTAGACCTGGAACAAAGCCTATAAGCATAATAAGCACCATGCATCCGACTATAAATTGATATAGTCTAGGAGCTAATGAAGATTTTGTATTATTCGTCATATCTATTTTTTCTGCAAAGATAAAGAACTACTTAATACCAATCCAATACTCTTTTTTTATAAGCTATAACTTTTATTTATAAGCTTCTGCAAATCTTATGAACTGCTGAGCCAGGCCAGACAATTCTCCTTGAAGAGAGACAAAACAAAATTCTCTATTCATTAACAAGTCTGCGATACTAACCTTTCTTAATAAGTTAGTACTTAGCTCTTGCTCTACTGCTCTTATTGATACAATTCCTAAGCAGTCTGAGTTTTGCACAAAAAGTTTAATACTTTCTGTACTTCCTAAATAGAGAGGTATATTTAAAGATTTCAATTTAATATGTGCATTAGCAAATTCTTTTTCAATTACGTCTAATGTGCCTGATCCTTGTTCTCGTAAAATTAATGGGTAATTATACAATTCATTTTTTAATATAATAGAAGGTATTCTCTTCGCCTTTTTATTTTTGACAGAAGCTATAACTACTAGTGAATCTTTTAAGAAAGTAATGTATTTTAAATTAGACCTGCGAAGAGTTCCTTCAATTAAGCCTATATCTATTTTATGATTTTCTAAGGCATCTTCAATCTCTCTTGAATTACCACTTAATAAGGATAGTTTAACTTTTGGATATGTTTCTAAAAATTTTGCAAGAATAGGAGGCAACACATATTGAGCAATAGTAGTACTTGCCCCTATTCTAAGCTCTCCAACATAATCTCCATTAAGCTGATGCATTTCATACTCTATCTGCTCATATTTAAACAGTAGTTCTTTTGCATGATCTACGAGTAGTTCTCCTGACACAGTTAAAGATATAGTATTCCCCTTCCGCTCGAAAAGCGTTGTTTTAAAATCACTTTCTAATTCTTGAATATGTTTAGATATTGCTGGTTGACTAATGAATAACTCCTTAGCCGCTTTTGTAAAACTTAAGTGTTCTGCAACAGATAGGAATACTTTTAATCTAAAATCTGTCATTTAATTTAAAATTTAGATTTCATCACCCTCTACACCAAATGCCTTCATTAAAGGAAAGACTAACATATCCCACTTACATGGAAGTTTTATTTCTGGTTCTACCATTCTAAACTGAAACACCTCTTTGTTGTCAGAACTTTTTTCTTTCAATAATTTTATTAAATCCTCGTCATACTGGTCATCGGATATTAATAATATTTTTTTTGTTTTTTCTGATTCTAGGCCAAGGGTTAGCAAGTCTAAAAATAAAGTATCCACAGAGGTAAGATTTTCTGTAGAAACAGCAGAAAACACAAATTCTCCTAGTGAACTTTTAAATGCAACTCCATTTAACTCTTTTTCTAACGAGCTTGGTGTAGCAAATTGCAGTTTTGAAGTATTTTTATCATGTAATAATAAAACCTGAATTTCTTTTACCCCCTCCTCTATTTTTGAGTCTAATGCCAAACACGTAAATAGTTCTGCAATGGACAGATCAGGTAATTCTCTATTTAATTGAGTACTTAAAAATTCTCTAAAGTTAGAAACCATAAAGTTTAAAAACTCAACATCTACAATAATTATATGCTCTGGAAACTCTATTTTCTTATTCATAAATAGTCAACTAATAATTGATATAATTTTTTATTTGCACATAAAGATACAATAAAGCTCTAAATCTAGTCTTCTATAACTCTTTTATATCTAAAATATAGAAGCTATTGGCCTTTTTTGTCATAAATGCATATTAAAGTAGACATTTTGTCTTCTTTATGAAAGAAATGTCATACCAAATTACAAATAATATAAACGGCAAGTAATTTGTTATATACTATATAGAATAAACAAAATAAATAATAAATAGAAAGGAAAGCCTATGAACTTAGACAAATTTACAATTAAATCACAAGAGGCTATTCAAGAAGCGATTAACTCGGTTCAACTCAATAATCAACAAATGATTGAGCCTCTTCACTTACTGCATGGAGTATTGACCGTCGGTGAGGATATCGCCAATTTTATTTTTCAGAAATTAGGTATCAGTCATAAAAGTATTGCTCAGCAAACTGAAACTAAAATAAAAACATTGCCTCGTGTTAGTGGAGGTAATCCTGCATTAAGTAATGACTCTGTTAAGGTTTTAGATAAAGCACAGTCCTTATCTAAAGATATGGGTGACGAGTTTACATCCATAGAACAAATATTACTCGCGATTTTAGAAATTAACAGTCCAGCTGCAACAATACTAAAAGAGGCTGGTATTAAAAATCATCAAATTAAAACAGCAATAGAAGAATTGAGAAATGGGAAAAAAGTAACATCACCTTCGGGCGATGAGAATTATATGTCTTTAGATAAATATGCTATTAATCTTTGTGAACGTGCTAGAGAAGGTAAACTAGACCCTGTTATTGGCCGTGATGAAGAGATTCGTCGTATACTCCAGATATTAAGTAGAAGGACTAAAAACAATCCGATTTTACTAGGGGAGCCAGGAACAGGTAAGACTGCCATAGTTGAAGGCTTAGCTAATAGAATTATTCGTGGTGATGTTCCAGATAATCTTAAAGATAAACAAGTATACTCTTTAGATATGGGTGCACTAGTCGCTGGAGCTAAATATAAAGGTGAGTTTGAAGAGAGGCTAAAGTCTGTAGTAGATGAGGTGAAAAAATCTGAAGGAGATATCATTTTATTCATAGATGAAATACACACACTTGTAGGAGCTGGTAAAGGTGAAGGTGCTATGGATGCAGCCAACATATTAAAACCTGCACTTGCACGAGGTGAACTTAGAAGTATTGGTGCAACTACTTTAGATGAGTATCAAAAGTATTTTGAAAAAGACAAGGCGCTTGAACGACGCTTCCAAATAGTGCAGGTAGATGAACCTGATACATTAAGCACTATTTCGATTTTACGTGGTTTAAAAGAAAAGTATGAAAACCACCATCACGTACATATCAAAGATGATGCCATTATAGCTGCTGTAGAGTTAAGTGACAGATATATAACTGATCGTTTTTTACCAGACAAAGCTATTGACTTAATGGATGAAGCAGCTGCTAAAATAAGAATGGAAATTAATTCTGTTCCAGAGGAGCTTGATGAAATATCTCGCAAAGTTATGCAGTTAGAAATTGAAAGAGAAGCTATTAAACGAGATAACGACAAAGAAAAACTTAATCAGTTAAGCAAAGAAATTGCTAAGCTTAAAGAGGAAGAGAGCACCTACAAAGCTAAATGGCAACATGAAAGAGACCTTGTTGAAAAAATACAAAGCAATAAAACTCAAATAGAGAATCTTAAAATAGAAGCTGATCGTGCCGAGCGAGAAGGAAATTATGGTAAAGTTGCTGAAATTAGATATGGTAAAATTCAAGCATTAGAGAAAGATATTGAAGAGGTTAAAGCACAACTAGAAGAAATTCAGAAAAATAGTGCAATGATTAAGGAAGAAGTTGACTCGGAAGATATTGCTGATGTCGTATCTAAATGGACAGGCATACCAGTAAATAAAATGCTACAGAGTGAAAAAGATAAATTACTTAATCTTGAGGTAGAACTTCATAAAAGAGTAGTAGGCCAAGATGAGGCTATTACAGCAGTTGCTGACGCTGTAAGAAGAAGTCGTGCTGGATTACAAGATCCTAGGCGCCCAATTGGATCATTTATCTTTTTAGGTACAACAGGTGTTGGTAAAACTGAACTTGCAAAAGCACTTGCTGAATTTCTATTCGATGATGAGTCTATGATGACTCGTATTGATATGAGTGAGTACCAAGAAAAACATAGTGTATCAAGACTTGTTGGAGCACCTCCAGGATATGTAGGTTATGATGAAGGTGGACAATTAACAGAAGCCATAAGACGTAAACCTTATTCTGTTGTTCTGTTTGACGAGATAGAAAAAGCTCATCCTGATGTATTTAATATTTTACTACAAGTTTTAGATGATGGACGTTTAACAGATAATAAAGGTAGAGTCGTAAACTTTAAGAATACAATTATTATCATGACATCAAATATGGGTAGTAATTATATTCAAGATCAGTTATTGAAAATAGACGAAAACCATAATAAAGAGAGTTTAATAGATGAAACTAAACAAGGCGTTTTAGAAATGCTAAAACAAACAATACGACCTGAATTTCTTAACCGTATTGATGAAGTAATCATGTTCTTACCTTTAAATGAGGAACAAATTAAAGAAATTGTAACTCTCCAAATTGGTTTAGTTCAAAATATGCTATCCAGGAATGGTGTGACTTTAAGATTAACTAATGAAGCATTAGCTCTATTAGCAGACAAAGGCTACGACCCTGAGTTTGGAGCAAGACCAGTAAAACGAGCTATTCAACGCTACTTATTAAACGATTTGTCGAAACGAATTCTTGGACAAGAGGTTGATAAAGATAAAGAAATAGTAGTAGGTGAGAAAGATGGTCAATTGACTTTTAAAAATTAAATAAGTCAATTAACCCAATAGGTAAAATCAAAGGCTTAATCCCTTAAAACTAGGATTAAGCCTTTTTTATTATTTTACATTTATAGAATTAATAACATTGTTTTTGGGATAGATTGTTTTAGCTTCTAATAAATATTTTTCTGCACTCTCTGAATCATTTTTTAAGAGATATAATTTTATTAGTTTTTCGTAAGCCTCATCTTTACCCCACTTAGGTAATCCTACACCATTGTTTGGCTGCTCATGTAAGCTAATACACTTCAATAAATATTTTTCTGCTTTTTGTTTACCACCAACTAAATCAGGTGTACTCATATCAACAATAGCTGCTACTAAGTTAGCTCTCAAGTTATTGGGATCTAATTCAATAGCCATATCACTATTTTCATTTCTATTTTTTATTAAATTCACATTAGGTTCCAATTCATTATCAATGTAAAAAGACTGCATTTTTGCTAACAGAGCATAATCATCACTCGTCTTCACAGTTATGTTTTCAAGGATATTTACTCCTTCTGAAAGCGACTTAAGCACTTCACTATCATTTTTATAAAAATAAAAATATAAAGCTTTCTGGTATTCTACATATCCTCTCCAATATGCTATAATACTTTCATTTTTATCTTTTTGATATTTAAATAGTCTATTTCCTAGCTTCTGTAAAGGAGAGTGTTCTTTGCTATAAATAGAGTTTGTAAATGCTTCATTAATTTCTTGTTCAATACCCTCTAGTGCATCTGCTACAACTACAGGAAACATTCCAATTTGAACTTGACCTTGCACATAAAATAAAGGCAAGAATAGAGCTAAACACCAAACTAGTGTCCTTTTAATCTTGTACATACTATCTAAGTTTTAAAATCATATCTGACAAATGTTTCGTACTTAAGAATAGATTATTAAAAAACTATTACTTCAAGTACTGAACTCATTAATTATTAAAACATTATAACGATGTAAAAGTTTTAAACTTACACATAGAATGTATTAATGAGTACGTTACCAAAATATAATATCTAAATTCTTTTGAATGTAAATTAATTAGAAATTAAAATAAATGCATACCTTTATTATCGAATAACAACAATATATTAATTATATACAATATATTTTTTACTTAAATCAATAAGTATGAAACATAAGTTCAATTTTTTAAGTAGCGTTATTTTGCTAGTCTTAACAATATCCTTATTAGGTAATATCGAAGCATCGATCTACGATTTCCGTCAAGGGTTCAAACAAGGCTATAACAATTTACGCAAATCAAGCACCATAACAAAAGAGGAAGATTTTGACTACTACAATTATATCCGAGTACAATCTACTAAATACCCACATACAGAGTTTACAACTAAAAACAGCTTAAATGGAACTGATGTTTTAATTTATCCTGAATACATCACCATAAAAACGCAGGCTCATAATGAGAATCTCTTTATTGAAATAAGTATTATTTTCAGTATTCTTTGTTATACAATTGCAACTTTTATTGCTTTAATTTACTTCGTAAAGTTTATCATATCAGTCAATAGAAACAGAGTATTTGAAGAGATAAATATCCACTATCTTAAATTTATAGGAGTAGCATTTATAATTGCAGGATTGACAGAGTTAATCCTACATATACTCTTTTATTACCAAAGTAAGCTAGCTTTTCAAATTGAAGGCTATAAGTCAATAGTTGATTTTGGCAATAGCTATCTAAATGCAATTATTGGAATATGTGCATTATTAGTAGCCCAATTTCTGAAAATGGGTAAAGAGATGAAAGAAGAACAAGAGTTAATTATTTAGAATAAAAACTATGCCTATAATTATAAATCTAGATGTTGTCATGGCGAAACGTAAAATCTCCTCTACTGAGTTAGCTGAGATAATAAATATAACTCCTGCTAACCTGTCTATCTTAAAAACAGGAAAAGCAAAAGCAATACGTTTCAATACACTAGAGGCTTTATGTGAAGCTTTAAATTGTCAGCCTGGCGATATTCTAGCATATATAAAAGATGATAAAAGTAAAGAAAATGAATAATAAATATGATTTAATTACTATTCTAGGACCTACTGCGTCTGGAAAAACTCCTTTTGCTACTGCTCTAGCAGCAGAACTAGATGCAGAAATTATTAGTGCAGACTCCAGACAAATATACAGGATGATGGACTTAGGTACAGGAAAAGATTTAGATGATTATATAGTCAATGGAAAAAAAATACCATACCATCTAATCGATATTGTTGACCCTGGATATAAATATAACGTTTTTGAATATCAACAAGACTTCTTAACAGCCTATAACGATATAAAATCTAGAGGGAAGCAGGTTATCCTTTGTGGAGGGACTGGCTTATATTTAGAAGCTATCCTTAAAGGATATAAGTTACTTCCTGTACCAGAAAACAAAAAACTAAGAGAAGAACTCAAAGAAAAATCGTTAGAAGAGCTAACAATACAACTTAAAAAATACAAATCCCTCCATAATACAACAGATGTTGATACATGTAAAAGAGCAATACGTGCTATTGAGATAGAAGAATACTACCTTAGTAGGCCAGAAGAGGAGGTAACTTTCCCTACATTAAATAGTCTTATTATAGGAGTGGATATAGATAGGGATAAACGTAGATACAAAATAACAAAGCGTCTTCATAGTAGATTGGAAGCTGGGATGATTGAAGAGGTTAGAGATATTTTAAAAAGCGGAGTTAAACCTGAAGACCTTATATACTATGGTTTAGAATATAAATATTTAACGCAGTATATAATTGGAGAACTAACTTATGATGAGATGGTTAAAGGATTAGAAATAGCTATTCATCAATTTGCTAAAAGACAAATGACCTGGTTTAGAGGGATGGAAAAAAGAGGAATTAAGATAAACTGGATTCAATCCGAATTAAATACAAACGATAAAATAAAAAAAGTACAAAACTTTTTAGATAAATAACAATAAATCACTACATTAACAAAAATTTAGATAAATATGATAGCAAATATACCAAATTTAAGACATAAAGATTCTGACAATTTTTTCCTATTAGCAGGCCCCTGTGTTATAGAAGGTGAAGAAATGGCTCTTAATATAGCCGAAAAGATTGTACAAATTACAGATGATTTAAAAATACCATACGTTTTTAAAGGATCTTATAGAAAAGCAAATCGTTCAAGGATTGATTCTTTTACTGGTATTGGTGATGAAAAGGCTCTCAAAATCCTTCGCAAGGTATCAGAAACATTCAACATACCTGTAGTAACAGACATACACACAGCCGAAGAAGCTAGTATGGCTGCAGAATATGTTGATGTATTACAAATACCAGCATTCTTATGTCGCCAAACTGATTTATTAGTAGCCGCTGCCAAGACTGGTAAATTTGTAAACATTAAAAAAGGACAATTTTTATCACCAGCATCTATGGAGTTTGCTGCACAAAAGGTTATTGATGCAGGAAATAAGAATGTTATGCTGACCGATAGAGGAACACAATTTGGCTATACAGATTTAGTAATAGATTACCGCGGAATTCCTGAAATGCAAGCTTTTAATGTGCCTGTTATTTTAGATGCAACTCACTCATTACAACAACCTAACCAAGCAAGTGGAGTAACTGGTGGTATGCCTAAGTTAATCGAAACAGTAGCTAAAGCTGGAGTTGCTGTAGGAGTAGATGGTTTATTTATGGAAACACACTCTAACCCTAAAGAAGCTAAAAGTGATGGTGCTAATATGTTACCATTAGATCAACTTGAAGATCTTTTAAGAAGATTAGTAAGCATACGAAAAGCTATTCGAACTCTATAAAACATAAAGATATGAGACAATTTTCAACAAAGTTTAAAGCATTAGCATTTCTAGGATTGCTACTATTTACAGGTACCAGCTTCAGTGCTAACGCCCAGTCAATGGAGATACCCAATGACCCAAATGTACGTATAGGACAACTAGATAATGGACTTACTTATTATATTAGACATAATAAGCATCCAGAAAAAAGAGCAGACTTTTATATTGCTCAAAAAGTTGGATCAATCCAGGAGAATCCAGACCAGCTAGGTTTAGCGCATTTTCTTGAACACATGTGTTTTAATGGTACAACACATTATCCTGGAGACTCTCTAAAAAAATACTTGGAGAGTATAGGTGTTAAATTTGGAGAAAATTTAAATGCTTATACAGCAATTGATGAAACTGTTTATAATATTTCTAATGTTCCTGTAATACGTGAAGGAGTTATTGATTCTTGTTTGTTAATCCTTCATGATTGGTCTAATGACTTGTTACTAGAGGGTAAAGAGATAGATAAAGAGCGTGGCGTCATTACAGAAGAATGGAGAACTAGAATGAGTGCTAGTCAACGATATATTGAAAAGTTTCTGCCTATTGCATTTGCTGGTACCAAATATGCTAATTGTTTGCCAATAGGTGATATGAATATTGTTAATAACTTTAAGTATCAAACTCTTAGAGATTATTACGAAAAGTGGTATCGCCCCGATTTACAAGGTCTTGTTATTGTTGGTGATATTGATGTAGATATTATAGAAGGAAAAATTAAAGAGTTGTTTAAAGATGTTCCTGCACAACCTGAAGGTGCAGAAAGAGTATATTATCCTGTACCAGATAACGATGAAACTATCTCTTTTGTCTATACTGATAAAGAACAAGGAAATATTGTTATTAGCTTATATAATAAATACGATCCTTTTCCTAGAGAATTTAAAAACAACTTGGCATATTTACAAGTTCAGTTTGCCGTTAGTATGATTACAAACATGCTTAATAATCGACTTAATGAGATTGCAGAGCAAGCAAATCCTCCTTTCGTTTACGCAGGTGTATATGATTCTGATTTTGTGGTTGCTAAGACTAAAAGAGCATTTAGCTCGGTTGTGGTTTGTAAAGAAGATAATGTAGTTGAAGGAATTAATACCCTGTTAACAGAAATAGAGAGGGTAAAACAACATGGCTTTACTGCTTCTGAATTCGAAAGAGTTAAGGCTCAATACTTAAGTAATCTTGAGTCCTCTTACAACGAAAGAGAAAAGACTAAAAATGGAGCTTACGTAAATGAATATGTTAGATTGTTTCTTGACAATGAACCTGCTCCTGGAATAGAATATGAGTATAACGTAATGAATGCTCTAGCTAGTCAAATACAGGTAATGCACATCAACCAACTTATACCTGAGTTATTGAAAGATAACAACAAAGTGATTTCTCTATTTGGACCAGATAAAGAAGGCCTTGTTTTACCAAATACAAATGAACTTAAAAATATAGTTGATAATCTTGACACATCTAATATAGCACCTTATGAAGATGAAGTATCTGACGAACCTCTTATTTCTGAAGAGCTAGAGGGTGGAAAAGTTGTCAAATTCAAAGACAATGGTATTTACGGATCCAAAGAATACATTTTATCAAATGGTGCACGTATCATAATTAAAGAGACTGATTTCAAAGCAGATCAAATAATGTTACTAGCTAACAGTAAAGGAGGTGCATCTTTATATGAAGATAATGAAATTCATAATTTACAATACCTGAACGAAGTAGCTACTGTAGGAGGACTAGGTAACTTCTCTACTACGGATTTGAATAAAGTATTAGCTGGAAAGATGGTTAATGTTAACGCTTCAGTATCTAATCTTTCAGAGTCAATATCTGGATATAGTACTCCCAAAGATTTTGAGACATTAATGCAGTTGACCTATCTCACATTTACATCTCCTAGAAAAGACGAGAACTCATTCAACTCTTTTCTTACAAGACAAAAAGCATTATTAGAGAATAGAACTAGTAATCCAATGGCTGCACTACAAGATAGTGTAAGCATAGCTATTTACAATAATCACCCAAGGATTACTATTCCATCCGCTACAGATTTGCAAAAACTAGACTATGATAGAATCCTAGAAATATATAAAGAGCGATTTGCGAATGCTGCTGACTTTACATTTGTATTTGTAGGAAACATAGATATAGACAAGGATTTACCTCTAATCGAGAAGTATATAGGTTCTCTACCTGCAAACAGCAAAAAAGAAAACTTTATAGACAGAAAGTTAGATACTAGAAAAGGATTCTATAAAAATGTGTTTACAAAAGAACAACCTAATCCTAAAGCAACTAACTTGTGTGTATTCTCTGGTAAAATGAAGTTTACTCCAAAAAATGACTTACATCTATCTATTCTATCGGAAGTATTAACAATGGAGTATACTGAAAAAGTTCGAGAAGAAGAAGGTGGAACATATGGAGTTAGTGTCTTTAGTTCTCTTACTAAAGAGCCAAAAGAAGAAGCTTTACTGCAAATATTCTTTGATACAGATCCTCTTAAGAGAGATAGACTTATGGAAATAATTTACAATGAACTTGATATAATCGTTAAAGAAGGACCAAATATAGATTATCTAAATAAAGTCAAAGAGAATAAATTGAAAAAACTGACAGAGCTTCAAAAGGAAAATAGTTATTGGTTATCGGCTATTTCAACCTATGATAGAAATCACATTGATATAGTCAAAAATCAAGAAGCAATTATAAGTAATACTACATCTAAGGATTTACAAAAGATTGCAAAAGCTTTATTCTCACAAAAAAACAGAATAGAAGTTTCAATGATCAGTCCTGCCAAATAAAAAATTACTAGACATTATTAGTGGAGTTATTTTAACCAATAACTCCACTAGTACTTTATAGATGATATACAAGTATGAAAAACATTTCTATTTACAAGCAGCTATTTAAAATAAATCGACTTTCTGCTAAAAGAGATCCAAATTATAGCACCAATAAAGTATTTAAAATTGTAGGATATATAACTGCCGCTTTACTATTTATCTTTTTATTAAGTATTACCATCCTTATGTTATTAAATAGTTCTACAGTACATGAGGATATTGAACCAATTTTTAATCTAATTAATTACTCTATTGGAGGTATGTTAGTCTATGAGTTATTTTTTAGATTACTTATGTTATTAAATAAACCTCCTGTTAATCCATTTGCATTCTACATTCTTCCTATACCTAAAAAAAAGATTATACTTTTCCGTCAATTATATACTGCTGTAGGAAAAATAGGTTTAACTATGGCTATTTTTTTACTCCCAATGCTTAGCCTTGTAGCCTATACTTACAATGGACTAAGTGGCGTTTTTAGCAGTTTTCTCCTTTTAATTCTGTGCTTAATTATTAATAAACAAGTGTATGATTTTGCTACTATCGCCTTTAAAAGATATAAAGCATTAACAACACTTATTCTAGGATGTTATGTTTTCTTATTATTAAGCCCCATTATATTTTCAAATAACGCATATTTTGAAAGAGCTATTTTGTATACAATTGTTCCTTATCACTCTTACTTTACACTTAATCTATTAATTCTATTGGCCTCTGCCATTAGCTTTATGTGGCTTAATAACAAATTAATGAGAAAGCAGAGTTTGGATGATATTGAAAGTGATAGTTCTTCTATTAGTAAACTTAAATTTTTGGATACATTTACGGTTAAGCTTGGTAGTATTGGCATCGCAATAAAAAATGACCTTAAACTAATACTACGAACGAAACAGGTAAAAATAGGATTATTAGTCATAATCATTATGATAGTTGTTCTCCCTTTTATTGGAAGCAAGTCAAACAAAACAGCTCAAGACTATATCACTAGTTCCATTGCTTATATGTCTTTCTTTTTTATGGCTTTACCTATGAGTATTTTACCTTATGAAACATTCCATTATAATTTTCTATTCAGTAAAAAGTGGAGTATAAAAGATAGCTTATGGAGTAGATGGATCTTAAATCTTATAGTTATGTTTATATCGTTTATTCCTCTGACAACCTTCTTTATATTCAAAGGGTTCTCTCTTTTACCATTAATAGCTTTATTTTTTTATGGAAATGTTATTATTAGTGGAATCATAGGCTTTATTTTTTCAGCATATAATACGATAAGCATTAATCCTTATAAGAAATCTAGAAACACAGGGACCTTTAATGGCGTCACAACTGTTTTTTACTTCATACTACCTTTAGTTAGTATTTTATGCTTTTCTTTTTTCACTTTTTTATTAGGAGATATATTTTACTACATAGTAATATTGTTAACTATATTACTACTTATCATGTTCCCTACTATTATAAAGGCTACTGAAAAACTGATTATAAGAAGGAAACACATCATCTTGGAAAAAATCAAAAACAACTAACACGAAATCTCATGATACATATAAATAATCTTGTAAAAAGCTATAATAATCAGGTCGTATTAGATATCCCTGAATTAATAATAGAACAGAATCAACTTATTGGATTAGTAGGAAATAATGGCGCCGGCAAGTCCACTCTTTTCAAACTTATTTTAGATTTGATTGCACCTAACTCTGGAAATATAACCATTAATAATATTAATGTTAATACTAGTGAAGAGTGGAAAAATAGTACAACAGCATATCTTGACAACTCATTTTTATTAGAATACTTAACTCCTACAGAATACTTTGAAACAATAGCTATTATGTCCAATCTTTCCAAAGAGCAACTAAACATAGAGTTTAAAAAGTATGAACGTTATTTAGGAGAGGATAATTTATCTAACAAAAAATATATACGTAATCTATCAGCAGGAAATCAACAAAAAGTAGGTATAATAGGAGCTATGTTAAGCAAGCCTAATATTTTAATTTTAGATGAACCTTTTAACTATTTAGATCCAAGCTCTCAGGAAAACACTAAAATATTGCTAGACAAATACAGAAAAGAAACAGGAGCTACTATTATTGTATCTAGCCATAACCTAGAACATGTGATAACAATTAGTTCAAGAGTAATATTATTAGAAAATGGAAGTATTATGAAAGATCTAGCTGACAGTCCTGAAATAATAGCGGAAGAAATACATGAATATTTTAATAAAACTATCATTACAGATGATGAAGGTGTTAATTCATCAACAACCTGTAATTAAACACAATCTTAAAATGCTCAAAACAAGAATAGTTCTAATCACCTGTTTATTATACTTAATAATACCATCTATTAATGGTCAACTTTTGTGGGAGATTACTAAACCTAATCAGCCAACATCGTATCTTTTTGGAACACATCATTTAATACCTAAATCAATTCTAGATGATAAAAGTTGCATTGAACTAGCATACAAGAATTCTGATATTGTTATTGGGGAAATTGATATAAAAGAGATGCAAGATCCTATTTCAATGAACTATTATATGAATGCAATGCAACTATCTGAAAAGCTTACTCTAGAAAACTTAATCTCAGAGAAGAATATGATAGTTATTCAATCTGTTTTAAAGGAAATAAGTTTAAATTTTCCAAAATCTGTATTTATTAAAATGCACCCTGCTGCCCTATCACTTATTATTACTAGCAACTATAGCTCTAAGTATATTCAGGAAATGTACAATACTAATGAAACTAGTATAGATGTGTACATACAACAATTAGCTACAAACGATAATAAAAGTATTATTGCTTTAGAAACACTTAAGTATCAAACTGACATTCTACTTAAAAGTAAAAGCCTAGAAGAGTTTAGTAAAGAACTTATAGATGTCTGTGAAGGTGCTAAATCTGGCAGGTTAGATATAGAGACTAAGAATCTTATAGAACTCTATCTAAATGAAGACATTTATTCAATTCTTAAAATTACAGAAGAGCAAAATGCCGATACAAGTTACAAACTTTCAGCAAACGAAATTGACCTATTAATAAATAAAAGAAATATTCTTTGGACAAAAAAACTAGCTAATAGTTATCTTCCTAGCAATAGTTGTTTTATAGCCGTAGGTGCCCTACACTTACCAGGAAAAGAGGGATTGTTAACTCTTCTTGAAAAAGAAGGATACAAAGTAACTGCTATTAAAGCACATTAGTTATATAAAACTACTATAAAAGTAACATAATATAGTACACTTTTAAAACTATTTCTAACAATAACTTTGACAGTTCTATATAAAGTATTAATTTTGCACAGATTATTCCTACCGGGTTTAAAAAAGAGTTATGTAATAATTATTAACCACCCGCGGGATTTAACCTGTTTAAATAATAACAGATGTACGCAATTGTAGAAATTAACGGTCAGCAGTTTAAAGCTGAAGCTGGCAAAAAATTATTTGTTCACCATATCCAAGATGCTGAAAATGGTGCAACAGTTGAATTCGAAAAAGTTCTTTTAGTTGACAAAGAAGGAAACATCACAGTAGGTCTTCCAACAGTAGAAGGCGCTAAAGTTGTTTGCGAAGTGGTTTCTCCACTAGTAAAAGGTGATAAAGTAATCGTTTTCAAAAAGAAAAGAAGAAAAGGTTACCGTGTAAGAAATGGTCACCG
>JASLCG010000083.1 GCA_030151885.1 Bacteroides sp.
CAAAAGGAGATTGATAACTTTATATCGACTCCGTTCTGGGAGTTAAAGACTTTATATAGAGATGTAACTTTTAACTCTGTAAAGGGGAAATACTTGGTAAAAGAAGAAGCAGAAGAGTTTCTTGAAACTATTAAAGGTAAATCGTTTGAAGTAACTGGGAGTAGTGATAAAAAAGGTTCTGAGTTTCCTCCTAAGTTATTTGATTTAACATCGTTACAGGTTGAGTGTAATAAAAAGTTCGGATTTTCTGCCGATGAGACTTTAAAGTTGATTCAAGGATTGTATGAGCGAAAGTTAACAACTTATCCTCGTGTTGATACAACTTTCTTAAGTAATGATATTTACCCAAAATGTCCTGGTATTTTGAAAGGGCTGAGAGATTATCAAGATTTAACAGTATTGCCTCTAAGTAAAAAACTTTTAAAGTCAAATAAAGTTTTTAATGATGCAAAAGTTACTGATCACCATGCGATTATACCCACAGGTGTATATCCGGACCATTTGACTACACAGGAGAGGCAAGTATTCGATTTAATTACAAGAAGGTTTATTGCTGCATTTTATCCAGCTTGTAAAGTCTCTACTACTACTGTTGAAGGAAAAGTAGATAAGGTTAAGTTTAAAGCGACAGGTAAACGAATATTAGATATGGGTTGGCGTGTTGTATTTGCGAAGGATACAGACTCTGATGAAGTAGAAAAAGCGGATAATAAGGATAAAATACTGCCAGACTTTGTAAAAGGTGAAGTAGGGGAACATGAACCATCTTTGCTTGAAAAATGGACAACACCCCCTAAATTATATACTGAAGCTACTTTATTACGTGCAATGGAAACTGCAGGTAAATTTGTAGAGCAAGAGGAGTTAAGTGATGCTTTGAAAGAAAATGGGATTGGTAGGCCCTCAACTCGTGCTGCAATTATAGAGACGTTGTTTAAACGTAAATATATAGCAAAAGAACGGAAGAACTTAGTCCCAACTCCAACGGGTATTGAGCTGATTGATACTATTGATGAAGAACTTTTAAAATCTGCAGAATTAACAGGTATTTGGGAGAAAAAACTTAGAGAAATAGAGCAAGAAAAATATGATGCCTCTAAATTTATAGAGGAACTTAAACAAATGGTTTCTGATGTAGTAAAGAATGTATTGCATCCAACTTCAAAACCAATGAATAGAGATAAAACTTTAGAGTCAGCACCATCATGTCCTAAGTGTGGTAAAGGAAAAATACTTCGTGGTAAAATTTCTTATGGTTGTTCACGATGGAAAGAGGGTTGCGATTATAGGGCACCTTTTAAAGATTAAAAAACTATCGCCTCAATGCATATAGCATTGAGGCGATAGTTTTATCTGTAAGTGCTAGATGTTTTTATTAAATCTTGGCGTACTCTTCATGGAAAGCTACTACAGCTTCAATACCTTTTCTAAATATATCAAGATTAAAATTCTCATTTGGAGAGTGGATTGCATTACTTTCAAGTCCAAAACCCATTAGAACAGTTTTAAGTCCTAATACCTCTTCGAATGTTGATATAATTGGAATACTACCCCCTCTTCTTACAGGTAAAGGTTTTTTCTCGAAAGCTTTCTCAAAAGCTCTCTCTGCGGCTTGGTATGCAGGTAAGTCTATAGGGCATACATAACCTTGTCCTCCGTGCATTGGAGTAACTTTTACTTTAATGTGTTTTGGTGCAATATTATTAATATAATCAACAAATAATTGGCTAATTTCTTTGTGCTCTTGATGAGGAACTAATCTGCACGAAACTTTGGCATAAGCTTTTGATGGAAGAACAGTTTTTGAACCTTCTCCTGTATATCCACCCCAGATGCCACATACATCGAAAGATGGGCGACAACTATTGCGTTCAATTGTGCTGAATCCCTTCTCTCCGAAAACTTCTTCTACTTCGATAGCAGCTTTATACTTTTTCTCATTAAAAGGAATCTGTTTAATCATTTCTCTCTCAGCAGTAGGAATATCTTCTACTTTATCATAAAAATGAGGAATTGTTATTTTACCATTTCCATCAGTAACTTGTGCAATTAACTTACATAGCTCATTAATAGGGTTTGCAATGGCTCCTCCAAAGTGTCCTGAATGTAAATCTCTATTAGGACCTGTAACCTCAATTTCCCAATAAGCTAAGCCCCTAAGACCTGTTGTTAGTGAAGGCAAATCTGCAGCAAGCATACTGGTATCAGAAACTAGTATTACATCAGCTTTAAGTAGTTCTTTGTGTTTTTGGCAGAAGCCCTCTAATGAAGGAGAGCCTATCTCTTCCTCTCCTTCAAAAATAAACTTGATGTTATTTTTAAGAAGATTATTTTTAGCTAAGTATTCAAATGCTTTAACTTGAATAAAAGACTGTCCTTTATCATCGTCTGCACCTCTTGCCCATATATGGTTATCGCGTATTTCTGCTTTAAAAGGATCGTTTTTCCAAAGCTCTAGTGGTTCGGCAGGCATCACGTCGTAATGCGCGTATATTAATACTGTTTTGGCAGAAGGATCAACTATCTTTTCTCCATAAACAATAGGGTTGCCTTCCGAAGGCATAACATCTACTTTATCTGCTCCTGCAGCTAATAGTAACTCTTTCCATCTATTAGCACAGGCTATCATATCACTGTGATGTTCTGGTTTTGCGCTGATGCTAGGAATGGCTATAAGGCTAAATAGCTCTTCTAGCATTTTAGATTCATTTGCTTTGATGTACGATTTAATATCACTCATAAATGTGTGCTTTTATTTAGTAAATAATAGTCTAATATAGTTAGTGCAGCCATTGCCTCTACAATTGGTACAGCTCTTGGAAGTACGCACGAGTCGTGTCTGCCTTTGGCTTTTAATATTGTATTTTCTCCAGATGTAGTAACAGTTTCCTGCTCCATTAATATAGTTGCTACAGGTTTAAAGGCTACTTTAAAGTAGATGTCTTCACCATTACTAATTCCGCCTTGTATCCCTCCTGAATTATTGCTTCTAAGATTTATATCACCATCATTGGCTTCAAAAATATCATTTTGCTCTTTACCTGTTTGATGCATATTGTTGAAACCCTGTCCGTACTCAAATCCTTTTACAGCATTTATACTTAGCATTGCATTACCAAGAGCAGCGTGAAGCTTTCCAAAAACAGGTTGTCCTAAACCTATGGGTGTCCCTTTGATAACACACGATATAGTTCCTCCAATAGTGTTTCCTTCTCCTTTTATTTTATAAATAAGATCGGACATCTTATCTGCAACTTCTTGATCTGGGCATCTTACAGGATTATCTTCTATGGTTGTAAGATCATATTCAGTATAGGGTTTATCTAGAGATATGTTTCCTACTTGAGATGTATATGCTTTAATCTCTATATGCAGTTGTTTAAGTGCTAATTTAGCAAGAGCTCCTGCAACGACTCTACTCACAGTTTCTCGAGCCGAAGAGCGTCCTCCTCCACGGTGGTCTCTTAGTCCATACTTGTTTTGGTAAGTATAGTCTGCATGAGATGGCCTATATACATTTTTTAGATTATTATAATCATTCGAGTGTTGGTTGGTATTCCATACAATAAAACCAATAGGACACCCTGTTGATTTGCCTTCGAAAATACCAGAAAGGAACTCTACAGTATCTGGCTCTTTACGAGCAGTTGTTAGTTTAGATTGTCCTGGCTTACGTCTATCTAACTCTTTTTGAATAAAGGCTTCATCTATGGTTATTCCTGCAGGAAAACCATCAATAACACCACCTATACCCTTACCATGAGACTCTCCAAAGCAGGTAAGGCGAAGAATATTACCAAATGTATTGTGCATAATTTTTTACTTAAAGTATTGACTCTATCTAGAGTCTTCCAATCTTATATATTAATAAGTAATATATTTGGGTTGTATAATGTTTCTGAAAAATACAAATTTTAATTGTAGTGCCCTCTATTTATAGAGAATAATCTTCTTTGTAAACAGTTTTATATTAATCTATATTTATACATAATATAGCTCTTTAATATTTCTATTATGTAAATATTATTTATTTATTGAAAGAGCTTTCAATAAATAAATAATATGAAATATTGACTAATAATAAACTTGATAATTATCAACAGTACAATAAGTATATTAAAAATAGATTAGTAATACTGAAATTAAAAACACAAAAAAACTAATATTAAGGAGTTATAGAGGTTATAAATTCTTATTTTTGTATGGTAATATTTACAGTGTGAATTAATTAATATTTATAAATATATATTTGATATGAAGAAAAATTTATTTTATTTATTTGCAATTCTGTTTGTTGCAAGTACAGTAACTGCTTGTAGTAGCAGTGATAAAGATGAAAATCTTGTAGAAATAGACTCTGAAATAGTTGGTGAGTGGAGTTTGTTTAAAAGCACTAAAGATAAGTATCCAGTTATATTAAAAGCACAACCTAAAGAAGGTGTAACGGATGATGAATATTCTATTATAGCTCCTGGTATCCTGGATGGACCATATAATCTTTCAGATGCAATGTCTATGGGAGCAATGATGGGGAGCCACAAACTTGCCCCGATGTTAGAAGCTATTGAGTTCAGAAAGAATGGAGAGATAGTTGCAAAGTATTTAGATATTAATTCTGATGGAAAACCTGTGGGTGAGGTAAAAACTTCTCCAGAAGGTTTGATGAAATATAGTGTTAATGAAAAGAAATCTGTAATTATTGTTACTCCTAATGCTGCTAATATTATAGAGAAGATGAAGTCTGATGGTACTGGTAATGATATGATTTATGGTTTAATAAACCAGTATCTTAAAGGAAGTTTTCAATTAAGCTATAATCTTTCAGATAACAACTCTGCTGTAGCTATCACAGTTGACTTATTGGACTTCTCAAAAGCTAATATTTATAAAATTGCTGAATTGGTTTCTAAAGCAGAAATTGAAGAACCTTTAAAGCAAGTAGCTATATCTATAGTAGAACAAATGCCTAAGATACTTGATTTAACAGATGTTCTTGAAGCTGGTTTGAATTTGGTTAAGAATAATAAATAAGTGATATAAAATAATATAAAAAAGCAGCTACAAATTTGTAGCTGCTTTTTTTATATTTAGAAGTGATATGCAAATCCTGTATTAAGATATATTGCATACATTTTAAAAGTAATAGTATCAAAACTTCTTTTAAACACGTCATTAAGTCCCCAACTAAGGTCACTGAAAACATTGAGGTGTTTAAAAGCTCTCCAATCAACACCAAGTCTAGCACCCCATTGGAAAGGACTTAACTCATCTGAGAAGTCGTATGGTGCTGTTTTTCCATCAGTGTATTCTACTTTTATACCTGTAGGATCTCCTTCTCTTAAATATCCATCGTGTACATATCCTGAAAAATTCTTACTTATAAGATATGAGAAATAAGGGCCAACCTTAAGATTAACTCTTTTAGATACTTTGTATCCAAATAAAACAGGAAATGTTAGGTAAGAACTCCTAAATTTAGTTTTAACACCTCCAGTCCATCTTCCTGAAACTTTTTGTCCCTCTTGAATTAACTCCATACCATAGTTTTTTACTGTAGCATCAGTTCTCATAGTTCTAGTATCAAGGGTTAAACCTATAATTGCTCCAAATTTTTGATGTCCACCAAACCATTTAGTAATCTCTGTACCTAAAGATAAGCCTAAATCAGGATTATAGCTGTCTATTTTTCTAATTTCGGCAGGTAGAGGCAGAGGTGAAGTACCACCTATATTAATTCCAGCTTTTATTTGATACTCTAAACCTACTAGAGATGACCATATTATTCCCCTATTCCTATCTTTTTGAGCGTATGCTTCTTGGCTTGCTATTACTATTATAAGTAATAGTAGACCATATTTAATAACCTTTTTCATTCTACATTTATTTTATATCTCTATTTAGTAATAATAGTTACTTCGTCTATGTGTAGTGTGCTATCTACTCCACCTTTAAAATCAGCACCATCTTTGCTTGAAGTAAAAACTACAGCTATTTTATACAGGCCTTTAGCTGCTTTAATTGGATTTATTTTTTTACCACCTAAGGTCTTAAAATCGTATTTAAACTCTGTCCAGTTATTTTTTGGTTCTATATAATCAGGTCTTGCAATTGCTATAATCGAAGGATCTGTTAATATATTAGTTCCATTTAGTCTCTCTTTATTTTCGTATAGTACTGCATAAATATCAGCTTCATCCATAACTTCTTTACCTTTAAGCTTATAAGTTGTTGGGGAGTATTTATACCATCCTTTTATAGCTATAGGTATTTTAGTAAAAGTTTCTCCGAATAAAGTAGCTTGTAAAGGATGTGATGTAGCAATTTCACTTTTAAATTGGCCTAAAAACAAATTACCTGCAGCTATAGGCATTTTGACTAAATGACCAAATGGTCCGGTATCTTTTGTAGTCAGTTTTGCACATTTGTTAATATGTCCTTTAGGGTCTTGTATAGTAGGGTATTCATTAGGATTAAATCCGCCAATAATACTATATCCACTATTCCCACTAGCCCATCTAAGTATCTCATTTCCTTCAGACTCTTCAGTAAAATAATAAAATTTCCCATCACTTATTTTTGCTGATTCAAAAGAATAATGGGTTGGTAGTTCTGCATAAAACACATTGATAAGGTATTCTTTCTTCCATTTCTTATCTTCGGAAGTAATAATATATTTAACAGGATTGGTAAAATCTTGTGGTATTTCTGCTTTGGGCTCTATTGTAGCTCCTGGAGTAGTTGTAATAATAGGTGTTAAACTAGTTATATCACTACCTTCTTTAACATTTATCATTACGCCATAATTGCCAACGTTAATATTGTCAATTACTACAGAATTAATTATTTTATCTTCTTTAAAAGTAAACTCTTCTATATCAGCTTCAGAGTTAGGCTCTTCACTTTTTATACATGAACTTAATAAAAGAACAGTGCAACACGTAAAAAGTAGGTACTTTAACTTTTTCATTTGTTATTATATTAATAATAGTTTAGTAAATTTTCTAGTAAGCAAAGTTACGTTTACTTTTGTATAACTCATTACAAGAGTTGTAAAAAAACGTATACCTGTATGTAATAATTTAATATAGAACAATATGTGTTCTATATTGAAAGCCTTTTGAGTTGAAATGATGTAGCTTTAGAATAAATTGCTAAATTTGTTTTATTCTCAATAATAAATAATAAGCTATGGATTGTGACTGTCAAAATCAAATTTTGGAATTGATAAAAAGAGAAGTTGTTCCTGCTATAGGATGTACTGAACCAATTGCTGTTTCTCTTTGTGTAGCAAAGGCTACAGAGTTGCTAGGTTCTTTACCTAGTAAAATTGAAGTGCTATTAAGTGCTAATATGTTGAAAAATGCTATGGGAGTTGGTATTCCAAGTACTGGTAAAACAGGATTACCTATAGCTGTAGCTTTAGGTGCTATTGTTGGGAAATCTGAATATGG
>JASLCG010000099.1 GCA_030151885.1 Bacteroides sp.
CCAACCGTAACTCCTCCTAATGATTTTCCTGGTTTAACTAATGCCATACAAGTTTTGTATCTCCATCTAATATCAGGTCAGGGCTTCCACCTACAGCATTATCTTTAAAGTATGGATGCGATGCTGTAACCGACCAATTTGTACGCTCCATATATTCAAATTCTGCCTTACGAACTTTAATAGTCAGCGTATTTGTTATGTTACTACCATCAGTAGATCTTATGCTGATGGTAACATCTCCCTCTTGCAATACTTCGACCATACCCTCTTGATTTACTATAGCAATATTCATATCGCTTGATTCGTATTTCAGTAGAGGGTTGTTGGTCTTCTCGGGCAATACGGTAATGACCTCTGATAGGTTAATGGTATTACCAACCTCGGTATAAAGCTCTTTGTACTCCTTAGGTATTACAACTTCCTCTACTTTAAAGATGTGTTGATTAACCTTTACAACAGCACTTGCCCACAGGTCGGTATTGTTGGTGGCTACTACATTTAAAATAGCCTCTCCAACCCCGTTAGGAGTAATTATACCTTGTTCAGAAACATCGAACACCTCTTTATCATTACTTATAAAAGTATATTGGTACTGCTCCTTATCGATTGCCTCTGTAGGCAGAGCTATAACCTCTAGTTGGAGACTACCTTCGGTGGTTAGTTCAAAACGGTTGTTTTCTGTGTTTAGTTTAATCTCTTGCACCAAGATGGGCAAGGTTTCGTTATCGTCACTGCATGCAACACAGAGTACAATTATTGCGATTAGTTTATAGATCTGTTTCATAATTTATTTATAGTTAGCGATGTTGGTCTCATCAATTAGGTGAATATTATCGTGTGGCATTTTATAATTGGCAGCCTCTACCTCTTTAATTACAGCATCAATTTGCTCTTGGGTAATCTTGAATCTCTTAACCCCATAGTCATTTAACTCACGATCTACTGGTCTTAAGAATCCCCATTTTTCAAAGAAGTCTAGTAAATTATATCCCGATATTCTACACACCTGTTTCACAAACTCTAGTTGAATAATACCTTGGGTTACTACCGATGTATCTAAGTCGTCAGTAACTCTATAATGCTCGTATAGATCTTTGTAGAACGAATCTTGTCCACAAGCATCCATCAGGTATAACTTAAGCTGCCAGAAGGGAACCAATTTGTAGTAAAACTCATTTGAAAGGTTGTTTAAACTGTGAGGCTCTTTGGTATCTACAATTTTTTCACGTGCTTGTTGGTAGATGTTATCGGCCAATATTTTAGCCTTTTGCCCAAACTGTGTCTGCACATACATAGCCAATATGTTATTGGTAACCTCGGTTGTACCAGTCCATTTTAGCCCTGGCCTTGTTTGATTGATATGTCCTACTTCATGTCCAGGCCCCCATATTCTTGTAGCAAACTTAGTTGGGTCGCAAAACACCTCAGCAAAACTATCTCTTGCATAGAAAGTGTGATTCCTAGCAGCTGCAGTACCACTTGCGTAATTAATATGGAAATAGAGTCTATTGTTAAACATTTTATCGTACTTCTCTAATCCCATAAATTGTTGTTCCAGTAGAACTAATTTATCTACATTATTAATGATGGTAAGAATATCTTTTGTTTGGAACGATTTATAATCTTCTACAGCCCAGGTTACGTGTGCATACTTACCAAGTACGTCTATTTCAGTAAATTTAGCTTGATCAATTAGCTTAACCCAATCGTCATTACTCTGCTTAGTAGCGTCAAAGTAGCCGTTCACTTTGCCAAATATAAAGTGGATAGGAATGCTCTTATCCTCTATTTTCTTCAGTTCTTTCTTATCAGTAGTTACTAAAGGCACATGCTCTTTTACGTGGTATAGTAGGTAACCAAGTCCACCATCCGTAATGTTTATTTTGTTCAGTCCCTCTTTAAGTAGGTATGTTTTGCTTTTGTTGTAGCCTAGCATTAAGTCTTGTACAACAAGCGAAACGGCATTTCCATGGGTATCTCCTACGGCAATTGTAACCTTATCATTCTCTTCAAAATAGATGCCTGTAGGGTTGTCTCTTAAGCTATATTGCTCTGTTTTATTGATTTGAGCCATAACCGAAGGGTGCTGATAGGGGCGGAAACTAGCTACTCTGTAGGTTTTGTTATACTCCTTATTTAAAAGTTGGGTAGCCAATGTTTTCATCTCTGTATCTGGTATGTGTGCCAACTCCTTCTCGGTAATGTTTTCTTTTAGTTCAGAGAAAATAGGATCTTGGAATATAGCAGTATAATCAAACTTATGCTCGTTCATTTGAAAGAATTCCATCTCTGCACAGCTTACTCTGTTATTTAGTGCGCTGTATATTTCGAATTTTACTTTAGCAGGATTCTTTACAGCAGCATCTAATTTAACCGTATTTGGCGTAAATATATCGGCTTCATCTCTTGTAATATGAGCTACTTCTGTGTACTTATTAGGGTTGTCTGTAGTGCTGATAAATACTTTGTATTCAATAAATGAGCCCCATTTATTGCCCGAATCAGTTCTAGGATGATAGACAAAATAGTCTATAGTTGCTGTGTTTTTAGCAAGTGTGTACTCCATTTCGAAAGGCCACTCTTTAATCTCTCCAAACTTGGAGTTAAAGTAAGACTGATAATCTTGGTCGTAGGTGTATTTTATGCCCCTATCTTCCTTTTCAGTCTCTTCTGATGTTGCTGTAGCATGTTCTATTTTGATAAGAATATCTTCCGATCCTGTTGATTTTTCTTGGCTTATTCCAATCTGCCTTTTAATACCATCAAAACGGATGGTTAAAACTGTGGCACGTGGTTGCTCAAAATAGTTGGGCTGAGTGGTAACTTGAATTTTATTTTCAACAAGTTTTACCTCACACCACTCCAATTCGGTTTGGTCTAACTCTAAAACGATGTCTTGAAAATCTTCCTGTATGTTAGTATACAAGGCAATCTCTTTAGTCTCTCCAATCGCTTTAAATTCAAGCTTTTTGGTTGGTAAGATAAAGAAAATGTCGTCTGTCTGTGTCTCATCACTATCGCTACAAGCGGCGAAAGAGAGTGCAGTCAAAAACAACATGGAATAGATAAAAAAGTGTTTCATACAATTGATATTTTTAAGGTTAAAAAAATAATAAAAGCAAGCACCCTTGTTACAACATCTGTAATAAGGGTGCTTTTAGATAGATTAAGGTTTATAGCACCTTCCTAGTTTAGTTAGATTTATCCCAAGGTTCAATATTTGTTTCAGCCCCTTGGTATCCCTTGTTTTGATTAATATGACCCTCTACATTAGCAGAAATTGCCGTTTCTGGTATTGGCCATAATACATGGTAGGGAGCCATTGTATAGGTGTTTCCTTTTAATGTAGTAACTCCTTTGTTATAGAAGTCAGTAACAAGAGTGATGTGGTCGAAGAAAAAGTTTTTCGTATCAAACTCTTCCATTTTATATGTCTTGCCATTGTAGGCTGTTTTGCCAGTCTCTGCATAGATGTATGCAATTCTAGTCAGCTCTGTTTTTCTAGGCTCTTCGTAAAACAACTCTCTAGCTCTTTCGTCTAGTATGGTTCTCATTGTAATTTCGCTTGGTGCAACAGCAGCAGCTTGAGCCCTCTCTCTTATCTTATTTAGATCTTCTGCAGCCTTATCTAGTTGGTTAAGCCATACATAAGCTTCGGCTCTTAATAGATAAGTTTCTGCCAATCTAAATACGTACCAATCTCCATTTCCACCTCTCCAACGAGCCGGCTTTTGGTCGGGCACATTAACTTTGTAATTAGGCCATGCATACCAGTCACGAATTGTATCAGAGCATAGTGTTTCCCCCTTTTTAAGCTTTTTACCATACCATTCAGTCCCTTTTAAATCAGGATTGTTGTAGGTTAAATCCTCCATATCCATCCAGTTACCAGACTTACGGTCGTGTCTTAAATCAGTATCATCTAGCGTCCATATCATATTGGTGTGATACCAAGTGTTTCTAAGAGTTCCTATGCCACGTCCATACTCTACTAGATAAGGGTTTTTAGACTCGTTATTGTCTATAAATGCAGGTTTTCCGTTAGGAGTTTTAAGCTGATTCGATGCCGAGTACCAAGGCACAGTATTTCTCATTATCTCTAAACCTGTAGGTGTTGCAGCCTCAGTATCGAACTTATCTAATACGATGTACAATACCTCTTTGTTTTCGGGTAGAGCTTTGTTATCTGTCCAGTGTAGGTCAAAAATAACGTTCTTAGTTTCGTCACTCTTTTTTACACCAAACCTTTCGGTCATTAGTTGGTGATAACCTCCGTCAATAACTTTTGAAGCCGATGCAACAGCGTCTTCAAACTCACCCAATGCAAGGTTTATTTTAGTTAGCAAGTGGTATGCTGCCCCTTGTCCTACTTTACCTAACATTGGTTGCTCTGGTAAGAACGCTGCATATTCGTCTAGGTTCTTTTTCATGAGCTTTAAGATAACCTCACGTTTAGTTGTGAAGAAGTCGAATCTAGGAGTTGTTACTTCAGTAGTAATTAATGGAACATCTCCGAACTGATGCACCAATCGGTAATATCTCCATGCTCTATGGAAGAATGCTTCTGCATATATTTCGTTCTTCTGGGCATCAGATTCGTAGCTAGCCGCACCAGCTCTACTGATGATTGTATTGGCATCTTTAATTCCTTTATACAACGACTTCCAGTAGAACTGGCATCTAGCCGCATTTGCAGCCGAGTTTAGGTTGGCACTTGGAATAATCTGTCTAATTAAGTCTTGTGGCGGATTGTTACTATCCGTCATTCCGTTTACAGCTACATCCGAGAATACCAGTTCTGTAAGTAGTGCAGGTGGAGCCGAGAATGCAGTAGGGTAGTATTCCAGATATCTCACGTCTCTGTTAAGCATATCTGTACCCGCTTTTAATCCTCTGTAGTTAATAAACGCATTTTCGGGAGTATAGAATGATAATGGTTTTGGGCTTAGCCAGTCTGAGCACCCAGCCGTTGTTCCTAGAACCGCAGCAAGAGCGATGCTTTTTATAATATATTTAAATTTTGACATGATAGCAGTTTTATAAAGTTACGTTTAAACCAAAATATACGCTTCTAGGAGTGTTTCCTCCACTGTTTTCAGGATCTTCACCTGGCCAGTTACTTATGTAGGTTAAGTTCTTCAGCGTAAGGTTTACATTTAAAGCTTGGATGTTTAAAGGCTTAATGATTGATTTAGGAAATTGATAACCTATAGATACATTTTCTAACCTAACAAAGTCAGCTTTTCTCCATACGTTAAATCCAACCGGAGATTTAGCACTCAATCTTGCATAGTTGTTCGATCTATTTTCTGGAGTCCAATATCCGTTCTTAATTTGATTTGTTGTGTTTAACAACGCTCCATCATTTTTAGCTCTATTGAACGCTTTGTATTGTCCTAGGTAAGAGTAGATATTGAATGAGAGTGTGATGTTCTTAAACAATGTAAAAGAGTTTCTTAAACTTAATCTTACTTTAGGCACTTTAGAACCTTGGAAAACCTTGTCTTTATTGCTAAAGCTGTTGCTACCATCGGTATCTTGTAATTTAAAGTCTCCAGGGAATTGTCCATACTTTTTCGCCTCTTCTGCTTCCTCTTCTTGCCATACGCCGTTAATTTTATAGTCCCAAATAACGTCCATTGACTTTCCAATGAATCTTTGATTTGATATGTCATCAGCCTCTCTTTGACCAATTGCTACACCATTCTCGTCAAAGATTGTTTCCATTAATCCGTATAACCTTTTAATTTTATTCTTGTTGTAAGAGAGTCCGAAGTTGGTGTTCCAATCAAAGTTATCTCTTTTGAAGTTTACGCTGTTTAGCGTCATTTCAAAACCTGTATTTTGAATTTCTCCAATGTTACTGATTACACTCGAATAGCCTGTAATATCAGGAAGGATTCTGTTAACAATAAGGTCTTTTGTATTCTTTTTGTAGAGATCAAAACTACCAGTAATTCTGTTATTTAGAATAGCGTAATCAACACCTAAGTTGTAAGAGTCAGTCGATTCCCACTTAAGGTCTTTATTTGCCATTCTGTATGCGTAGTAAGTATTGATGTTGGTAGTCTCTCCTGTAATAGGGTCAACGTAGTAGTATTTTCTAGGGTCTAGCATCATTAAAGCATCGTACATACCTACATCTCTATTTCCGTTTTTACCCCACGAAAAACGTAACTTACCGTAGTTAAACCAACTGTCGTTATTGAAGAAGTTCTCTTCCGAGAATACCCAGCCCACTGCCAATGAAGGGAAGTTTGCTCTTGGATTGTTTGTTCCAAAAGCAGAGTAACCATCTCTTCTAACGGTTGCTGTAACCAGGTATTTGTTGTCGTAAACGTAGTGGAATCTAGACATCAATGCATCTCCTGTTCTTACGTTATCGTTGCTGGTTACTTTTGGAGAAGTACCCCATTCTATACCACCAGGTCCAAGAACGTCGCTAGGTAAGAAAGCACTGTTTGTAATTTTGTCGGACCAGTTTTTAAGCTGTTCCCAGTTCATAAGGAATGTAAAGTCTAATGCATGCTTGCCATAGGTTTTATTCCATTTGAAAGTGTTATCCCATTGCCAGAAGAACTGTTTGCTATTTGAACGAACAGCAGTATCCGAAATAGTTTCCCACAGTGGGTGTTCGGACGATTTATGATTCATGTAGTTTGTCCATTGGAATCTAGGAGCATAGGTTGACTGGATAGAGAATCCGTATGGCAAGTTAACCCTTAAATACAACGATGCATTTAAGTTGTTAATGTCATTTCTTCTTTTAGTGTAATGTTCGTCAATCAGTGGATTGTATTGGTTGTTATTGTCGTTTACGTAGAAAGTGTAGTTGCCTTTTTCATCGTACACATTACCGTATGGCGATGCAGTTCTGTAGCCAGTTCCACCAACACCTACATAACCCTCATCTCTAGCAGTAAATTGTGTGTTAATACCGTAGGTAATGTATTTAGTTGCTTTACTCTCTAGGTTTAATCGAGCTCTAATAGCAGAGTATCCGCTACCACGCACATTGCCCTCATTCTTAACGTAGTTGATCGAGGTGTAGTAACTAGTTTCGTCTCTTTTTCCCGATACACTTAAAGCATAGTCTTGTTGTAGGGCAGTATGGTAAGTGAGTTTTTCCCAATCAACAACGTTGTTGTTCAGGTAGTTGTTAATCTCGATAGGAGATAGTTGCAATCTAGTTAACCAGGTTGTTGTAGGGTCGTCTGACGAACCATCTAACGCCAACCAATTCTCTAAGTCGGTATTGTTGTCGAAAGAAGATGGATCTCTAAAGTAGTCTTTATCAAATTTATCAGAATATCTATTCTGAGCCTCCATAACATCGTTACGGTATTTAATATACTCTTTTCCTTTGTAAGTATGAGGCAGAGAGTTTCTGAAAGAGGAGCCAATTGTAGTGCTAAATTTGATAGTTGGTTTTCCCTCTTTACCCTTTTTTGTTGTTACTAATATTACACCATTAGCAGCCTTTGCCCCATAAACAGCAGCCGAACTGGCATCTTTAAGCACGTCAATTCGCTCAACGTCGTCTGGGTTAATATCAGTAAGCTCACCGTAATAGATAACTCCGTCTAATACTAGTAATGGCTCATTATTATCTCTAAAGCTATTTTTTCCACGAATTAGCATTCCAGAAGCATTTCCCTTTGCTGTGGTAGATATTCCCATAGACAGTCCAGGTATGCCTGTTCTAATCATGTCTTGAATTGTTTTGGGTTGCTCTTTTGCAAGGTCTTCTGCATTTACCATTCCGATAGCACCAGTTAAATCTTTCTTCTTCATGGTGCCGTATCCAACTACTACAATTTCGTCTAGTAGTTCAGATTTTTCGTTTAGTGTGATGTTAATTACCTTCTTATTTCCAACAACAACTTCTTGCTTGTTGAAACCGATATAAGAAAATATTAATACAGCTTTAGAATCAGGTACATCTATAGAAAAACGACCATCAATGTCGGAAAGCGTACCTTGTGTTGTGTTTTTTATGCTGACTGTAACTCCTGGAAGAGGATCTTTTGTAACATCCACAATTGTTCCAGTAATTGTAGTCTGCGCTAATGCCATCCCTACACAGACAAAAAATAGGGAGATTACCAGCCAGAATCTTCGATGATTCTGGTTGGCAATAGCTTGTTTAAAATTCATGTTTTTCATAAAATATTAGTTTATAATTTAGATAGAATGGGGTTAGCTTTTCATTTTTAAAATTTCTGATGCAGCCAATAAATAGGCACCAACTCCATAGACAGAGCTCATCTCTTTAGTAACTTGCTTAGGATTTGCCCCTATTGGTTGTATCCAACCTAGTTTACCATTTTCATCAACAAATGATTGTAATGTTTTCCAAGCTTTTTCTAGTTTAGGTAGGTAGGTTTCTCTCTCTAATATATTTTCATTAATACCGTACGCAAGTGCATAAGTAATGAGAGAGCTAGCACTTGTTTCGGGCGATGGATAACTTTCGGGATCTAGTAAACTAGCATGCCAGTATCCATCTTCGTCCATTAGATTTACGAGTGTTGGTATAAACTCTTGATATAGATTTAAATAAAAGGTATAGTGGAAGTTGTCTTTAGGTATATTCTTTAAAAGGTTAACTAATGCTGCTGCTACCCAACCATTTCCACGCCCCCAGAAGACTGGTTTACCGTTATTTTCCACCTTATTGAAGTAGCTACTATCTCTGTAGAATAGTTTGTATTGAGGATTATATAGATGATGGTAAGTTCTTAGAAACTCCTCGTGCATAAAATTAATGTATGTTTCGTCTGCCGATAGGTTGTATAGCTCTACATAGACCATTGGGGCCATAAATAGGGCATCGCACCAGGTCCATGATTGTTTATTATGATAAACCATCTTATTATCAGGACTGTTCTTTATAATCCAATCTACCCGCTCTTTGGTTTCATCAATCATTTTAGGGTCTTTGTACTCTTGATACATCGCTAGGTAGAACTGTGCTATACAAAGTTCATCTGCATGATAAAGACTATACTTTGGGTAGGATTTGAAGTTATCAGGAATACGCCACTCGTTTAGATTGCCTATTTGGGTTAGCCACTCTTTGTACACTTTAGCTTCTTCAGGAAACTGTTTTTCAATACTATTGGCCCATACAGTAAGTCCTAGTAAAAAGGTTGAGTTTGTCCATGCATCTATACCATAGTCGTGTAGATACCCTGGACTACCTTCTAGCGAGTACTTGAAATGTTCTACTTGCCAATCTGCTGTTTTATTTACTTTAGTAACGTAACTCTCTTCATCGGGGCTGTTTAAATAAAGTCGCTGGTCCGATTTACAAGAACCACATAACCAAACTAACAGAGCATAAAATAAAATATACCTTGTATTCTTCATAAATAGATTTGATAGGTTTTTGTGTTCGAAGCAAACCTAAGTTATTAAGCTATTTTTTCTAAATATTTGTTTTGTTGTTTTTGCTCAATTGTTTTCTCTATTTGTTTAAAGTTATGTAATTAGTTCATTATCAACAGGTTCGTTTTGTGGGCTAGAGTGCGATAAATGTAGCTTTTAAAGATTCAAATTTCATAAAAATTATATAAAATAGTAGAATTCATTATTTTTATTACTTTTGTTTATCTGTAAGCATTCTTAAAAAAGTGCAATCAAATGACCTTTTATAATCTATATACACAAATTCTATGCGTAAGCTTTTTTTATTTTTTATTGTGCTTAGTGTACATATATCAGTAGCCACTGCTACCCATTTAGACTATAAGTTTAGGACGATGTCGCCAAAAGGGGGCTTGTTTTACGATGGTATTTCTGCTGTAGAGCAAGATCGAATTGGCTTTATTTGGATATTAGTGGGTAATGATTTGTTAAGATTTGATGGTTACGAATATAAAAAATATGGTGATAAGCTGGCGGCAAATGTGTACGACTCAAGGTGGAATATAAATGATATTAGCACTACTTATAATGGTGAACTGATTGTTGCAACGGATAAAGGGGTGTTCAAATATGCATCGGATATTGACTCTTTTGAATTGCTTGCCAATGTTGAAAAGATCAATTTATTAAGAAAAGGAAGTAATGAAAATGATCTTTGGATGGTGTCTGATAATACTCTATTTAGGTATGATATGGCCGATAAGAGACTAGACCCGGTGTTTTATAATGGGCATAAAGTTCAAAATATCTCTAAGATAATAAACACGGCTGAGGAGACTCTTTTTGCCACCTATTATAACCAGATTTATGTGAAAAATAACTTAGATAAGACCGACTCTTTGAAACTATTTATCCGACTGGAGGATAGAAGTATGATTACTGATATGGCTGTAAAAGAGGGTGATTTATGGGTTTTATTGAGAGGAGGTAGTTTACAGCAATTCAATATTAAAGAGCAAAGATTAAATCAAGCTATAAATTTATCGTCCAAAGGGTATGAGAAGTGTTTACTGATTGATAAAAATCAGAATATATGGATTGGAACGCAACAGGGACTGATTATTCTTAACCTAGAAAAGAACCTATCAAAATTTTGTGTACACTCCGATTTAGATGAGTTTTCTTTGCCTAATAGCTCTATTTGGAATATACTAGAAGACGAAAATCAGAACATATGGATTGGGACCTACTCGGGTGGGTTATGTTATATTAATTTAGATGAATCTGAATGGTTTAATACGTATAATGCCCGAAACTCGGCGATGTTGGGTAACACCATCAGCTCCTTTGCAGAAAATGAGCGTTACTTATGGATTGGTACTGAAGGGGCAGGCATAAATCGAATCAACAAAGAGACTAATGAAATTGCGTATTTTAACCACGTTTCAAATAAAAATAGTTTGCCACACAATAACGTTAAAAGTTTAGCCCTATTGCCAAATGGTGATTTGTGGATTGCTATGTTTAAAGGAGGTTTAAGTAAATACTCATCAGCAGACAATAAGTTTACTAACTATACTAAGAATAATGATAGCAAATACAAGCTACTATCTAACGATTTACGTAAAATTATTTATGATGGAGATGGGGGACTTTGGATTGCGTATCAGTTAAATAAGGTTGTAATCTCTTATATTTCGCTCAAAAACAGAACTATAAAACACTATAATTATACAGACGGTACAGCTGTTGGTAATAAGTTTATTTATGATGTCTCTATGGGAAATGATGGGAGGGTCTATTTTGTAACTAGAGAGGGAATTTACACCACTTCTAAAGAGGAAGATGCAATTCGTAAAATAGAGAGTTCTTATAACAATACGCACTTGAAAGCACAAGCGTGCTGGATCGATAAATCGGATACAATATGGCTAGGCACGGTTTATAATGGATTACTAAAAGCGGCTCTAAATCATGATCATATTGAGTTTGAACAGGTGGTGGCTGCACAGAATTTTACTACAATTGTTTCATTGTGCAAAGATGAGAAAGATATGGTTTGGTTTGGTACGGACAATGGACTTTATCAATATACCGGTAAGCTTTACTCTTACGATGTAAATGAAGGTTTTCAAGGCCAGGTTTATTATCCGTTATCGGCCTATAAAAGTATGTATAGTAACTATATATACTTTGGAGGAACGAATGGATATACAAAGTTTCTGCCAGATGCCATCAGCTTGAATACTGTTATACCTAGACCGATTATATCTAATATTGTAGTTGATAATAACTCCTTTACACTGCAAGATGTTGAGGATAAAGAGGTTGTTCTGGATTATAAAATGAAAAACTTTGGTTTTAAATTGGCCTCTAATAATTACCTCGTTCCTGCCAAAAATAAATTTAAATATCGGTTAAAAGGGTATGATAATAGGTGGCTGGATGCTGATGCAACTAGTCGTTTGGTGCAGTTTACGAAAGTGCCAGCAGGGCGTTATCAGCTTGAGGTGTTGACTGCCAATAATGATGGATTGTGGAATGAGACACCTTTAACCCTATCTATTCGTAAGAAAAGTTCGCCTTGGTTAAGCGGTCCAGCATATTTCCTTTACTCAGTGCTGATACTGGGGGTTATATTAAGTATTATTTACTATTACTATGAGCGACGTAAATTGGAGGTACAGCTCTATTTAGATCGGATAGAACGAGATAAGGATAGACAATTGTATAATTCTCAAATGCAGTTTTTTACCAACATATCTCATGACTTTAGAACTCCTTTATCTTTAATCTTAGGTGTACTTGATAATATAAAACAAGAGGGGGTTAAGGAGTATTATTACGACATCTTGAGGAATAATGGAAACAGACTTCTGGGTTTAGTTAATGAGTTAATGGATTTTAGAAAGGTAGAGAGTGGTTCGATTACTCTAGTTCCATCTGCCAATAACATAAATAAACTTGTGGAAGAGATTACATCTGATTTTAAGGAATCTTTTCTGAATAAAGGGTTGGACTTTACTGTTCAGCTAGATCCAGAGCTTGATAATGCGTTATTAAGCTTTGATAAAAATGTTGTAGAGAAAATCATCTTAAACCTTTTAAATAATGCGCTTAAGTACACGAATGTTGGTGCTGTTAAAATAACGACACTAGGGACTAATATCCCCTTCAAATCGAATCATAAGCATAGCTATAGCATTGGTGAGCTAGATACAGATTATTTTTCTATTGTGATAGAAGACACAGGTGTGGGTGTTTCAGAAAAATCGATAGAGAGTGTGTTTAAAAGATATTACCAAGTGAACGCTACTGCCGATAAGCATCTAGGTACAGGGGTGGGGCTAGCGTTAGTTAAAAGCCTAGTCGTGTTGCAAAAAAGTGTTATTACTATCTTCAGTGAACGAGATTGTGGTACCGACTTTGTAGTACAGATACCCAAGGTTGTGGTGAGTGAAGCTGAAGGTATGTCAGTAGGAAAAATAGATGGTAACAACGAAGAAAATAATGGGGTAATTTATGATGCTGAAATAACTGAGAAAATTAAAGCAAGTGATTTGTTATTTAATGAGAAGAAAAGAATTTTAATTGTTGAGGATAATACAGATTTACGAACTCTATTAATGGACTATTTGTCGCCTTACTACGATGTATTTGGGCTTGAAGATGGCGATGAAGTGGCCGAGTTTATAGAGCATAAAACAATAGACCTGATTATAAGTGATATAATGATGCCTATTAAAGATGGTGTAACGCTATGTAAAGAGCTGAAAAGTAAAATTGAAACGTCGCATATTCCTTTTATATTACTGACGGCTAAAACAGAAATAGATAGTAAAATTGAGGGGGTGGGCTCTGGTGCAGATTTATACTTAGAGAAGCCAGTAGATTTTGCACTGCTACTGATTTCAGTTAGCAATATTTTTAAGCAGCAAGAGAAGTTGAGAGAGCATTATGCAAAAAACTTCTTTGTAGAAGATATAGACCTATCAGTAAATAAACAAGAGAATGAGTTCTTGAAAAAGATAATTGAAATTGTAGATAATAATTTGACTAATAAAGGATTAGATGTTAATTTTATATCGGCAGAAATAGGAATGAGTAGAAGTAAACTATACTCCAAATTAAAAACCTTGACAGGCAAGTCTATTGTAGAGTTTATATTAGAATATAAGCTAAGAAAAGCTGCAAAAACTCTTATTGAAGAAAATGTATCTATAACAGAAGTGATGAACTCAATAGGTATGAAGAGTCAGTCGTATTTTACGACAGTTTTCAAGAAAGAGTTTGGTGAGACGCCAGCTGCATTTGTTACAAAATATAAAAAAGGAGATATATAAATAGAAAGCCTGATTATTATGGAATTGAACTTAACTAAAATATGAAATGCTAAAGAATGAATCTTATCCTATCGAAGTATGAGTTGATAGTAGTAATTTTTTTGAACAGTTATTGTGGAATAGTTATTTAAAATGCCGAAGCTATTATTTTAATACTAAATATTTTTATAAAGAGATAACTTGTATATATTTGTTAAGGCATATTATAATAAATATAAAAAAATAACACATATTGAGCTTTAACCTGTAAGCTGAAACGTAAAATGATAGATTTAAAACATAAAACAGGCAACTTTGATGAGGTTGCATTGGCACGTATTATAGATAAATTTGCAGACGATTTATTTATATATACTTGTTGTATTGTAAAATCAAAAAGCTTAGCAGAAGAGGTTGTCGATGATGTGTTTATTGAACTTTGGAAGAATAGGCAGAGTGTGTGCCAAATTGAAAATATGAAGTCTTGGCTTTTGGTCTTAGCTCGTAATAAATCCATATCTATGCTGCGTAAAGAGCAACGACACAGCTACCACACGCTTTTGGATGATGAAGCTTTCGAGATTGCTTGTAGTTTTCAAACACCCGACGAGCAAATAATAAGTTCGGAAGAGGTGGCAAATATTAATGCTGCTATCGGTAACTTACCACCTAGATGCCAAGAGGTTTTTGTATTGGCCAAGATTCAAAAACTACCTTATAAAGAAATTTCTTCTATCTTAAATATTTCAGTAAAAACTATTAATGCCCACATTGCTAAAGCATTATCGGTAATTTTTGAAGCTATTAATTAAAATTAATAAAAAAAAGTATGT
>JASLCG010000133.1 GCA_030151885.1 Bacteroides sp.
AAAAAATATTCTGGTAAATATTCCTTATACTCAGCAAGAAAAAATGGTAGGAAAAGCTTATTATCAATAAGAGCAGAACATTTTCCATTATAAGGATGTCCTTTCGTGTAGTCAATATCATCAAGAAATTGATGATAATTATCCTTGTTTATTCTACATATATCTATAGTGGATTTCAAAAAGAATCTTTTATAAGAAAAAATAGAACCTAACTCACCAAACTTTTTAGTTTTTCTATATACTTTTAATGATTTGAAGAAGTTTTTAATCATTATCTCTCTATTATTAATTTTATTACTCTTTCTACATTTTCCATGCTTAAATCATGATATATTGGTAAGCAAATTACACTATCAGCCACCTTGTGAGCTTTCGGTAAGTTTTCTTTGCCTGCACTTGGCAACCCTTTATAAGTGGAGAACTCACTAATTAAAGGATAAAAATATCTACGCCCTAATATTCCTTCACTCTTCATTTTATCATACAGCTCATCTCTAGTCATTCCATATAGTTGTGCATCAATAAAAATAGGGAAATAAGAGTAATTATGCCTTACGCCAGGCATATCATCCATAAAGGTAATACCATTAACACCTCGTAATGCTTTTCTATATGTATTAGCTATATTCTGTCTAGCTGCAATTGCAGCATCGACCTGTTTCAAGTTCAGTAACCCATATGCCGCACGTACCTCATCCATTTTTCCATTAATCCCTGGAGCTACTACCTCTGTTTCTCCTGCAAAGCCAAAGTTTTTCAGATAATCAATTCGTTTTTTCATCTCCTCACTCTGGCAGATTAGGGCTCCCCCTTCAATAGTATTATATACTTTAGTAGCATGAAAACTTAATGTTGATATATCTCCAGCATTCAATATTGACTTAGCATCTACTTCTACGCCAAAAGCGTGTGCTGCATCGTAAATAACTTTCAAGCCATATTTATCTGCAATAGCCTGAATACGCTCAGTTTCACATGGTTTTCCATATACATGGACTGGCATTATTGCTGTTGTTTTAGGTGTAATAGCAGCCTCTATTTTATCAGGATCCATATTTCCTGTTGAAGGATCAATATCTACAAACACTGTTTTAATATTATTCCACCATAAAGAATGGGTCGTAGCTACAAAGCTATAAGGGGTTGTTATTACTTCTCCTGTGATTCTAAGTGCTTGCAATGCTGCCATTAGAGGTAGTGTTCCATTTGTAAATAAACTAACGTAAGGAACTTTCAAATATTCGGCTAGTGCTTTTTCAAGTTTTTTATGATAGCAACCATTATTTGTTAACCATTTTTTGTCCCAAATATCTTCAAGATAAGGTATAAATTCTTCAAGACTAGGTAAAAGTGGTGAAGTTACAGTTATAGGGGTATATTTTTTTTTATCCATTTTAAGCCTTTTAACGCCACAAAGATAATAGTTACTATTCTAAATGTAAAAAAGTTCTAAACATTATCTTAACTATTATCTGTGGAGTTAATCCCCACTACACATTTATCGAATCAGAATTAACTATCTGCTTCCTTTTTTGGTTATATTTGTATTTAGACACTAGAATAAGTCATTTATGAGACCTATATATCAGTATATATTACTTTTAACACTTTTAACGAGCTGTAATTTTAATAACCAAAAGACATACGAAAAGCACGTTAACTTCAAACATGGCACTAAGATAGAAGAGAAATTAGAACTTGCCTCATTTGTAGTGCCAACTGCCAAGCAATTAGATAGACAAAAAATAGAGTTTGCAGCACTACTCCCTTTCGGAATAAACACCTTTACTGGCAAGGAATGGGGAACAGGCCAAGATGATTTAAATCTTTTTAACCCTACTAATTTTGATGCTGATCAGTGGATTAAAACATTAAAAGATGCTGGTTTTGATCTTGCCATACTCACTGCAAAGCACCACGATGGCTTCTGCTTATGGCCCACAAGAACTACTAACTACTCTATAGCATCTACCCCTTGGCAAGCCGGAAGAGGTGATGTAGTTAAAGAGGTACAAAAAGCCTGCGAAAAGTATGGTATTAAATTTGGTATATATATATCTACTTGGGATAGAAATAGCAGTAGTTACGGCACACCCTACTTTGATTCTTACTTCATGGATCAGATTAAAGAGTTACTAACCAATTATGGAGATATATACGAAATATGGATAGACAACATCAGTAATGTAGATTTGCATAAAGAGCCACACAACTTTAATTGGGAGCAAATTTTAGCTACAATCCATAAACTTCAACCGAATGCACTAACTGCTGTTGTTGGTGATGATATTAGATGGATAGGAAATGAAATTGGAGCAAAAAGAAGTGCAGAATGGAGTGTTACTCCTCTACAACCTTATAGTAAGGGTAAAGCTTCTTCTGACAATGAGCTAAGATTAACCTTTAGTTCTAAAGATTTAGGAGGACGATCTATTCTTGAAAAAGCAGAAGAGTTGCATTGGTACCCTGCTGAGATGTGCGTATCTATACGACCTGGAGTATTTTATAAACCTGAACAAAATGCACATATAAAATCGGTAGCAGATCTTATTAAAATTTATTATAACTCGGTAGGGAACAACGCCATGCTCCTACTTAGTATTCCTCCAAATAAAGAGGGGCTTATTTCTAAAGCAGACTCTACAAGACTTAGTGAGTTTAATCAATATATATCTTATTTAAAGACTGACAATGTAGTTGAAAATAGCACAGTACTCCATAAAGTTCCACAAGGAGAGTCTGTGAAGTATAATCTAACCCAAAAGCAGATTATCAATACGCTATTAATTCAGGAAGAGATATCACATGGACAACGCATCGAAAAATTTAGTATTGATGCTCATATAGACAACGAGTGGGTTACTATTTATAATGGGAATACAATAGGTTATAAAAAAATAATTAAGTTACCTAAAGAGATACGTGCAGACCAATTAAGAATCAACATTCTTTCGGCAAGAAACACAGCGTTTATTTCTAAATTTGCAGCATACAGGAGTACTATTCCGCAACAAAAAGAGGCTGTAAGAGTTTTAAATGAATTTAGTACTTACAGATGGAAGTTAATTAGACCCATGGAGGAGGGAGAAAGCATTATAGATAATAACATAACCACATATTGGTTTGGCAAAGAAGATATTATTATAGACTTAGGTAGGACTCAAGATTTTTCTGGAATTATATACACTCCTGTTAAGAACCTAACTAACTCCATTCACAAATACTCTGTCCTTATAAGCGATAATGGTGTACATTGGGAAACCGTTCTTAACAAAGAAGAATTCGGAAATATGACCAATAATCCTATCCAACAGTGGCAGTATTTTGATAAAACTGTAGAAGCTCGATTTATTAAGCTAAAAGTACATCGTACAGCCGATTTATCCGACTATTACTCGATAGCAGAGCTTGGACTGCTTAAATAATGTTAATTATTTAATTCAAAAACCTAATAGTAAAGATAAGAATATGATTTGTTGGATATTTATATCTACATTTCTATTTCAAATTAATATTTTTAGTCTTTCAACCTAAAACAACCGAATTAAACATACATAAAAATGAATTTTGTGACCAAATTGATTTTCCCTCCTACCCCTACAGGAAATAGTAATTTATCTAAATCCTTATTAATTCTTAGTTTACGCATTATAGTGGGCTTTTTGTTCTTAAAACATGGTTTAGACAAGTGGGAAAACTTTGAATTATTACAAGAGACCTTCCCAGATCCGTTAGGAATAACCAGTCGTTCATCACTCATTTTAGCCATATTTGGTGAGCTAATATGTTCGGTTGCCTTTATTATAGGGTTTCTTTTTAGACTAGCCATTCTGCCAATGATTAGTACAATGTCTGTAGCATATTTTATGGTACACAGCACTGATCCATTTGCCACAAAAGAGCTAGCTTTTTTATATCTTGCACTATTTTTAATCTTATTAATATCTGGGCCTGGAAGAATTTCTATCGATGGTTTAATTGGAAAGATGCTATCTAAAAAGCATGCTAAAATGAATGGAAGAATTAGAAATCCAATGATATAAAATCAATACATCATATATATACATGAAGGCAAATAGTAAGTAACTATTTGCCTTTTTTATTTCTACACCTTAAAGCCCAAACAAATGCCACACATCTTTTTAAAAGACAAATTTAAAAGATAAGAGGCAAGCTCAATTCATTACTCTCATTTTACTCTGTGCGCTAAAATAGCCTCTATACATATACACTTTAAACAGCACAAAACAGACCACAATAGTCCAGCATAAATAAGGTAGAAGCTCTTAGACAAAGAGTTCTATCTTATTATCTAATCATACACATATAGGCATAATAAAAGCGGGGAACTCTAATTATAGAGATCCCCGCCTATTTATATATACAATGTAAGTATTACTTAAACACTTTCATTATTTACCAGTACCAAACTGAGGTGCCATCTTATCGTACCACACTCTTTGAGTATTTAGAATTGAAGGTTCAAAACCAATTGAGAAACCTTGCTCTTCTAACATATTATTATAGATATCCTTCATCATGTCTGTATCTGCAGGAGCTCTGAATGGGAATCTTCTTGGTAAGATGTAATCAGATTTATCCTCATTGAAGTACTCAAATGGGAAAATCTTAGAATCAAACTTCGGATAACCGCTTCTACGCATTGTTACATACATTTCTTGTGGCATAAAGATGAAGTTGAATCTTTGTTGTAGATAAACTTTTTCTAAGTCAGAATTTACATCACCAGTCAATTGGTAAGCTTCTTTACCTAATAGCTCATCTATTTCACCTTCTTTAAGTTTAACTAACTCTTCGTTATCGTCATACTTAGCATCGTAATAACGAATTTTATTTAACTCAGACATTTTATCCCAACCAAGAATAGACTGCTCAATACCTGCTTTAAAATACTCTTTAGCATCTTTAGGTAATTTTGCACCCAATAGTTTAAATTCAGCAAGATATAAGTTTACTTCTGCCGAGTTCATTATAAATGAATAAAGAACCTTTGGATCTATATCTTCAGTAATCGCTACTAATGGAGAGTCTGGATAAGAGAACTTGTTGTTATTCTTATAATGTTGCATCTGAAGACCAGACATTAAATTATAAGATCTTTCAACAGATTCACCTTTAGCATTTTTAAGAGCTATTTTGTTATAGAAGTTACCTAAGTCAAAATATTGGCTCCACTCTGCTTTGTCCTTCGCATTAATCTGTACAGGAAGTCCATGGTAACGTACCCAAGGCTCACCTGGTTCTTTCCAACCATCAAATACTTTTCTACCATCTACATCTTTAGTAATCACTTTTTCAGCAATATACTCAGGAAGTTCAGGTTGTTTAGGATCCTCTGCATGAGCATCTAGGTATGCTTGAACTACTTTAGAGTTGAAAGAGTTCTTAGTAAAGAAGAAACGAAGACGTGGGTCACGGTTCTCTTTCATAAACTCTATTAACTTATAGTTAGCAACACCAGGAGATGGATTGTCATTTGGACCATAGTACTTAATGCCCTTATAATTAATAGCATTATACTTTACATCATCAATAAGCCCAACTCTTTCGTTTGCAGCCTCTTCAACTACTTTAAAAGCACGAGCTTTATCAGTATTAATTAATCTAGCTGCAATTTTTAGACGCAAAGAGTTAGCAAATCTACCCCATTTTTCAGAATCACCATTAAAGAATAAGTCTTGTTTACCAAGATTCACTTGGCTCACTTCTTTACCTTGATAGTTATAAGTCTTACTAGATAAGATAGCTACAGCTTCTTTCAACTCGTCTAAGAATTGATTGAACAACTCTTCTTGCGTATCATATTTAGGAGTAAGATATTTAGAATCACTATTATATCTCGCTAATCCTAATTCTGAATACGGTCTTGAGCCATACATATCTGTATTTTGAAGTACAGTATAGATAACTAAAGTATTAGCCATTGCTTGAATGTGCTTATACTCTGCTCCTTCATCTCTCATTTTAGATGAATTGTGCTGAATATCACGGTAAGATGCAATCATTTTCTTAATTGTATTTGCACCACCAGCTGCTCCATCTCTTTCGTTCAATTTATCATCATTACCACCACCAGGAACTGTTATTTGTCCCCATTTAAGCATGATAGAATAGTCATAAAACCATGCCCAATAATCAGATGGAATGAAGTCTTTTTCAAGTTCTGTAAACTGAAATCTGATATCTGCCTCAGTTACTACTGATGGGTTGGTATTAATATCACCAAACTTATCCATACAGCTGCTTAGCAATAAGCCAGAACCTAGTACAGCAGATAATATATATTTAAATTTCATTGTATTCTTCTTTTAAATAGTTATACAAGATTTAAAAATCAATATTTACACTGAACATAAAGCTTGCAGTGTAAGGACTGAATGATCTTGATCTAAATTCACCTGCACGGTTACCACGAATTGACTCTGGGTTCAAGTTGTTAGGAAGTGAATTATATAAATAACCTAAGTTACGACCAGTTAAAGACATACTTAAACCTTGAGCTTTTAATTTTCGTGCAATGGCTTTATCGAATCTATAAGATAGAGTAACCTCTCTTAATGCGATATACGATAGTTTGTTTACCCAGCCATCATTAATAACACCATTACCCCAGTCATTGCTAAAGTAGTGGTATGCACCAGCATGAGTTGGCTCAAGAATACCTGCTTGTACTAAATCTGCATAAGACTGACCAGAAGCATCAAACTCTTCGCCATTAACACCAATAATTTTTTGACCTTGACCAAATACACCCTCTGGAATAACTCCATCGTGGTATGTCATATTATAGCTACCAGACTCAATGAATCTAACTTCTTCTTCACCAGCTTGGTTCTTTTCTACGATACGATCCATTTGTTTAGATGTCCAAGTGATACCACCATGACCATCACGATATTTCAATGATCTGTGTGTATTACCATAAGCAGTACCATAACGGTTTGCATAAGAAGCAATATAACCACCTACACGAGCATCAAGAGCTACACGTAGAGATAAGTTTTTCCAAGTTAATGTACTTGCAAGAGAACTTAAGAACTTAGGGTTCATATCACCTATTTCTCTTACCGTACCATCTCTTTTTGCATAAGCAGCACGAAGGTTATTACTCCAGTTAAGGATTGTATTACCATTTTCGTCTTTAGCAGGAAGGATGTCAGACATCAACACACCATATGCACCACCTACTTTTGCAACAGAACCAATACGGAAGTCATAAGCATTAGCTTGACCTTGTAGAGGAATATAATCTGCTACATCAGGGTGAAGTTCTACAATTTTACTTCTATTTCTAGTAAATGTGTAATCAAGTGACCACTCCCAATCTTTAGTTTGAACAGGAATGAAGTTCAATGCTATTTCAACACCTTGGTTTTGAATATTACCAGCGTTAACTAATTTCGAAGTAACACCAGATTCCCATGGCACAGAAATTGACATAATTTGATCTTTCGTATTCTCACGATAGAATGTAGCATCAACACCAATTCTATGGTGCAAGAATCTTACATCAGCACCAATTTCCCAAGCATTTTTACGCTCTGGTTTAAGGTTAGCTTCTAAGATTTGGTCTGTTGAGAAACTATTTGTATAGATAAATCCATCTTCTGTTTCAACTCTACCAATGTTATAACCTTGGTTAATTGTATATGGATCAGTATCATTACCAACTTGAGCCCATGAAGCACGAAGTTTAGCAAACGAAATAGCCTCTGGCAACTGGAATGAGTTTGAAATTAACCAAGATCCAGATACAGATGGGTAGAAGAATGAGTTATTACCTCTACCATTCGAGTAAACTAATGCAGAAGACCAGTCGTTACGACCTGTTACATCTAAGAATAATTGATCTCTCCAAGAAGCATTAATTGCCGCTACAACAGAAGCCATTCTTTTTGTACCGAATAGTTCTGCATAAGATTCTGGAGTCTCTTTAGAGTTACCAATAAAGAATTGACCAGGAACAATTAAGCCACCCTTAGTTTGAGAACCTTCTCTTTGCTCTCTCTTAGCATAGTACTCTGCACGTAAGAATCCACCTAAAGAGAAATCTTTAAATGATTTATTCATTGTAAATGTACCAGCTGTAGTAATTTGTTCTTTTAGACTGCTGTTAAGCTGATAGAAACCACCTTCTCTATTAATACCGCTACCCATTTCTTTTGCTTCGTAGCTGTTTTTATAAAGGTTCATGTTTACTTCTGCTTTAAAAGCCAACCAGTCTAAAATTTGGTAATTAAGCTCTAAAGATGGACGAATAACGTACTCACGGTGTGTGTAATCATTTTCGTACATATTCCACCAGTTGCCTCTAACACTACCAGGAACGTAACCATATTTGTCACCATTCTTAGAACTAGCAAGACCACCACCTATATCTGCAGTATAATGACGACGCCAGTCACCTGGTTTTACAAAGTTTGCAAGGTCACCAACTACCGACTCAATACCTATTTCACGAGCTGCGTTACGAGGTTTTGAGTGTGCAAAGTTTACAGATCCTTCCACAGTTACTTTATCAGTAATTTTATGGCTAGCTTTCAACATCCAAGAGATACGGTCAAACGTATTTCTTTTGATTGTTGATTCTGCTTTTTTATAAGAAAGAGATGTAAAGAAGTGTGTAGTATCATTACCACCACGAACAGAAACGTTAGTGTTTGTATTGAAACCTACTTGGTAGAAATCTTTCACACCATTTTTGTATGGTGAGTAAGTTGTCATAGTGCCATCAAAGTTTTCCATAGGACGACCATCAAATCTTGGTCCATATCCTAAGCCAATACCTGGAGCACCACGGAATGAATCAATACCTTCTTTATTTTTATAGATAGTTGTGTCATCCCATTTGTTATCTACACCACCACCAGCATAACCAGTTCTAACACCAGCCCAATAGCCAGGTCCAAACTCGTACTGAGCTTTAGGGTATTTGTAGTTTACATCAAAACCGAAAGTTTGAGAAACAGATACACCAATACCTTTCATACCCTTACCACTTTTTGTAGTAATAACCACAGCTCCGTTCAAACCACGAGAACCATAAAGAGCAGTTGCAGCAGCACCTTTAAGTACAGATACTGTTTCAAAATCGTCTGGGTTCAAGTTTTTCAACTCGTTACCATAGTCATTTGCATTCTGTCCCCAGTTCAAGTCATCGTTACCAGAGATGTTATTATCAAGGATTACACCATCAACTACATAAATAGGTTGGTTGTTACTTGAAAGAGTTGATGCACCACGAATTTGAATTTTAGATGCACCGAACATACCACCGTCCGATTGTGAAATTTCAACACCTGCTACTTTACCTTGTAAAGCACTTACAGGAGAGATAGAGTTTGCAGCTTTAAGGTCGTCACCTTTAACTTCAGTAACAGCGTAACCAAGAGCTTTTTGTTCACGCTTCATACCTAGAGCTGTTACAACAACTTCGTCTAGAAGTTCTGAGTCTTCTTTAAGAACAACATTGATAGTTGTCTTATTTCCAACTTTTACTGTTACGGGCTTCATTCCAATGAATGAGAACTCTAATTCAGATCCAACTGTAACATCTTTCAATGTATAGTTTCCATCAAAATCGGTAATTGTACCTTTAGAAGTTCCCTTAACAAGGACGCTTGCACCAATAACAGTTTCGCCTGTTTCATCCGTCACAGTACCAGTTAGCTCAACGTTTTGAGCGAACATAGGTAGAGACAAAAACAGCACGAATAATGTTACAAGTCCTCTTAGTCCACGACCAAAGAAGAATTGTCCATTCTTGCTTGTCTTCATACCATTAAATAATTTAATTGAATTTGTATAGTTATTATTTAAAATTTAAGGTCAATTGATGTTTTTCATAATTTGTTATGCAACATTGCAATCATGCTTTACTACATATAGACAGATTAACATCCATTTAACCTCAATAAAAAATACCGATACAAATTTAATACAATTCTGATAGAAGACAAATTTGTACTTATTAGTGCTTTTTTGGAATTCGGATGATCTCTCCCACTGGAATTCTGTCCGGATCTTGTATAACTTCTTGATTAGCATCAACTAATATCTGCCAATCGTCTTTATTTTTATAATATTTATAAGAAATACCCCTTAAAGTCTCCCCTCGTTTTAACTTATGGTAAACATAATTTAACTCATCACTCTCTATAGCTTCCCCCTCTTCCCTATTTTCGGGAGCAACTGGAGCTATTAAAACTGAATCAGTCAAATTTTTGGATACAGCGTCATCTGTAGGGGTTTGAAATTCAACTCCCTGTACTTCTAATGGTTCAGTAACCTTATTATCTGTTGCTATATTTTGCTCAATTATTGGCATTCTAGCTTCCTGAGTATTATTTGTATTAAAATTCTTTAAATATCCACTACTCCAAGCTAAAAAAATAGATATAATCAATAAAAATAGTAATACTATCAAGCAAATTGACACCCTTCTATAGTAACGAATTTGTTTATCTTTATCTTTTATGAGCTGTTCTATCGCAAATAATTGGAAGTCTTTAGATTTATTGGTTTCAGGTGTTTTTGGGACTGACTCCTCACCCACTACTACTAAATTTGTGGTACCTTCATTATTATGCTCAGCCTTTTCTTCGCTATCTTGCTCTTTAGAGTCGTCGGATTTCACGGTAGGAACTACTTCAATTTCGGGTAAAGACACTTCAATATCCACTCCTTCAGAATCAATATTAGTTCCATCAGTAGCATCTAAGTCATTAAGAGGCTCTTCGCAATTCTCTTTTATACAACTGCCCTCTTCTTCACTTGTTTCAACCTCTTTCTCTACAGATTCTACCAAGTTCTCCTTTTGATTAACTTCTTTCTTAATGGGCTCTTCAAGTACTTCTTCTGTATTTAAGCCATCGCCCAATCTATTTTCAGAATTATCTGCTTTACCTTCTACTTGCTGCTCTTCTCTATTTGTAGCACTATCTTCCTCGTTTATCACAACGGGCTCAAAATAAGAGAATGGTTTATTAATCAATTTACAAAAATATGCATCAGCCGTAAATTGCAATTCACTTCCTAGTTCTCCTTCAAAAGAGCCTAAGTAGGGCACGTAGGCATATTTTTCTTGCAGTAACACCGACTTCAAGGTCGATTTAAGTCTTGATATAAACAGTGTAATAGCATCTGTACTAGCATCATATTTTTCTGCAAGCTCTTTAAAAGTATGCACTAAATCTGCATCATCGTCAGAAAGCAACACACCTGCAATTGCAGAAGATGAAAACTCAACTTGCAATCGTGGAGGGTATAACACACGCTTACCTTCTTCTTCAGATACATATTCCATATGTTTTTGAAGACTAAACGCACCAAAAGGTTCAAAGCCTATAGTTGACTTTGCGTGTAAGTCGGCAGAAAGACCAATAACAAAGGTCTCAATAATCATTGAAACCTTTGCCTCTTTCTTACCCATTTTATCTGCTAACTTATTAAGATAGATAGGGCTATTTTTTTCCATTTTATAGTATTACCTCAGCATATACATCAAAATCGTCTGCATCGACAATCTTAACATTATAAAATTCACCAATTTTAAAATCTTGACCTTCGTCCTTAATAAGAACTTCGGGATCTACTTCTGGAGAGTCGTATTGCGTCCTTCCAATAAAATATTCTCCCTCTAGTCGGTCTATAATAATTTTTTCTTCAGTTCCTATTTTACGATGTGCCACTTCGGCCGATACCCCTTGCTGGATATCCATCAACTCGTCTAAACGAGCCTGTTTTACATCAGCAGGAATATTATCTTCATAGGTTTTGGCAGAGTAAGTACCCTCCTCTTCCGAATATGTAAAAGCTCCCATACGGTCGAATTTGACCATACGTACAAAGTCTTTCAACTCTTCAAAATCCTGTTCTGTTTCTCCTGGGTGCCCTACCATTAATGTAGTACGAATATGAATTCCAGGCACCTCATTACGCATACGCTGAATTAAGTCTAACGTATCCATTTTAGATACATTACGACGCATTTTCTTCAACATATTATCTGTTATGTGTTGCAGCGCTATATCCATGTATTTACACACATTATCGTTCTCGCGCATTACACGTAATAGGTCAAATGGGAAGTGCGCTGGATATGCATAGTGCAAACGTATCCACTCTACCCCAGGTATCTGAGCTATTTTTTCAATCAATTCTGGTAGTTTTTGCTCTTGGTATATGTCCAAACCGTAGTAAGTCAATTCTTGAGCAATAACTTGAAACTCTTTAACCCCTCTTTTCACCAATAGTTCCACCTCTTTTAAGATATCTTCCATTGGTCTAGATACGTGTTTACCAGTTATTAATGGTATGGCACAGTAAGAACATGTTCTATCGCAACCTTCAGATATTTTAAGGTATGCATAGTGTCGTGGAGTTGTTAAACTTCTTTCAAGATACAATTTAGGATCGTAAACATCACCTAAATCTTCCATTAATTGTTTCCAATCAAATTTACCGTAGAACTTATCTACCTGAGGAATCTCTATAGCTAACTCTTTAAGGTATCTTTCAGAAAGACAGCCCATCACGAATAGTTTTTCTAGTTCTCCCTCTTCTTTAGCTTGTGCAAATTCTAGAATCATATTAATAGACTCTTCTTTTGCATCGCCAATAAAGCCACAAGTATTAATTACTGCAATTTCACCTTGTGGGTTTTCTGGATCGTGTTTTACGTCATATCCAGCTTGTTCTAGCTGACGAATAAGTTGCTCTGAATCTACTAAATTCTTAGAGCAGCCTAATGTTATAATATCAATTGTTTTCTTACTCATTCTTTATCTTTTCCGCCGAATAATGAATCTACAAATTCCACTTTATCGAAAACCTGAAGGTCATCAATACCTTCTCCTAAACCAATGTATTTAACTGGAATTTGGAACTGGTCTGATATTCCTATTACTACACCACCTTTGGCTGTACCATCTAATTTAGTAATGGCAAGTGAATTTACCTCTGTAGCTTTAGTAAATTGTTTAGCTTGTTCGAAAGCATTTTGCCCAGTCGATGCATCAAGCACTAGTAATACTTCGTTTGGCGTATCTGGTATTACTTTCTGCATTACATTTTTAATTTTGGTAAGCTCGTTCATCAAGTTAATCTTGTTGTGTAAACGTCCTGCTGTATCAATAATCACTACATCTGCATTATTTGCCACAGCCGAGCTCAATGTATCAAAAGCTACTGATGCTGGATCTGCACCCATTTTTTGTTTAATTACAGGCACACCTACACGGTCTCCCCACACCACAAGTTGCTCTACAGCAGCAGCTCTAAAGGTATCGGCAGCACCTAGATAGACTGATTTTCCAGCAGCTTTAAATTTACTTGCTATCTTACCAATAGTCGTAGTTTTACCCACTCCATTAACACCAACAACCATAATAACATATGGATATTTGCTTTCTGGCAAATCAAATGCACTATCTGATGATTTGTTTTCGATTAATAGAGAAGCAATTTCTTCACGGAGTATTCTATTAAGCTCGCTTGTATTCACGTACTTATCAGTCGCTACTCTCTTCTCAATACGCTCTATAATTTTAAGCGTAGTATCTACCCCAACATCAGATGTAATTAACACCTCTTCCAAATCATCTAGTACGTCATCATCAACTTTTGACTTACCAGCAACCACACGAGCTATTTTGCTAAATACACTCTGTTTTGTTTTTGATAGACCCTGATCAAGCGTCTCTTTTTCTTTCTTCCCTTTCGAGAAAAAATTAAATAATCCCATATTTCACGAATTAGTTTAGTATATACACCTATAAGAGTTACAAAGATAATAATTATTAGCTATAAGATGAACATATTTACTCCTTGATTAAAGTATAATAATACACATCTTACCTATATTAAGCTCGTGAGTCTTCTTGATTGCCGACACACCTCAAGTTAGTCGGCGACAAGACAGAGGCACATTGCCGACATACTTGGAGCATATCGGCAACATACAAATGGGCACACTAGGTGCGAATTTCTTCTTATCGGTGTTATATTGAGTTATATATATAAAAAAAGCCCCTCTTTAATTATAAAGAGGGGCATATTTTTCAGTCATAAAGACTCTATTATTTTTCAAAGAAGTTTTTCATCTCATCTTTGTGAAGAATTTTTTCTTCAAAACAATAAGCGCCATTTTTTGGTGATTTCACCATTTTAATTACTTTAGTATAAGCGCGGTCTTGACCTTCGTGCGTTCTAGCTACTGGTTTTTTTGCCATAACTTATTATTTTATTTAATTTCTTTATGTACTGTTACTTTCTTCAAGATTGGGTTGTATTTTTTCAACTCAATTCTTTCAGTTGTATTTTTCTTGTTTTTTGTAGTGATATAACGTGAAGTTCCTGGCATACCACTCTCTTTGTGCTCTGTGCATTCTAAAATCACTTGCACTCTATTTCCTTTTGCCTTTTTTCCCATAAGTCAGTCCTCCTTGTTTAACCTAAAACTTTAATGTTTTTCCAATCGCAGAATCCTTTAGCTACTGCTTCATGAAGAGCAGCATCTAAGCCTACTTTATTAATTGTGCGTAAACCAGCAGCACTAACATTTAGGCTGATCCAGCAATCTTGCTCCACATAGTAGAACTTCTTAGTAAACAAGTTCACACTAAAAGTTTTCTTTGTCTTTCTATTAGAGTGTGAAACGTTGTTGCCCACCATGGCTTTCTTTCCGGTAATTTGACAAATCTTCGACATTTCTATCTTTCTTTTAATTTTTTCTCTATACTTATTTCAAACAGAGTGCAAAGTAAATGCATTTCTAGGTAAAAAGCAAAGTATTTATAAAATAATTACTTGGCAACTAACACTATTTAAGGCAATGAAGTTGTTCCATCAACATAAAAAAAGCATGATTACTAGCTCTTTCTATGTTCATTTCCCTTCCGTGGTCATAGTTTAACATACGTGTAACTACCTTTTCATTACATTTTACAGCAATCCAAACCGTACCTACGGGTTTACCAGGAACTGCTCCCGAAGGCCCTGCAATCCCTGTTGTAGCCAATCCACAAGGGGTATTCAATTTATTACAAACACCATTTACCATTTCAATAGCTGTCTCTTCACTTACAGCTCCATGTTTTTTCAGTGTCTCTTCCTTCACTCCCAGCTGATTCATTTTAACATCGTTCGTATAAGAGACAATACTTCCTACAAAATAAGCCGATGCACCTGCATTTCTTGCTAATCTTGATGCCATTGTTCCTCCCGTACAACTTTCTGCTGTAGCTACCATCATTCCATGCTTCACCAATTGCTCTCCCAATTGTTGCTCTATTGGTCTTTCATCTTCTGCAAAAACATCAGCTTTGAGAATAGAGCGCAACTCTACTTCTACTTTTTGTAAAGCTTCTACTAAAACTACTTTATCACTACCCTGTGCAGTTAGTCTTAAGCGCATGGCTCCTGGCTGAGGAAGATAAGCCAACTTTAAACAAGCGGGCAAGTGATTTTCCCACTCTTCCAACACCTCGGCCAATACAGCTTCGGCATAGTTTTTCACAAAAAATGTATGGTGTATTATATAATCGGTGTTAAACTGACTTTTTAATCTAGGTAGAATGTCTTCACTCATGGCAGTTTTCATCTCCTGTGGCACACCTGGCATAGAAACCAAAACTTTACCTTTATGATTAAACCAGCTAATCGAAGCGCTCCCCACCCTGTTTTGTAACACAGTACAAGACTTAGGAACATAGGCTTGGCTTTTATTGAGCTCGTTCATAGGTATTCTACCAGCCAAAATACGAAGAACATTATCGTACACCTCTTGATTAAAAACTAACTCTGTATTAAAGTACTTACAAAGTGTAGTCTTAGTTATATCGTCTTTGGTTGGCCCTAATCCACCTGTCATTAATACAATTTCGGAACGCGAAAGTGCCGTATCAACAGCATTTAATATTTCGGCCTCATCATCTCGTACAGACGTTATTCTATTTACAGCTACCCCAATCATATTGAGTTGCTTCCCAATCCAAGCAGAATTTGTATCTACCACTTGGCCTATTAATAGTTCATCTCCTACTGTAACGATTTCGGCAAAAACTTTCATATATTCAATCCTCCCTTATTATAATTACAGTGTTACACGAGAGTATGCAGGCAAGTCTATTGTAGCAAAATCCTTATCTAAGTACTTGAAATACCCAGCCATTGCTATCATAGCAGCATTATCCGTAGTATAACTAAATTTAGGAATATATACATTCCATCCATAGCGCTTAGCATGGTCTTTAAAAGCATTTCTAAGCCCTGTATTTGCCGATACACCTCCAGCTACAGCCACCTCTTTAATATTATGCTCTTTAGCAGCTTTACGAAGTTTATCCATCAAAATTTCTACAACAGTAGATTCTAAGGATGCAGCTAAATCGTTTTTATTATTTTCAATAAAGTTAGGATCTTCTTTAATCCAATCTTGTAGTGAATATAAGAAAGATGTTTTTAAACCACTAAAGCTGTAGTCTAAACCTGGAATATGAGGTTTGTTAAACTTAAAGGCTTCAGGATTTCCCTGTCTTGCCATTTTATCAATAATAGGTCCACCAGGATAACCTAACCCCATTACTTTAGAGCATTTATCAATAGCTTCTCCTGCAGCATCGTCAATAGTTTGGCCAAGTATCTCCATATCATCATGGTTTTTAACCTTAATGATTTGAGAGTTACCTCCAGAAACCAATAGACATAAGAAAGGATATTTAGGATGGATATTTTCATCACCATCAGCACTAATAAAGTGTGCTAACACATGACCTACAAGATGGTTTACATCAATCATAGGAATATCTAACGACCTAGCAAAACCTTTTGCAAATGACACACCTACAAGAAGTGAACCCATTAAACCTGGGCCACGTGTAAAGGCAACGGCACTTAACTCTTCTTTGGTAACACCTGCACGTTTTAATGCTTCGTGTACTACAGGAACGATATTTTGTTGGTGAGCTCTTGAGGCTAATTCAGGAACAACACCTCCGTAAGATTCGTGAACAGCCTGACTAGCAACTACGTTAGAAAGTAAAAAGCCATCTTTTATAACAGCAGCGGACGTATCATCGCAAGATGATTCAATCCCTAATATAATTGTACTCATATTTAATCTATCTTTATATTATACAAAAGTAACATAAAAGTGGGATTCGTTCTATTAAATTTTCTATTTTTGTTATGTTAAAACATAAAACCAAGATTTTATCAAAACCATAAAAAAAATAGTACGATGGGTGTTAGCTATAGTTATTGGACTATATCTACTACTTATTGGTCTGCTCAATATACCTTCTATTCAGTCTAAAGTAGCAAATTTAGTGGCTAATGAATTAGCTACACTGCTTGATACTGAGTTAAAAGTTGGACGTATTGACTTAGGCCTATTCAATCGTATTATAATTGAAGACTTTTATGTAAAAGACCAAAACAAACAAGACTTACTAAAAGTTTCAAGATTATCGGCTAGATTTGATATTCAAGCTCTCCTAGAGGGTAAAATATCTATTAATAGTGTACAGCTATTTGGCTTTGATTTAAAGCTACGTAAACAGACGCCCGAAGATAAACTCAATATGCAGTTTATTATTGATGCACTATCTACACCCGAGGAAGATAAAAAGAGCAATATAGATTTAAGAATAAATTCGCTGCTTATTCGTAGAGGTAAAATGACCTACGATGTAGCTAGCGAGCCATATACCGAAAATAAATTTAACCCCAACCATGTTAACATAAATAACATTGTTGGGAACATCTCTTTAAAAGCGCTACAAAACGACTCTATTAATGCAAACATCAAGCGATTGAGTCTTACTGAGGCTTCGGGGGTAGATATTCAAAAACTATCACTCAAGGTTGTGGCCAACCGCAAAAAAATGCGAATTGACAACATTAAGCTTGAACTACCCAAAACAGAGTTAAGCGCTAAGTCTATCAACTTAGAGTATCAAGACATTGTCTCCTTCTCTCAGTTTGCTGATAGGGTTGATTTTAGTTTTAATACACTTCCCTCTTACTTTACACTAAGCGATTTTAGTGCATTTGTTCCTGCTTTTAAAAACTTCCATGAAAAAATTGATTTAGGTATTGAAGTTACTGGTACGCTAAACCAGTTACAGCTAAAAAAGCTATACTTGAATGGTAATAATCACCTTATGGTTAATGGAAGTGGCTCTTTAACAGACTTAACAAATCCAGAGTTAACCTTTGCCTATGCCAACCTAAGTAAGTTTTATGCCGATCAGGAGGGGATAAACTTTCTAGTCAGAAATTTCTCGGAAAACCCCGAAACACCACCTATATTGAAACGATTAGGTTATTTCAATTTTACAGGAGAACTTTCTGGTTTTATTAGAGAATTTGTTACTTATGGTATCTTTAAAACAGAGATAGGTAGCTTTAGAACAGATGTAAAATTCACAAACTCTGCTCAAAAAAACCAAATTGACTATAAAGGTTCTTTATATACAAAGCAGTTCGATTTAGGTAAATTAAGTGGCAATAGTAAACTTGGAAAGATTAGCTTCGATATTAATGTTACAGGTCAAAAATTGGAGGCTAGAAACTACCCACATATACTTGTTGATGGTACTATTTCTGAATTTAGTTACAATAACTACAACTACGAAAATATTACAATTGATGCGCTTTATAACAACGGAGGTTTTGATGGTAGCTTTCATCTAAATGACGAAAATGCAGAGATAAACCTAATGGGTAGCTTCAACTTGGCCTCTTACGTGCCAACATTTAACTTCATAGCCAACCTTAAAAACATAAAACCTTATAACCTACACCTAACAGATAAGGATGAAGAGGCAAACTTTTCTGTAAATGTTGATGCAAACTTTAGCGGAGGCTCAATAGACGAGCTAAATGGAGAAATTAATGTAAATAACCTTTCATTTACCAGTACAAGACAAGACTACGCTTTAAACAATCTAAATATAAGAGCCGAAAGAACAGATCACATCAATACACTGGCTATAGATTCGGAATTTTTAAAAGCTCAAATTAATGGTAAGTACACCTACAAAACAATATATAATAGTCTTGTTAATACATGCAAGCATTATCTGCCAGCACTAACATCGGAGATTAAGACCAATAAGAAGAGCGAAAACAATTTCAGCTTCGACATCGATTTAATAGATACAAATCTACTTACTAAGATGCTTAATATACCTTTTCAGACTTATGCTCACTCTACTTTAAAAGGTTACATAAACGACATAGATCAAAAGGTATATGTAGAGGGATATTTCCCTAAATTTAGATACGATAATAAGTTCTTTGAATCGGGTATGCTACTGATTGAGAACCCTAATGATATTCTAAAAGCCCAAGTTAGACTTACCCAAAAGAAGAAAAAGTCGTCGGTGAACTTTGCTGTTGAAGCTACTGCACAAAATGACTCGCTAAATGCTAATCTATTTTGGGGTAATAACGATGGCATTACTTATAGTGGCAAGCTAAATACCAAGACTTTATTTGCTCGTGCAAGCAAAAAAAGAAATAGCTATTTAAATCTGGATATTGATATTCTTCCTAGCGACGTTATACTGAACGATACTATTTGGAATATACACCCCTCTAAAGTAACCGTTAAAGAAGACTACATTGCTGTAGATAATTTTCTATTTACTAACGACAAGCAGTTTGTTCATATTGATGGTAAGGTGTCCGAATCTGCTCAAGACTCTCTAAAAATAGACCTTAATGACGTTAATTTAGGCTACGTTTTTGAAATTGCAAATATAGATGATGTAGATTTTAAAGGTAAAACTACTGGGGAGGCCTATGCTAGTCAGCTTTTTGGGAAAGAGGCTATTTTAAATACGAACCTACATGTTGCAAACTTTACATTTAACGATGGCCCAATGGGAGATATGGACATTTATGGCATGTGGGACAACAATAATAACGGCATATTTTTAGATGCAGACATCAGCCAAAATGAAACCGATGGAACACATGTTACGGGATATATATTTCCTGTTGCAGAAAAACCAGGTTTAGATTTAAGAATTGAAGCAGATGGTACTAACATCAAGTTCCTAGAGGGATATATGGAGGGAATTGCATCGAACGTAACTGGTAAAGCCTATGGTGCTGTAAGACTTCACGGACCTTTTAAAGCCCTCGATTTAGAAGGAGACTTACGTGCTGATGCTTTCTTAAAGATAGATGTGCTTAATACTTCCTTTGGAGTAAACGACTCTTTAAGGTTTACAAACACAGGCATAGAGTTTAACAACATCAAAATTAAAGATACCGAAGGACATAATGGTACGCTAGAAGGGAAACTATATTACAAACACTTTAAAGATTTAAGCTATAACTTTGACATCAAGTCGAATAATATGCTTGTGATTAATACAAAAGAGACGCCCGACTTTCCTCTATACGGAAAAATATTTGCTTCGGGAACAACAATTTTATCGGGCAATAATGAAGGGCTCAATGTAACAGCATCGGTTAGTTCTGGACCCAAATCTCAGTTTACTTACATCACAAGTGGTATCTCGTCGGCAGCTAGTAATCAGTTTATACAGTTTAACGATAAAACTATTTATAGAAACTCGGGCGGAAACTACGTGCTAGACCTAGATGAGGAGATGGAGAAACATATCGTTGTTAAAGAAGAAGACTCCGAACCGATTGATATTAGGCTGAATTTACAAATAGAAGGAACTCCAGATTTAGGTGTTAAAATTATCATTGACCCAATTGCAGGAGATAATATCACAGCTAAAGGTAGTGGAAATATACGTACCGAATTTTACAATAAAGGAGATGTTAAAATGTTTGGTACATACCGCATATCTAATGGAATGTACAAATTTAGTTTACAAGAAGTTATACGTAAAAACTTCATCATTAAAGACGGCAGTAGCATCACTTTTAATGGCGATCCAATGGATGCCGTTTTAGATATTCAGGCACAATATACTGTTAATTCGGTATCATTGTCTGATTTACTTCCTACAGATAATGTTTTACAATCTCAACCTCATATTAAAGTAAATTGTATAATGCACGTTACAGGACAAATATCAAATCCAGATTTGTCCTTCTCTTTAGAACTACCAAACGAACGTGACGACATTCAAACTTTGGTAAAGAATTACATCAGCACAGAAGAGCAATTAAATATGCAGGTGCTCTACTTACTTGGAATTGGAAAGTTTTATACTACCGATAATAATGCAGAAAGCTCTGATATGATGTCTTCTGTACTATCTTCTACCCTATCTGGACAGTTAAATGATATGCTATCTCAAATTATCAATAATAACAACTGGAGCTTTGGTACCAATGTTAGTACAGGAACTAAAGGGTGGACTGATGTTGAGGTGGAGGGAATGCTGTCTGGACAACTGCTTAACAACAGATTGCTAGTAAATGGACATTTTGGTTATAGAGATAATCCTTATGCTAATAGTAACTTTATTGGCGATTTTGAGGCAGAGTTATTATTAAACAGATCTGGCAACATTAGGCTAAAGGCTTATAGTCGTACAAACGATAGATATCTGTTTAGAACAAACCTAACTACACAAGGTGTAGGTATTATGTTCCGAAAAGATTTTATGAATTGGAAAGAGTTCCTTTTCTGGAATAATATTAGAGCAAAAAGAAAAGCTTTAAAGCAACGAAAAGAGCAAGAAAATAGACAAACCGATAGTAAGCAAAAAGAAGATAATTAAGCCAATAAGTATTAACAAGAGCGCTTAATGACAGGCTTTTAACGGCATTATGCTGTAAAAATAGAGCTGTTAACTATTATTTTTATATTTATTCATAGATTATACTGAAAAATGGCAGATATATTCAAACATTTTTTATACTTTTGCAGTCTAAACTAAGCTCTATAATAGCATATTGATTAATTTTTATTATATTAGCTTTCAATTAGCATTAATACAGTTATGATTAACAAACAGCTAGATACTCTTTTTGCTCGTTGGGAAAAAGCAACAAAACAAGATGGCTTACTAAATTTCTGCAAAGATGGCCTAGTGTACCAAAGAGAAGATACAGAAACCATATGGAATCAATCTGAAAGACGCATAGTCTTTTTGCAGAAAGAATCTCTTATACCTAATCTTACTGATTCAAGAAACATTATCAATAACAAAGAAGATAAATGGTTCACAGATAGATTATATGGTAGTAGGTTGGCTGCATGGTTATATGGGCTTACGCATACTACTAATACAGGGTTTCCTGCCATAGAAACAGCTTTTAATAAAGAGGTACAGGTAGATACAATACACAATATCCCTTTTGCGCTAGTTAATATAAACAAACAAGCTACTGAAGTGGCCTCTTCAAATGCTAGAATTTATGCTTATGCAGATAAGTATAAACAATATCTGAAGGAAGAGTTAGCTATACTAAACTCAAATGTTTGTGTGTGTTGTGGAGATGTCGTTTTTAAAGTTTTAAAAGATGTGATGTTTCCTCACTCTCCATTTATTAAAGTAAATGAATGGATTTATTACGAACGATATACACAAACTATTATCATAAATAGCTTCTTGCCTACTGCAAGAAAAACGAATGAGGATATCTACGAAACAATGTTGGTGAAACTTATTGAAGGGTTAAGAATCCCGACACACGAGCTAAGCTCGCTAGATAGATACATTACAACAGAGTAAATATAATATACAAATATAGAATAGGTATTTAAGGTAATAACGGTAAGTCTAAATAAATAGACTTACCGTTTCTTTTTATCTTTTATCAAGTATTCTACTATCCAATAATTTATAAAACAACATCTACAGAGGTTCTTAATTGAACGCCATAGCTATCTTGTAATACTTTAAACTCTTCTATGGTCTGCTCTTCAAAACCAGCAATCGGAGACATACAATCGGTTAATAGCGTAATCTTTGAGGTAACTTCGGGTTGGTCTGAATAATAATCAACTATTTGCTTTACCGATTCTAATACACAGTGACTAGAAGCTTGTCCAGCAACATAAATTGCATCATACTCTTTTACAGCTTGTAATACCTCTAAATTGATATACGCTGTAGGGTCGTACTCTGCTTTTATAATGCCATACATCTCTGTTAAAGGATTGCTCCCTTTTTGAATTAAACTAGCTTCGACGCCTCTTGCCAGCGAATGAAATTGCAGCATTTTACAAAATTGATACTCCAACTCTACACCAGGTGTACCCTCAATGCAATGATATGGCCAAATACACAACTCTTTTTTACCAGATAAAGCCAAGTGCTTCAAGTATGTCAATGATTCTTCTTGATAGGGCGATACAGGTTGCCATTTTTTATCTACAACGTCTTGATAAGTTATAATGGTAAATGGTGATGGGTTATTACCGTTCTTATCTACCCACCAAATAGGATGGAATATCTGCTGATGTGTATGCGTATCTAAGCTACACATAATTTTACTTATTTTGGAACAGTTATTATACATCCATTTGGTTAGCCTCAGCAAATCGGCTTTAGATCCACTAACAGGTAGTGCTCCGATTCCCTCCATAAAATCGTTCTGTATATCAATTCCTAGTAATAGTGTGCTTACTGCATCTTTAGTTATTGGATCAATGTTTTCTGCCTCAGCTTTTTTCCACAACTCCTCTACGTTTTCTTTCACAACTCTGGTAGCAATAGCATCTACAACAACTATCTCTTCAAATTTAGTCTTCATAAAGTACAAAGTATTACTGTTACAACTGCAATTTAAGGTATTATTAAAGAATAAAAAAAGCTCTTAGATAATTCTAAGAGCTTTTATATAATATACCAATCGTCTTAATTAATAAGAACGAGCAAATACTACTCGTCTAGCAGATGGTTTGCCTGTCAGTACACATTTACCAGGAGTAGTATCTCCATCAAGAGGAATACAACGAATCGTTGCTTTGGTCTCTTCTTTAATTTGTGCTTCTGTTTCTGGAGTACCATCCCAATGAGCAAGTACAAAACCACCCTCTTCTAGTTTTTCTTTAAACTCATCGTAAGAGTTAACCTCATAAGTGTGTGATGTACGGAAGTCTAATGCTTTTTTGTAGATATTCTCTTGCATCTCTTCTAGTAAGTTTGCTACATACTCTTCAATACCTTCAATTGATACTGTCGATTTTTCTAGCGTATCACGACGCATAACCTCCATTGTACCATTCTCAAGATCGCGTGCACCAAGAACAAGACGTACAGGAACACCCTTCAATTCATAATCGGCAAATTTAAATCCTGGGCGTTTGTTATCTGCATCATCGTATTTAACAGAGATACCCATTCCTTTTAATTTTGCAATGATAGGATCTACCTTAGTGTTAATTTGGTCTAACTGCTCTTTACCTTTATAGATAGGAACAATAACTACTTGAATAGGAGCTAATTTAGGAGGAAGTACTAAACCATTATCATCAGAATGTGTCATGATTAATGCTCCCATCAAACGAGTTGAAACTCCCCATGATGTAGCCCAAACATATTCTAATTGATTTTCACGGTTTACGAACTTAACATCAAATGCCTTAGCAAAGTTTTGACCTAAGAAGTGAGAAGTACCACTCTGCAAAGCTTTACCATCTTGCATCATAGCCTCAATAGTATATGTATCAAGTGCTCCTGCAAAACGTTCACTAGCAGTTTTTACTCCTTTAACAACAGGAACAGCCATGTATTTCTCTGCAAACTCGCCATATACATTTAGCATTTTTACAGTCTCTTCTTCAGCTTCTTCGCGAGTCTCGTGAGCTGTATGACCTTCTTGCCATAAAAACTCTGCTGTACGAAGGAACAATCTAGTTCTCATTTCCCAACGGAAAACGTTAGCCCATTGGTTACATAGAATTGGAAGATCACGGTAAGATTGAATCCAATTTTTATATGTATTCCAGATAATTGTTTCTGATGTAGGACGAATAATAAGCTCTTCTTCTAGTCTTGCTTCTGGGTCAACCACTACACCCGAACCATCTTCTGCATTTTTAAGACGATAGTGAGTAACCACAGCACATTCTTTAGCAAATCCTTCAACGTGATCTGCTTCTCGGCTTAAGAAAGATTTGGGGATTAGTAACGGGAAGTAAGCATTTACGTGACCAGTTTCTTTAAACATATCGTCTAACTGACGTTGCATTTTTTCCCAAATAGCGTATCCATATGGTTTGATAACCATACAACCACGCACAGCCGATTGTTCTGCCAAATCAGCTTTTACCACCAATTCGTTATACCACTGTGAGTAATTAACGCTACGTTTGGTGAGATCTTTCAGTTCTTTCGCCATTTTATTTTTACTTAATAATTATTTATTGTTTTCTGTTTCGAACTGCAAAAATACAAATTAAACCTATTCAAACCTATATAGGATTAATAAATATGTAGGCATTAATTGTATTAGTCGGTATTAAAAGGGCCTTTTTAATGGTGGTACTACAGAATAGGGCTACTTTGCTTCTAATAGATCTATAAGTTCCTTTTCTAAAAGAAGACGCACCTCTTCGTAATTTAGTGGGGCTCCTAACTCTTTCTGCAATGAAGTAACTCCTTTATCAACAAATCCGCAAGGGTTGATGTAACTGAAGTATCGTAAGTCTGTATTGACATTAAATGCCAGCCCATGCATACTTACAAAGTGGCTACAACGAACACCAATGGCACATATTTTTCTTGCTGTAGGTTTATCTATATCCAACCATACACCAGTCGCTTTTTGCATTCGTCCAGCCTCAATGCCATAGTGCTTACAAACACGTATTACAGCCTCTTCTAGGAGGTATATATAATCTTTTAAACCTAGTTTATATTTATCTAAATCTATTATTGGATAACAAACTATCTGCCCTGGTCCATGATAAGTTATATCTCCTCCTCTATCAATATGAAAATAGGTTGCGTTAATTTGCTTTAGTTTTTCTTCAGATATGAGCATATTATTTTCGCCACCATGTTTACCTATTGTATACACATGAGGGTGCTCACAAAACAAGATGTAATTATCCGACTTTTCATTTAATCTTTTACGCTCTATAATAGCATCAAAAAGAGCAGTTTGCTTATCCCACGCGTGTTGGTATGGAATAACTTTCAAGTTTTTAGTTATTAGATTCATAGCAGACAAATATATGTTTTTATATCTGCTAAAGTTAAGAAAACAAAACTAATTTAGATGTTCTGTTTTTAATTATTATCAAGAAACTGAAGTAAAATATGAAACAATTAATAGTTTATTTGTAATTAAATTTTATAAATTTGCCACCATGATAAACAAACCAAACTTAGACTTCGACTTTCCCCAGGTAGACTTGCCAAGTAAAATTTTGGCTTGGCATGATATTACCGAGAACCTTTTAAATCTTTATAAACAAGCTTGTAAATTGAAAGCTTGTATATTTGCTCTGTGCGTTAAGGGAAGCATTAGGGCATCGATAAACTTGATTGATTATACCATTCAAGAAGGTGAACTAATAACACTATTTCCTGGTAGTATTATTGAATTTAAACAAATGGAAGAGGTTTCTCCAGTACAGTTTTGCTTTGTAGGCTTCTCTTCGGAAGTAATTTGCCAAGTGAATCTAATGGAGATGTGTGGCTCTTCATACCCCAAGATATTAGATCAACCCATTATAAAAGTAGATGGAACAGGAAAGAAATACCTGCAAGATTATTTTACAGTCTTTTCAAACATTACTAATGACGAAACAATACCTGAGATACATCCCGATATTATTTTATACCAATTAAAGAGTATCTTGATTGGTGTTAGTAACATGTACGAACGCCAACCTTACCACCCTGTAGCTTGTAGTAGACAAGAACAAATCTATAGAGATTTGCTACAGCTTATTACTCAACATTATATTACAGAGAGGACTGCTCAATTTTACGCTAAAGAATTAGGCTTAACCCCACAACACCTTAGCACAACAGTGAAGGCTGTTACTGGTGGTACAGTGCTTGATTTAATTGCACATGTAGTAATTCTAGATGCAAAAGCAAAGCTTAAATCTACCAATCTTTCTGTCCAAGAAATTGCGTATGCTTTAAACTTTCCAACCCCCTCTTTCTTTGGTAAGTATTTCAAAAGATATGTAGGCATCAGTCCTCTATCTTACAAACAAGAGAAGTAAGACTACTTAAAAACAATAAAGCCTAGCTCTTTGTATATTGGGAGCTAGGCTTTATTGTTTTTACATATTATACTAAAAGACATAACCTACTGTAAGGTAAGCACTGTAATTTTGCCCTTTACTTAAATTTAATATTTCCGACTGCTTCATCACTCTCACCAAACCCCAATCCATTCCAATAGAGACCTGAATCATATCATTATACTCTACTCCTAATTTTAGACCTACACCTGCATCAGTACGTTTCAGCTCATCAAAAGTATTGAATTTACTACCTTCGTATTTTACCCCTTGAGCATCAACAAAATCTCCTAGCTCACTTTTGCCAAAAAGCCCAAAAGATATATAGGGTCCAAACTCTTCAAATAGTTTGAAATCGGAAGAAATGCGCTGTCTAAAACCAATATGAAGAGGAATATCAATGTAGTTACTGTTTATTTTACAGTATCTATAGTCGTTTACTTTTGCCCCTTTTTTAGCTAAATACAAACCACTAGTCAAATAGATAGCATTGACTTTAGTCATAGGTAATATATACTCTACTTTACCCCCTACTCTATAAGCAGTAATACTCTTAAAATCGTACGATTTAATTCTACTTAAATTGACTCCAGCATCTATACCAAATCTTAATTCTGGTTGAGCAAAAGCAGTTAAAGCACTTCCTATAAGCAATAGGACTAGAAACAAGCTCTTCTTCATTTGTAATATTATTTATATAACACAAATATGCAATAATATTTTTAATATTTAGTGTAGTAATCTCATTTAACATACTCGTACGCCACTAAACGCCCATAATGTTTTAAAACATAATACACTCATTATTAATATTATGCAATAATACATATATTGATTTCAGTCGATAAACTACTAATTATTACCAACTATGATTAAATACTTAATACTCATTAATAAAGTGCTAGTAACAATTACAATTTTATGTTTTCTTGCTCTTATAGGCTTTCAAGCAGCCCATTATATTGGATATTATAAATCGGGGAAGGGATTTAATCAAAAAGTAAAGAAAAATTACATTGAAAACAACAATCATTACTTCCAAAGAAAACTGTAAGTAGTGGGTAGATATAATATAAAGAGCCTCCGATAGTAAATTATCGGAGGCTCTTTTATAATATGCTTATATGTAGCTATAATTATTTAATTTTTCTATTATCTAAGAATATCGAATTTATTACAACTGCTACAGTCGATAAAATCATAACAATGCTAACTATCAGTGGAGTTAACATGTTACCTTGAAATGCAAATAAACCAGCGGCAATTGGTAGTGCCAAGATGTAAAAGACATAGGCCCAAAATAAGTTTTGTCTTATATTTCTAACTGTTCGCTTCGATAACTTTATAATTTTAGGAAGTAGTAACAAATCAGACGTCATCAGAGTAATCATGGCCACATTCATAGCTATATCTGTTCCTTTACCCATAGCTATACTTACATCTGCGCACGCTAAAGCTTGAGAGTCATTTATACCATCGCCCACCATAGCTACTTTTTTACCTTTGCGTTGTAAATCTCTAATAAAATCCTCTTTTTCGTTAGGCAATACTTCTGCTTTGTAGGTATTAATATCTAATCTTTTTGCAACAGCTTTTGCAGCACGTTCACTATCGCCCGTAAGCATTATCACATTTTTGCCCATTCGTTTTAGCTCACGAATAGCCCCATAAGAGGTGGCTTTAACTTGATCTGCTACAGCCGCAATAGCTAGTAGTTTATCTTGTTGGCCAAAATAAACTATACCATTACCCTTTTCTTCATACTGTTCTAGCATTTCTGTTAATGGAGCCTTTACCTCAACATCATACTCCTTCATTAAACGCTTACCACCAATCCAGTAAACTTCACCTTCATATACAACTTCTATTCCACCACCTATTTTAGCTTCGAAAGAATCTAGCTGTATCGGTTCAATTTGCTCTTTTATAGATAATTCTTCAACAATGGCATTAGACAAGGGGTGATCGGCCCGTTCTTCTGCAGCCAACATAATTCTCTTATAAATATCCTTCTGAGGCACAGCCCATAGCCAACCTATCACCGTTGTTGTACCTTCTGTTATTGTACCTGTTTTATCAAGAACAATCGTATCTATAGAATGTAATTGCTCTAATGCCTTAGCATCTTTTACTAACGTATCATTAAAGTGTGCCTTATTTACACCAATTATAAGTGCAGCAGGAGCCGCAAAACCTATTGCACACGGACATGCAATAATTAGTATAGATATAAAAGAATATATTCCAAACCATATACGTGGTTGTGTATCTGCTACGGTACACCACAATACTAATGAAACTATAGCTACTATAATAAAAAAGGGCATAAAGAATGCACTAACCTTATCCACTATTTTAACAGCAGGAGTCTTCATTGCTTGTGCCTCTTGTACCATTCTAATAATTTGGGCTAAGAATGTATCTTCTCCCACCTTTTGAGCCTCTATTATTAGTTTTTTATGCTGATTAATAGTCCCAGCAGTTATTTGTGATCCGACTTCTTTTTCGACAGGCAAAGGCTCTCCCGTAATCATACTTTCATCAACATAAGAGTTTCCTTCCACTACAATTCCATCAATCGGTATTTTCTCCCCAGAACGCACAACAACTTTATTTCCAACTACAAGCTCTTTAATAGGTACCTGTATCTCTTCTTCACCTTGCATTATAAAAGCCAATTTAGGTCGAAGCCCCATTAAGTTTCGAATAGCGATATTACTATTACCTGTCGATTTAGCAGTCATCATCTTTCCTGTTAATACCAAGGCTATTGTAACAACTGTTGCTTCGTAATACATATAAGGCTGTAGCCCTTTACTCAACCAAAAGTCTGGAAATATAGTATTGAATGCACTAAATAAAAATGCAGCAGTAGTACTTAACGCTACTAAAGCATCCATAGTAAAGTGCTTTTTCCTTGCAAACCTCCATGTGTTAACATAAAAGACTCTGCCATACATTACCATTACTGCCAATGCAATAATCATACGAATATAGTTGGCATAAGGAATATTTAAAGTTTGTACTGAGAGTAATAACATTGGTAATGCAAATACCCATGCCCCAATTACCTCTTTACGAAGTCGTCTACTTTTTTTGAGATATTCATTCTCTAAAAACTCGATTTGATTTTCATCGTCAATAATGATGTCATACCCTGCAGATAATACAGCTGCACGTATTTCACCAACTGCCAGTTTAGTAGAGTCATACTTTACCACTACAGTGTTAGAGCTAAGGTTAACCTCTACTTTGGCCACCCCTGGCAAATCAATGATAGCATGTTTTACGTGGCGAGCACAACTTGACGAATGTATGTTCAAGACTGGAAAAGTCCTATTTATTAGTTTGCCCATAGTTTTATGTCTAGTTTAATGTTTATGTATGTTTTTATGATAATATTTAAGATAGATAATTATAACAATTAATTATACAAAAGGTTTCTAAAACCTCAATAGAAGATATAAGATACAAAACTTTCTTCATTTTATAAAATATATAACCTTAATAAATAAGTTTTTGCAATCTGGCTTAGCCTCATAAAACATTGAACGAAATAGCTCATCAAGCTTATTTAAGGTATTTACTAGCCTCTTTTACCGACAACTTACTTAGTTCATTTTTATTATTTTCAATAAAGTTTACAACCCATACACTATCTGTTTTACTATATTCTCTCAAAGCCCAGCCAATGGCCTTATTAATAAAAAACTCTTTTGAATTTAAGTTGTTTAAAACGATTTTAGTCAATAGTCCTGTATCTGTTTTATCCTTGAATAACAACTGATGGATTATAGCCGATCTCCTAACCCAAATACTATCGTGCCTACTCCAATTGAGCATCTCTTCCTTGGCAGCAGGATACTTCAAAACTACATATGCAACTACCTCTCTCAAGGCATCAATTGTATCCCACCAAGAGTCCGTAAGAAGCAAATACTCGATTTGATTTAGGCTCTCTCTATTCAAGTTTTGTTTTAAATGCAGTAAATAACTGATTACAAAATACTTCATTTCTCTATAAGAAGCACTCCAACAGCTCTTTATAAATCCCCAATCTATAAAACTATCTTTGTTGAGTGATTTTAAAATTTGTTTAGTAATCTGGAGCCGTAATGGAGAAGATACGCCTATAAAATCAAACTGATTTCTCATATACCTCTTCATTTGCTGGGCTCTTTGAGCTTCTTTATACTCCAGAAAAATCTTTAAAACACGCTTATAATCCATAATTAATAGGATTTACAATGAAGGTGCTTTCCATTATAGAATAGGCTCCTCTCATTATTCACATTAGTTTATTATATTTACATATAAATATACAAAAGCTATTTTTAATAGACGATAACAACATTATTTTACTTAACAAGAATAAGGATATGCAAAAAGGATATTACTCATTAATTATACTATTTATTTTAATTTCCTGTACAGCTTGTAAACAGAAGAGTAACGATTCAGAGCACAACGAATCTGTTATCAATATAAATAGTCCTTATTCTGGAGCTTATAGCATTGAGTACGATGAAATGATGGAGAGTGCCGATAGCTGGGAAGATACTTCTCAATCACCACTTGAGTTTGAAACCCTATTACATGTTGATACGGTATTTTTTGCTAATCCTATACAGGAAAACCAATTCATACGTTTTTATAAATTAAAGTATCCTATAAAAGGAGTAAACCAAGACGTATTAAATAAGATAAACTGCACTATAAAAAGTATATGTTATGAAACTACAGAGTGTAAAAAGACACTTAATCAACTTACTCAAACTTTAATAAATAAGACTACAGATAAGCAGATAAAAGAGATACAAACATCAACCAAAGCTTTAGAATTAGAAGGTACTCTTATCAATGATTCTTATCGCATCAGCTTAAACCTCTCGCCTATCAAATCAGATAGCTCCTACTTGGCTATATCTTTCGATTACGATACGCGCGATGCATCTTCACAAGCTATATACCTAAACTTCAACCTTCAAACAGGAGATTTATTACACATAGAGGACGTTTTAAAAACAGATGTTGAAGCCATAAATTCATTAAAGATAATACTTAATAAAAAGTTAAAAGAGCTCTTTAATATCGATACATATCATTACAACTTCAACCCTCCTACTAACTTTTACTTATCAAACAAATTTCTTGCAGTGATGTACAATTTCGGTGAGCTTACTCCTCTTTACGAAGGATCCCTCCCACTTTATATTTCTTACAAAGAGATCGAAGGGATCTTAAATTACGATAACACATTTATAAAAGATAAATTAGAACATTAATACTAAAGCAGTTAACTAAAGTCTTATTATATATTTACAATTGAAAAACACTAAAGCCTATTTATTACACAAAATAACTCAATTATATAAATACACATTACTATACAAATCTGTTTACAAAGGCCATAATCAGCCCATTTCCTAAGAACAGGCAACTAAATAAAAAATATATTGTCACATATTTGTAATATAAAGCTTTATTTTATTACATTTGCACCTAGTAACAAATCCATTAACTAAAAATGAATTTTCAGGTCAGACCGTAAAGACCTATTACTTTTACTTACTTAATTTAAAACTTACTTAACTAAATAACTTTTACCTAACGAGTTATTTATAATTTATTTTGCATATGAAGAATAAAGTTATCATGCTTGCTATGCTAGGAAGTTGTCTTCTATTTGCTGGACTTATTAATTATAATCCAATGCAAGATTTTACGCTAGATACTATACATATAGTTAAAAATGCTGATATTAAACCTAATACCAATAACCTTACGAGTGCTATTACAATATCACTACCCTATATTTCTGATTTTAATAACAGTAAAATCAGTAAAAAAATTAATAAAGAAATCATAAAAAGCTATTTAGGAGAAAACTACATGAATTGTACACCTAAAGATGCAGCTGATCAATATGCACACGACTTCCTAAGTCAACTAACTGGTATAGAGAATTCTTTACTAAAGACCAAAGGTGAGCTTAAACACAACTTCTTCATACAAAATATCGTTAAAGGAGAAATTATCAATAACCGTATCCTATGTATAGAGAACTTCTATGCCGAAAGTAATGGTAAATTAAAGACTAAGCTAAACTACCAAAACATTGATTTAAAGACTGGTAAGGTAATAGCTTTAAAAGATATTTTCGAAAAAAACTATGAAGCTAGTCTTAAGGGAATCATTATAAATAAAATATTTGAGGCGTTGCAGATTCAAGAAAACAGAGTACTGAAAGATGCTGAGATTATTAAATTAGAACATGCCCTAAATATCAGTAATAACTTCAAAATAAATAGCTCTGGATTATCTTTCTACTACTCTCTCCCTAACTGGGTTAAAAACTGTAAAAGTGAAATAAGTATCACTCTGCCAAATAATATTATAGGAGAGCTCCTGAAAAAAGAATACCAATTCATATAAAAAACAATATATACGCTTTTTTATAGAATACTATATGTATATATTTATAGAAAGAAACCTAGATGTTCGCATAAAAACAAAGTGAATATTACGGCCTCGTCATTTTATAAATACAATAGAAGAGCGTTATGAAAAAGAAAATCAAATTGTTACCACTATTAGCTATAGCAATAGCTTTTGTTGGTTGCCAACAAAAAACTGTAGAAAGAGAAATAGCATCAGAAAAAGTAGAAAGAATAGCACATCTAAATAATGATAAAGATGCCCCATACTGCGATTTAAGTGTAGAGTTTGAATACCTTAAGAATAGTAAAAACCTTGCAACTGAAGCCAAAATAAACTCGACTTTAATTGCTGATGTATTTGGAGCTAAAGATTCAAAAGGAACAGTAAAAGAGACTATTGAAAAATATGGTCAAAACTATGTAGATGAATATACGAACTCTTTAGAACCACTGTATCTTGAAGAGATAAAAGATAACAACAACGAGAGTGTCAGCGTTTACTTCATGTATGAGCTGAAGAATAATACAAAGTTGAATCAGCAAAACGAAGTGCTGATATCATTTGTCAATGATTTTTATATCTTTACTGGAGGTGCACATGGCGTGTATGCAACAACATATTACAACTATGATGCTACAACTGGAGAAAAAGTTGAAATTGATGATGTTTTCAAAGGAGATTATGAAACAGACCTAACACAGGCTATTTACAATGCTTTTAAAGCTAAAGATTTCCCTAACAATGAAAACTCTGAAGAGGTGGGCTTCTTTAATCTAAAAGAGCTACTAACTCCTTCTACAAACTTCAATTTTACAGAAGATGGAATTGAGTTTATATATGGAATATACGAGATAGCACCATACTCTAGTGGAGAACCAAGAGTTGTAGTACCTTACAACACAATAAAAGAGATATTAAATTTAGATAATCAAATTGTAAAGCATTTTTCAAATTTCTAAAAAGTGATTGCTTTAATAAATAAATTCTAAGAGTCAAGCCTTGTAATTAAGGCTTGACTCTTTTTTTCTATACCTATACGCCATAAAGAAGATAAAAAACCATGAGTAGTAGATTATGATGTATATTTTTCATAATTTAAACCCTTAATTATTGCAAGAAGCAATAAAGCTATAACAAACATTTTTATACAGACATAACGTTATAACAATAATGGATTTAATTCTAAAGTATTTTCCTGATTTAACAGATAATCAAAAACAACAATTCGCTGCACTTTACGATCTTTATATCGATTGGAATTCTAAAATCAATGTAATATCTCGAAAAGACATTGAAAACTTATACGAACATCATGTTTTACACTCACTAGGAATAGCAACTGTCATAAATTTTAAACCTGGTACTAAAATAATGGACCTTGGAACTGGAGGTGGCTTCCCAGGTATTCCATTAGCCATTTTATTCCCAGAAACTAAATTCCACTTAGTAGACAGTATTCGTAAAAAAGTACGTGTTGCACAAGAAGTGGCTCAAGCTATTGGCTTAAAAAATGTTACATTTAGACATGCAAGAGCACAAGAAGAAAAACAACTCTTTGACTTTGTTGTTAGTAGAGCTGTAATGCCTTTGGAAGATTTAGTTACAATAATACGTAAAAACATAGATAAAAAACAGATTAATGCACTACCTAATGGTTTAATATGCCTTAAAGGGGGTGAATTAGAAAAAGAGGCTCTTCCTGTAAAAAATAGAACTACAATTTACGACCTACACAAAGAGTTCAAAGAAGAGTTCTTTGAGACGAAAAAAGTAGTTTATGTTTCACTAGTATAAGTTCCATTTTATTATGATGAAGATACAAAAATTTGAATTCAATATGTTCCCCGTTAATACTTATGTATTGTGGGATGAAGATACTAAAGATGCTGTTATAATAGATCCTGGTTGTTTTTTCCCAAACGAAAAAACAACTTTAAAAAACTTTATAAAGCAAAACAATCTAAAAGTAAACCGATTGCTCAACACTCATCTACACTTAGACCATATTCTTGGCAATACTTTCGTGGCAGAAGAGTTTGGAGTAAAACCGGAGGCCAATCAAGAAGATGAGTTCTGGCTTATTGGAGCCGAGCAACAAGCTAGAATGTTTGGTTTTGAGCTACAAGAAGAACAAGTCCAATTAGGAAATTACCTAAGTGAGGGAGAGCAAGTTAAGTTCGGAAACATTACACTAGATATTATTAAAGTCCCTGGCCACTCACCTGGCAGCGTTGCTTTCTACAACAAAGAGAGTGGAGATTTATTCTCGGGCGACGTGCTGTTTTACGAGAGCATTGGCCGAGCAGACCTTCAAGGAGGTAATTTCCAACAACTTAAAGATAATATTATCAAAAAACTTTTTATCTTACCTAAAGAGACGATTATCCATTCTGGTCATGGTCCATCAACTACAATAGGTCATGAAAAGATGTATAATCCTTTCTTCACCAATACCGAAAGTCTTTAATAAATAATACGTTGAACACTTAAATTTGAATACTATGAACACAAATTGCTTAGCGAATAGGCACATTGGAATTAGTGAAAACGACATGAAAGTTATGCTGAGTAAAATCGGCGTAAAATCGTTGGATGAACTTATTTCAAAAACAATTCCTGAGGATATTAGGTTAAAAGAACCAATCGATTTACCTAAAACGATGTCGGAGTATGATTACGCGAATCATATTACAGAGTTAGCAGGTAAGAATAAAATATTCAAATCGTACATTGGTCAAGGTTGGTATGGAACAATTACTCCGGCAGTTATTACACGAAATGTATTCCAAAATCCTGTTTGGTATACGTCATACACTCCGTATCAAGGAGAAGTATCGCAAGGTAGGCTCGAGGCCTTAATGAATTTCCAAACGGCTATTTCTGATTTAACAGGACTTCCACTATCCAACTGTTCATTACTAGATGAAGCAACAGCTGGAGCAGAGGCTATGACTATGATGTATAATCTACGCAGTAGGCCTCAGCAAAAAGAGGGTGCAAACACCTTATTTGTAGATAAGAATGTATTCCCAGAGACACTAGCCGTTATAAAAACAAGAGGTATTCCTCAAGGAATAAACA
>JASLCG010000143.1 GCA_030151885.1 Bacteroides sp.
TCATAAATTCGTCTTTCATAGTTCAAGTTAATTAGTTATTATTAATATTTTTCACAATCTCTAAACCAAAGTCAGAAGTAGAAAGTGGTGTTATTTCTGGTCTAAATCGAACTAAGTCATACGTAGTTCTACCCTCTTTATAACATATTTCTAAAGCATTAACTATTAAGTTTGCAGCTTCATTCCACCCCATATACTCCAGCATCATTACTGACGATAGAATAATTGAACTAGGATTAGATTTATCCTGACCAGCTATAGTTGGAGCAGTACCATGAGTGGCCTCAAAAATAGCTGTACCAGTATTATAGTTAATATTGGCTCCAGGAGCTATACCAATACCACCTACCATTGCAGCTAGTTGGTCAGAAATATAATCACCATTTAAGTTTAGAGTTGCTATAACACTATAGTTTTGAGGTTTTAATAATGTATTCTGTAAAAATGCATCAGCTATATTATCATCTATAGTTAACTTACCTGACTTAATAGCATCTCCAAACTCTTTTTCTGCTAACTCATACCCCCATTTTCTAAACCCACCTTCAGTGAATTTCATTATATTACCTTTATGCACTAAAGTTACTTTAGGTAGATTATGATCTAATGCGTATTGACATGCCGACCTAACTAAACGCTCTGTACCCTCTTTCGAAACAGGTTTTACACCAAAAGACGAAGTTTCTGGAAATCTAACTTTACTTACTCCAAGCTCTTTATGAATAAACTCATAAAACTTCTTTGCCTCTGGTGTTCCGGCTTCCCACTCTATTCCTGCATAAATATCTTCAGTATTTTCTCTAAAAATATGCATGTTTACAAGATCTGGTCTCTTTACAGGTGTTTCAATACCTTCAAACCAACGCACAGGTCTATAACAAACATAGAGATCTAAAGTCTGACGCAATGCCACATTTAATGACCTTATTCCACCACCAATAGGGGTTGTCAGTGGCCCTTTTATACCCACTAAATACTCTTTAAAAGCATTTAAAGTTTCATCTGGTAACCAAGTTCCTAGTTTTTCATTCGACTTTTCACCTGCTAATACTTCTTTCCACTGAATTTGCTTAGAATCACCATAAGCTTTTTTCACAGCTGCATCAACAACTTTTATCATCACTGCCGAAATCTCTTTACCAACACCATCTCCCTCAATAAAAGGAATTATTGGCTTATTAGGTACTACTAGTTTACCCTCTTTGTTTTTAACTATTTTGTTTTCCATTGCTATTTATTATTTAAGGCAGAACCAGCTTTAAACCAATCTATTTGTAGCTGATTATAAGTATGTTTAACTTCAAATTTCTCTTTTGTATGATCCGAGTGTGTTACTTCTACTAATAAATTCTTTCCTGGTTTAAAATCTTTTAAACCTATTACTGATAAAACATCCTTCTCTTGAATTTTGTCGTAATCTGCTGGGTTGATAAATGTTAGAGCCAACATGCCCTGCTTTTTCAAGTTTGTTTCATGGATTCTAGCAAAACTCTTGGCTAAAATAACTTTTACATTTAAGAAGCGTGGCTCCATAGCAGCATGCTCCCTACTAGACCCCTCTCCATAATTTTCTTCTGCCACAACAATAGATGATATTCCATTTTTCTTATACTGTTTTGCCGTTGCAGATACTGCATCATAAGAGTTCGTTAGTCTGCTCCAAACCTTATTTGTCTCTTTATTGAAAGCATTTACAGCTCCCATTAATAAGTTGTCAGATATATTTTCAAGATGGCCTCTATACTTTAACCAAGGCCCAGCCATCGAGATGTGATCTGTTGTACACTTCCCTACTGCCTTTATCAACAGAGGCATATCAACATAATCTTTACCATCCCAAGCTTTAAAGGGCTCTAATAATTGCAACCTATTGGATTTAACATCTACTGTTATTTTATCTGATTTTAGTTTTGGCGCAATGTACCCCTCCTCATCCCTTACAAATCCATTTAAAGGCAATTCATATCCCTTAGGCTCTTGAAGTAAAACTTGGTTCCCGTTTCCATCTTTTAATGTATCTACTAAAGGATTAAAGCACAAATCTCCAGCAATTGTTAATGCAGTTACTAACTCTGGAGAAGCTACAAAGGCATATGTATTGGGATTACCGTCGGCTCTTTTTGCAAAGTTCCTATTAAAGGATGTTACAATAGAGTTCTTTCTTGTCGGATCATCGGTATGTCTTTTCCACTGTCCGATACATGGGCCACAAGCATTTGCCATTACTACAGCACCTACTTTATCAAAAATACTTAACAATCCATCACGTTCAATTGTAGCACGAATTTGTTCTGAACCAGGATTGACTATGAATTCCGCAGCCACTTTCACCCCACTATCTACCGCCTGTTTTGCTACAGAAGCTGCTCTTGTTATATCTTCATAAGATGAATTTGTGCAAGATCCAATCAAACCTACTTCCATTTTCTTTGGGTATCCTTCTTTCTTTACTTTAATAGCAAATTCTGATATAGGAGTTGCAGCATCAGGAGTAAATGGGCCGTTTATATAAGGTTCAAGTGTTGACAGATTAATCTCAATAACTTGATCATAATACTTTTCAGGAGATTCTAAAACTTCAGAGTCTGCTTTCAAATCAGCAGATACTTTACTCAACATCGGAATTAAATCTACCCTATTAGTAGCCGATAGATAACGCCCCATAGCCTCATCATAAGGAAATATTGAAGTTGTAGCACCAACTTCTGCTCCCATATTACAAATTGTACCTTTACCTGTAGCAGAAAGAGACTCTGTACCATCTCCAAAATACTCTATAATAGCATTAGTTCCGCCTTTTACGGTTAGTATACCAGCCAATTTTAGAATTACATCTTTAGGAGCTGCCCACCCACTTAATTTACCAGTCAACTTCACACCAATTAGTTTAGGCATTTTAAGCTCCCACTCCATGCCAGTCATAACATCAACAGCATCTGCACCACCCACACCAATAGCAATCATACCAAGACCTCCAGCATTAGGAGTGTGAGAGTCTGTTCCAACCATCATTCCACCAGGAAAAGCATAATTTTCTAATATAATTTGATGAATAATCCCAGCTCCAGGCTTCCAAAAGCCAATGCCATATTTCGAAGATACATCTTTTAAAAAGTCATAAACTTCTTTATTTGAATTTATAGCTGTTGATAAGTCTTCTTTAGCCCCTTGATGAGCCTGAATTAAGTGGTCACAATGCACTGTAGATGGTACTGCAACCTTATCTTTCCCTGCATTCATAAATTGCAACAAAGCCATTTGAGCTGTAGCGTCTTGCATCGCTACTCTATCGGGTCTAAAGTTCACATAGTCTTCTCCTCTTTTGAAACTTTTTATCTCATTCATATTAAACAAATGAGTATATAATATTTTCTCAGTAAGTGTTAGTGGTCTTTTAAGTTCAGTTTTTACCTTTTCAATATTTTTTTGGTAGGTTTTATAAAACTTCTCTAGCATTTCAAAGTCATAGATCATAATTATTAGATTTTAGTTCATTCATACATATATCAACATATTATGGCATTTTATGTTCTCTTACAAAATAGGTTATAAAACACATTTTGTAAAACTTTTTGACACAAAAATAGCGTAATAGATTAATCCATTACGCTAACATATTTTTTATATTTAGACTAAAATCTTAAAAGAACTTGACTTTGGACCTACATACTACTACCTCATTATTTCTTTTAACCTCGATAGCATAGTCCTTATAACCTATCTCATCTACATAGAAGTATAATGTATCCCCATAATAACTCTCGGCTACATATGCTATTTCAAAACGCTGAATACCTTTTTCAAAGTAATCATAAGGGAATAAATCTAAAATATGTTCAATACTCTTTACACTATTAGTATGACCATTAATATCAATATCAGAATATTTTATATTGTATGTTGAACGAATCTCCTCGGATACCACTTTAATTCTTGAAGGCTTATCTATTGGGCAAGTTTCTTCCAAAGCATATTTAATTATCTCTCCTTCGTGTAAAGTCAGTAAATTAGCAGGTTTACGTGTCTGCAAACTTATCATAGCCCATACAGAAGAGGCATATCCTATCGGCTCACTATCTTTATTATAAATAACAAAATTACGATCTGTAAAGAGACGATAAATATTTTCCATCCATGTCTCTACACTATACTCTTCGTATTGCTTAGGCATCTGTTTCATCTCAATTGCCAATCTAGAGAGCACCCAAGTATAATCTTCTTCATTAAGACTACCAATTCCAAAGCCTCGCTCTGTAGAATGAAACCCTGCACAATTTAATAATTGATTACCTAAGACTCCCCATGTTAACTTTCCTGTATAGTCTACATGAAAAGGCTCAACCACATAATTATATTTGCCTTTCTTATTCAATTCCATATAAGTCTATTTTATTGGATTCTAAATCTTCGAAGGTACATAAAATCAACTTCCACAAGGATTTATTTTGCCAAAATTTTGTTTTAATTTACTTCTAAAGGCTAATACTAATATATACTACATTCAAATTAAGAACTTAAAGCCTTAACCAAAACATTTTATTTATATCTTTGTTTAGATATAATTATTATATAAACATTTTAATCTCTAAATATTAGATAAATGAGTATTGCTGATAACAAGTATATAAAAGTTGCATATACATTATATGCTATAGAAGATGGTAAGGAAGAACTTATCGAAGAAGCTACAATGGATCGTCCATTTCAATTTATTTCTGAAATGGGTACTACATTACCTGCTTTTGAAAACGCTGTTAAAGATCTTGCTCAAGGTGAGAAATTCAAAATCACTTTAACAAAAGACGAAGCTTATGGTGATTATGATGACGAACACGTTCTGGATTTACCAAAAGAAATTTTTGAAGTGAATGGACAATTCGATACTACACATATCTTCCCTGGAAACATTGTACCTTTAATGGATTCTGAAGGACATACACTTAATGGTGTAGTCGTAGAAGTTAAAGATAATGTTGTAGTTATGGATATGAATCATCCTCTTGCTGGAAATGATATTATATTTGATGGTATAGTACTTGAGAATAGAGTAGCTACCAACGAAGAAATTCAAGGCATGGTTAACATGATTACTGGAGAAGGTGGTGACGGTTGTGGCTGTGGAAGTGGTGGCTGTGGTTGTGGCTCTAACGATGAAGGTGGTTGTGGATGCGGATCAAATGACGGCGGCTGCGGAAGTGGTGGCTGTGGTTGTGGATGCTAAATTAACCTAATTTATAAAATAATATAAAAGGGTGAATAGAATTCTATTCACCCTTTTTATATTGTAATTAATAACTTGGCAAGTTATAAGTAGCTCTATTCATTAACATTTATTGGTCATAATATCTAAAACCAACTCATCTGTTTTCAACATTCCATCCGAACCTATTTTTGTTAGATTTTGAATTGTTTTATCTACATCTGCATCAATAATACCTTCTAAAGAGGTTACACATTTATTTTCAATAGCCATCATAGCAGATAGTAGAGCTGTAGAAACTCCTGTTGTTACTTTTAAAGAACAGCTCGGCTTTGCACCATCACAAATCATGCCTGTTATATTAGCTATCATATTTTGAACTGCATAAGTAACCTGTTCATAACTTCCCCCCATTAAGTAAGTAATCCCACAACTAGAACCTGTCGCGGCCACGACACAACCACAAAGGGCAGACAACCTGCCTAAACTCTGTTTAATATAGATTACAGTTAAATGACTCAAAGTAAGTGCACGAATTAAATGCTCCCTTGAACTGTTATTTTCTTCTGCATATACTACTACTGGAAGAGTTGCAGAAATACCCTGATTTCCACTACCTGAATTGCTCATTACAGGAACCATCGCTCCAGCCATACGTGCATCACAAGCAGCAGATGTGTATGAAAGAGTTTTAGACATCAAGTTATCTCCAATAATATTTTTACTAGAAGCTATCATTCTGCCTAAAGAGTGGCCAAAATCATGCTGAAAAGAGAGCTCAGCGGCTGCTTTATTTAATCGACCACTTTCTAATATAAATTCTAATTTATCTATTGGTGTAGTAATGGAAAAATCATATACCAATTTCATATTTAAATTCACACTCTTATCCGTACTCTTCTCTAAATCACTAGTTACTTTACTAGAAGATATACTTTCATTTACATCAACACCATTTAATAATAATCTTGTAAAATTTGTATGCTCTTTCTCAATAACGGCACTCGCAGTTTGTCCATTACTATCTACATGAACTTCAATATACAATTTATCAACAGCCCCTTTCTTCAACTCTACACTAACCGTATTTTCCTCTAGATAAACTATCGCTTCTTCTACAGCTTTAGATGTACTATCTTTTAACACTTCAAGGCCATATTCAGATTTCCCAACAATAGCACCTAGAGCTATAGCTATAGGTAATCCTGTTTTACCAGTACTT
>JASLCG010000039.1 GCA_030151885.1 Bacteroides sp.
TGTGAAAGAAACATTAGATTTTTTCATAGTTAAGGTTTAGGTTAAAAATAAGGGTAGCTGTGAAGCTGCCCTTTTTATTTTTATATAATCCTTTCATTTATTGGTATTTTATTTATCTTTGATAGAAGTAATTTTAAATAATTTACCACTATGACTTTAGCTGCAATTGACTTCGATTTCTTGATAGTATTATTCTGGATTCTTGTGTTCTTTATAGGACCTATCTATAAAGCTATAAAACAGAATAAAAAATCCTCTAGTAGTCAAGAAGAGAGTACTACAGCTTACTCTAATGATGAGATTCAAGAGTTTTATGATGAAAACTTTGATGACTCTAATGTCACTTCTATTCCAACAAATACAACAAAACAACATTCTATGACTAAGTCTTTACGAGAGTTAGTTGAATCTTTAAATGTTGATCAGCATAAACCTGCTGCCTCTTTATCTGCTGATGTTGTAACACCCCCATCTTTGCCTAAAAAAACAAAACATAAGAAATCTAAACTAACTCAAAAATTAGAATCTATTAAAGCCGCTGATTCTAATGAAGGTAAAATAAAAACAAGTTATAAGATAAAGTCTAAGCAAGAGCTTAGAAAAGCAGTTGTTTGGTCTGAAATCTTAAATCAGAAATACAATTAACCAGAAAAACATAGACTTATGGCATTTAAGATTATTACTGCTGAAGAGGCAGCTTCACTTATTAATCATGGTGACAATATTGGATTAAGTGGGTTTACTCCTGCAGGTACAGCTAAGGCTGTAACGTTTGCTTTAGCAAAACGTGCAGAAGAGATTCATAATCAGGGTAAACCTTTCCAAGTTGGGATTTTTACAGGAGCATCTACAGGAGACTCTTGTGATGGTGTACTTTCACGAGTAAAAGCAATTAGGTATAGAGCTCCATATACCACAAATAAAGATTTTAGAAAAGCTGTTAATAATGGCGAAATAGCTTATAATGACATTCATTTGTCACAAATGGCTCAAGAAGTACGTTATGGCTTTATGGGTAAAGTTAATATCGCTATTATTGAAGCATGTGAAGTAACTTCTGATGGCAAAATTTACTTGACTGCAGCAGGAGGAATATCTCCAACAATATGTAGGCTAGCAGATAAAGTTGTTATAGAGTTAAATAGTGCTCATAGTAAAAATATGATGGGGATGCATGATGTTTATGAGCCACTTGACCCACCACATAGAAGAGAAATTCCGATATTTAAACCAAGTGATAGGATAGGTAAACCATATATTCAAGTGGATCCTAAGAAAATCGTAGGTGTCGTAGAAACTAATTGGCCAGATGAAGCTAGATCATTTACAGCTGCTGATCCTTTGACTGATCAGATAGGGCAGAATGTTGCTGACTTCCTTGTTAGTGACATGGCTCGAGGGATTATACCTGCATCATTTTTGCCAATTCAATCTGGAGTTGGTAATATCGCAAATGCTGTATTAGGTGCATTAGGAAATGCTCCTACTATTCCACCATTTGAAATGTATACAGAGGTATTGCAAGATGCAGTAGTAGATCTAATAAGAAAAGGACGTATCAAGTTTGGTAGTACTTGCTCTTTAACTGTAACAAATGAGTGTTTAGATGGTATTTATAGAGATATGGATTTCTTTAGAGATAAACTTGTCTTGAGACCATCTGAAATCTCTAATAATCCTGAGATAGTTCGTAGATTAGGTATTATATCTATTAATACTGCTATTGAAGCTGATATTTATGGAAATGTTAACTCGACTCATATTATGGGTACCAAAATGATGAATGGTATTGGTGGATCAGGAGACTTTACGCGTGGTGCCTTTATTTCTATATTTACTACTCCTTCTACAGCTAAAGATGGTTGTATATCTTCTATTGTCCCCATGGTATCTCATCTTGACCATTCAGAACACTCTGTTAATATCATTGTTACAGAATTTGGTGTTGCTGATTTAAGAGGAAAAGGCCCAAAAGAACGTGCTTTTGAAATTATAGATAAATGTGCTCATCCCGACTATAAAGGTATATTAAATGATTACCTAGAGTTGGCTGGAGGTAAAGCTCAAACTCCGCATAAGTTGTCAGCTGCATTTGCTTTACATGATACTTTCCTTAAAAAAGGGGATATGCGTCTTATCGATTGGAACGAATATATTTAGAAAAGTCGATTAATTGTATAAAAAAATAGGCTGTACCAAAAGGTACAGCCTATTTTTTTATTTTAAGTAGAATTTCAGTAAGCTTATTATTGTACTATCTGCTAGTTTTCAATAATAGTGTCTCCCATGCTAGGGATTAATTGGTATCTCATATTATTTGAATTCCACGCATAATATTTTGTCGTAATGACATTGTTTTCGTATCTGTATTGAACAGAAATACTTTTTTCCCAAGATTTGCTTTCTTTATTCCATTTAGAAATGTTATTCTCTATAATTCTGTTGCTTTTGTCGTACACATAGTTGTATCTAGCAAATTTTTCAAGAGTGTTATCTTCACACTTGTAAAGTGTTTGACCTACTAATACACCATTTTTTTGTACGGCATCATAAACTATATTTTTACTTTGCTTTGCAGAAGCACTTAAGAAACTGAATGCTAGTATTATAACAAGAGATAGAACTTTAATAATATTACTTCTTTTCATAGCTTTTATTTTTATATTAATTCGGTTATTATTCTTAATTGATTTACATCAACACTACAAATATAATAGATATACTCTAATTATGCATATAATAAGCTGTTATTATTAGATGTTTAAACAACTAATATTGAATTGATAATAAGCTATTTGTATGCTCTATGAAAAATAAATAGAGCTAGTAAGTTATTTACTAGCTCTATTCTTACTAAGTGATATTTTAATCTCTTATTATACTATCATTTTGTTTTATAGTTAATCTATGTTAAGTAAAAACGGTCTCTATTAATGAGCTTCTACCCAGTTTTTACCCCAACCATAGTCAGCTTTAAGTTTTACTGACATTTTGTAAGCATTTTCCATTTCTGATACTACTATTTGTTGTACTTTATCTTTTTCTTCTGGCAGAACTGTAAAGTTAAGCTCATCATGTACTTGTAGAATCATTTTAGATTTAATACCCTCTTCTTTAAATTTATTGTAGATATTTATCATTGCTACTTTTATAATATCTGCAGCGCTTCCTTGTATAGGAGCATTAACAGCATTTCTTTCGGCATATCCTCTTACTATAGCATTCTTTGAGTTTATATCTGCTAAAAATCTTTTTCTATTAAACACAGTCTCTACATAACCCTTTTGTTTTGCATCTTCTACTGCCTTATCCATGTACTCTTTTACTTTTGGATAAGTATTAAAATAACCATCAATAAGCTCTTTGGCTTCTTTTCTATCAACTTGCATTCTTTCAGCTAATCCGAATACTGAAATTCCATATATAATTCCAAAGTTAGCAGTTTTAGCTTTTCTTCTTTGGTCACTAGTGACTTCTTCTAAGCTCTCTTTATATATTTTAGCTGCTGTAGCTGCATGAATGTCTTGGTCATTATTGAAGGCTTCGATCATATTCTGATCTTTACTTAGATGCGCCATGATTCTAAGTTCTATTTGAGAATAATCTGCAGAGAAGAAATGAGATCCTTTATCTGGAATAAAAGCTTTTCTTATTTCTTTACCATTTTCATCTCTTATTGGGATGTTTTGTAGGTTAGGATTACTCGAACTTAATCTTCCTGTCGATGTAACAGTTTGGTTGTATGATGTGTGTATTTTGCCAGTCTTTTTATTTACTAGTTTTGGCAATGCATCTATATATGTACTTAATAGCTTCTTTAGCCCTCTATATTCTAATATTTCCTCTACTATTGGGTGTTTTTCTTTATAAGATAGAAGCACTTCCTCTGAAGTAACATATTGACCAGTTTTAGTCTTTTTGGCTTTCTCATCTATTTTGAGCTTATCAAACAAAACTTCTCCAACCTGTTTAGGAGAACTAACATTAAATTCTTCATCAGCTAGTTTATGGATGTTGCTTTCAATAGCTTTCATTTTCTTTGTGAAGTCTATAGATAACTGCTTTAATGCTGGCTTGTCTATTGATACTCCTTCAAACTCCATAGCAGTAAGTACTGGAACAAGTGGCATTTCTATATTATAAAACAACTCTTCAGCATTATTTTCTTTTAGCTCATTTGTCAATATTTCTTTCAGCTGAAGTGTAATATCTGCATCTTCACATGCATAAGTATATACATCAGTAGGGGAGAGGTCTCGCATTGACTTTTGATTCTTGCCTTTTGGCCCTATTAGATTCTCTATTGGTATGGTGTTGTAGTTAAGGTATATTTCTGCCAAGTAATCCATGTTGTGCCTTAACTCTGGTTGTATTACATAATGTGCAACCATCGTATCAAACATTTTACCTTTAAGCTCTATACCATAATTTTTAAGTATTAATAAATCATACTTTATATTTTGTCCAATTTTCAGACTGTTTTCATTTTGGAATATAGGTTCTAGAAGTTTTAGCCTTTTTAGCGTCTCTTCTCTGTTTTCGGTGAAAGGGATATAATATGCTTCATTTTTTTTTGTTGAAAAGCTGATTCCCACTAATTCTGCTTCCATTGCTTCTATACCTGTAGTTTCTGTGTCTAGAGCAATTTCTGCCTCTTTACTTATCTTTTTTACTATTTTATATATATCACTCTCATTATCAAGTAGATGGTATTCTTTTTGCGTGTTTTGATCTGCAGAATGCTTTGAAAATTTATCTCCATCTTGGTTAGTGGGTTGATTCATTGCAAATAAATCGCCTTGAATAGGGCCTGTTTGAGCAAAAGATATATTTGGCTCCTCATTTAAAACTCTTTTTAGTAGAGTTTTAAATTCAAGCTCTTCAAAAATAGTTCTCAACAGCTCTTTATTAATCTCTTTTTTCTCTAAGAGTTTTAAATCTAACTCTATTGGCACATCTACTTTAATTGTAGCTAAAAATTTTGAGTCTATAATTTGTTGAACATTTTCTTCGACTTTCTTCTTTAAAGCTCCTTTTAATTTATCTGTATTTTCTAAAAGGTTTTCAATAGATCCGAATTCCGCAATCAATTTTTGAGCAGTTTTTATACCTACACCAGGACAACCTGGAATGTTGTCGGCAGTGTCTCCCATTAAGCCAAGTAAATCAATGACCTGTAGAGGATGTTCTAAGTTGTATTTTTCTTGAACTTCTTTTGGACCTAATATTTCATATTCTTTATCTCCAGATTTAGGTTTAAACATATAGACATAACTATCTACAAGTTGTGCATAATCTTTATCTGGCGTCATCATATAGGTTGTAATTTTTTGTTCATTAGCTTTTTGTGCTAATGTTCCTATAACATCATCAGCTTCGTATCCTTCAACTTCAATAATGGGAATATTGTAAGCTTCTATAATTTGCTTTATAATTGGTACTGAAAGTTTAATATCTTCTGGTGTTGCTTCTCTTTGAGCTTTATAATCTTCAAAGCTCTTGTGTCTAAAAGTTGGGCCAGCAGGATCAAAAGCTATTCCTATATGAGTAGGTTCGTACTTATTTAACACCTCTTCTAGTGTGTTTACAAAGCCCATTATGGCAGATGTGTTTAAGCCTTTAGAATTTACTCTTGGATTTCTTATTAGTGCATAATACGCTCTATAAATTAGAGCATAGGCATCAAGAAGGAATAGTTTCTTCATTTCTTTTCTTTTTGAGTGAATTATTTAATGTAAAATTACTAATAAATACGGTATTAACTGTTTTATTGTTACTTTTGTAGGTAAATCTAATTAAATCAATGGACTTAATAAACGAGATAAGACTCCCTATTGCATCTGAAATAGAATGCTTTGAAAAGATTTTCAAAGGCTCTATGGTTAGCTCAAATCATTTATTAAATATTGCGCTAGAACATATTAAGAATGGTACAGGCAAAATGATGCGTCCGATGCTTGTTTTGCTTATTGCAAAGCTTTACGGAGAAGTACAGAATGAAACCTACCATGCTGCTGTTTCTCTTGAACTACTTCATACTGCCAGCTTAGTTCATGATGACGTTGTCGATGAAAGTGATAAGAGAAGAGGGCAGCAGTCTATTAACGCTATGTTTGACAATAAAGTTTCTGTACTTGTTGGTGATTTTTTATTAGCTACTAGTTTAGTGCAAGTTGGCCTAACAAGAAATTATAAAATCATTGACGTCGTAGCTAGGCTAGGGCAGAAGCTTTCTGATGGCGAAATCTTGCAGTTAGACAATGTTTCTAATTCATATTTTTCTGAAGAGATTTATTTCAATGTTATTTATAAAAAGACAGCAGCTTTATTTGCTGCATGTGCAAAGATAGCAGCTTTATCTGTTGGAGCTAGTGATGAAGACGTAGAAGAGGCTACTAAATTTGGTGAATATTTAGGAATTTGTTTTCAAATAAAAGACGATATTTTTGACTATTTTAGCTCGGATATTGGTAAGCCTACTGGTAATGATATGCTTGAAGGAAAATTAACTCTTCCTGCTTTATACGTACTAAACAATAAGCCTACTGACGAGTTGAGAGAGTTGGCTTTAGCGATAAAAAGTGGAGAAGCAGAGCAAGAGAAAATTGATTACTTTGTTTCCAAAGTTAAAGAACTTGGAGGTATTGAGTATGCCGAAAAGATTATGTTAGGTTATAAGCAGAAAGCATTAAATATAATTTCAGACTTAGAATCTCCTGATATTAAAAGGGCATTATCAGCTTATTTAGAATATATTGTTGATCGAAAATTATAAATAAAAAGAGCTATCATACAGATAGCTCTTTTTATTTTCTTTAAAAGAATTTAATTTCTTTACCCACTAGTTCTGATAAAAGTAGGTTTGCTAACCTGCTTGTTCCTAGTCTAAATAGCTTATTATTTAGCCATTCTTCACCTAGTACTTCTTTTACAATAGTATAGTAGTTAAGGGCATCAGATACTGTTGATAGTCCTCCAGCTGGTTTGAATCCTATTTTTCTACCAGTTAGTTCGTGGTACTCTTTGATTGCTTGGCACATAACATAAGCAGCCTCAGGAGTTGCAGCTGGATCCATCTTACCTGTAGATGTTTTAATAAAGTCTGCACCAGAATACATTGATAGTATAGAAGCCTTCTTGATATTAGTAGCTGTTTTAAGAGCGCCAGTTTCAAGAATTACTTTCATATGGTGGTCCCTACAAACGTCTTTAAGCTCTTGAACCTCTTCGCACATGCTTTCATAATCACCACTTAGGAAGTTTCCAACATTTATAACGATATCAATCTCTGTTGCTCCATCCATTAGGGCCATTGATGTTTCTGCAATTTTTACCTCTGTAAATGTTTGTGAAGTAGGGAAGCCGGCTGAGACGCAAGCTATGTTAACATTTTCAACTTCTAATGTGCTGCTAACTATTTTTGCAAAATTAGGGTATACACATATAGCAGCCACACTACCGAATTCTGCATATTCCTCTTCGAACTTATTAACGTTCTCTGTGAATTTTAGAACACTCTCTGGGCTATCTTCTGTTCTTAGTGTAGTTAAATCAATACAGTTAAAGAGGAATTGTTTAACCTCTTTAGTATCGTTTGATTTAGCTTTTTCTAAAAGTTTGGAGACTTCAGTTTTGACTGTAGCATCATCAAGATTTGTATTATACTTGGCCAATGCTTCTTCGTACTTAGTTAATTTATTATCTGCCATATTACTTTAATTTAGGATTATCCTTGTGTCTATTTTTATCTCTATTATTTTTCTTATCAAAACTTTTTTGGAGTGCTTCCGTCAAATCTATATTTGTTTGGTTGGCAATGCAGATTAGTACCCAAAGTACATCAGCAACCTCCTCTTCTAAATTTTCTACTTCTCCAGCCTTAAAAGATTGTTCGCCAAACTTTCTAGCCATAACTCTAGCTAATTCGCCGACTTCTTCTGTAAGTATAGTCATGTTGGTTAACTCATTGAAATACCTTACACCAACACTTTTTATCCATTCATCGACTTTTTTTTGAGCTTCTTCGATTGTCATTATTCTTTGTTTTTTGTATCTATACAGATAGTTACAGGGCCATCATTAATGAGCTGAACCTTCATGTCTGCTCCAAACTCACCAGTACCTATTGTCTTCCCTAGTTTCTTCTCTAGGCTTTCTATAAACGACTCATATAAGGGTATAGCGACGTCTGGTTTAGCAGCTTTTATATAAGATGGTCTATTGCCTTTTTTTGTGTGAGCATGTAATGTAAACTGGCTAATTAATAAGATATCCCCTTGTACATCTTGTATTGACAAGTTCATTACTCCACTATTGTCGTCAAAGATTCTTAAGTTACTAATTTTTCCAGTTAACCATTCAATATCCTCTAGACTATCTTCATTTTCAAAACCTACTAAAATCATTAAGCCTTTTTCTATGGAACTCTTTGTTGTGCCATTAATTGTCACTGACGCCTGGCTTACTCTTTGTATAACGACTCTCATTCTATTATTGTTTATCTATATCTTTTGTTAACTCTATCCATATATCAGCTCCTTTTTGAGGTCCCAATAGTTCTATGAACTCTTCTTTGGTAGCATCTTTCATTCTTTTGATACTTTTAAACTTACGAAGTAGTAGTTCTTTTGTTTTAGGTCCAACACCTTTTATAGTGTCAAGTTCGGATTTAACTTGGCTTTTACTTCTTTGGTCTCTATGGAACTTAATTGCAAATCTATGAACTTCTTCTTGAATTTGCTCCATTAATTTGAACAATGAGCTGTTGGGCTCCATTCCTATGGTTTGTGCAGGAAACCCATATAATAATTCAGAAGTTTTATGTTTATTGTCTTTCGCCAATCCAGCTATTGGAATCTCTAGGTTTAGTAGTTCTAAAGCTTTTCTAACAACCTCCATTTGTCCTTTTCCTCCATCTGTAATAATTAGGTCGGGTAGGGCGCCGTTCGCCTTTTGAAGGCTACTATACCTTCTTGTTACAATTTCAAACATTGATGCATAATCATCGGGCCCTTCTACGGTTTTTATATTAAACTTCCTATAGTCTTTTTTAGAAGGTTTCCCTTTTAAAAATACTATACAAGCTGCAACAGGATTGCTCCCTTGTATGTTTGAGTTGTCAAAGCTCTCTATGTGCATAGGTAGCTTTGGAAGTTTTAGCTTCTCTTGTATCTCTTTTAATGTTCTTATTTGCCTTTGTGCAGGATTTAGCTTCTCTGCTTGCTTTAATTTATCTGCTTTATATTGTAATACATTTAGCCTAGATAAATCTAGTAGTTTCTTTTTGTCTCCACGTAAGGGAATAGTGAATTTTACATCTTCTAGTGCTATTTTTATGGGCTCTGCAAGGACTATCTCTTTTGCCTCACTTTTGAATCGCTCTCTCATTTCAATGATACCCATGGCTAGCAAGTCATCATCAGTTTCATCTAGCTTTTTTCTGTATTCAAAAGTGTATGCTTGGGTGATAGCTCCGTTAACAATATGTAGAAAGTTTATATATGCAGATTTGTCTTCGTTAGATTCAATGCTAAACACATCTATATTATTAATAGTATTACTTACTATTTCAGACTTGCTTGTGTAGCTATCTAAAAGCTCTAGCTTTTGCTTATACTCTTGTGCCTTTTCGAACTCAAGATTTTCAGCGGCTTTTAGCATTTTTGCTTTTAACTTATTGCTGATTTCTCTTGTGTTTCCTTTTAATATCTCTTTAACCTCTACTATGTTCTCTAAATACTCTGTTTCTGATTGCTTTCCAACACATGGGCCTGCACAGTTTTTTATGTGGTATTCTAAGCATACTTTATACTTGCCTTCTTTAATCTTTTCTGGGCTTAGATTTAGCTTACAAGTTCTGATAGGATAGAGTTTTTTTATCAGATCAAGTAAATAATTCATAGCTGGTAAGTGTGTGTATGGTCCATAGTAAGAAGATCCATTTTTTATGATCTTTCTTGTTTTAAACACTCTAGGAAAATATTCATTTTGAACACAAATAGAAGGGTAGGTCTTATCGTCTTTTAGTAAAACATTATATCTGGGTTGATGCTGTTTTATTAGGTTGTTTTCTAATAGAAGGGCATCTTGTTCAGTGTTAACTATTATGTACTTTATATTTCTTATTCTTTTTACAAGTACTCTAGTTTTGTTACTTTTTTGGTCTTTATTGAAGTAAGATGAAACCCTTCTTTTTAGATTTTTAGCTTTCCCTACATATATAATTACTCCCTTCTCATCATAGTACTGATATATTCCAGGAGATTCTGGAAGGCTACTAATGATAAGTTTTAGCTGTTCTTTGTAGTTGTTTTTATCTTTATCCATAATGTTCCACGTGTAACAAAGTAGTGTTTCTATGATGTAAATATATAACAAACGCCACTTAATTTCAAGCGGCGTTTGTTATATACTTAGTGTTTTAATTATAGCTCTAAAACACTATCAACTTTTATCTCTTTTGGGAATATTTTTTTTCCTTCAAGTTGCTTTAGTTCTATGATGAAGTTTACCATAATCTCTTTGGGACTCATTTGTCTAGCAAGATTTATTGCCGCTTTCATTGTTCCACCTGTAGCAAGTAAGTCATCATGGATAAGAACTACGTCATCTTTACCTATTGCATCTTTGTGCATTTGTATTGTATCTGTTCCATACTCTTTACTGTAGCTCTCTTCTATTGTTTCAGCAGGAAGCTTTCCAGGCTTTCTAATAGTTATAAATCCTGCGCCAAGCTTAGTTGCCAATATTGGGCCCATTATAAAACCTCTAGACTCTATGCCTATTACTTTTGTGATGCCTTTGTCTTTATACATTTCGTAAAGCAAATCACCAAGATAGTCTAGTGCTTTAGCATCTTTAAATAGGGTTGTGATATCATAAAAAAGTATTCCCTCCGAAGGGAAGTTGGGCACAGTTCTAATCTCTTTAATTAACTCTTGTTTTGTCATTTTGTATTCATTGATTGTTACACGTGGAACATGTTATTTTCTAACCATTACAAGGAGTACATTGATGTCACTAGGGGATACTCCTGGAATTCTACTAGCTTGAGCTATATTCTCTGGGTCAATCTTAGCTAGTTTTTCTCTAGCTTCAAAAGAGAGAGATTGCATTTGTTTATAGTCAAACTTGCCTCTGATTTTTATATTCTCAAGGCGTTTTGTTTTGTCTGCTATTTGTTTCTCTCTTTCGATATACCCACTATATTTAATAAGTATTTCGGTAGCCTCGATAATTTCCTCTTTTCGGTTGGTTATCTTATCTAACTCTTGTTGCAAAGCTGGTACATGGTTTGCTAAGCTACTTATATTTAATTGAGGTCTATTTATTAAATCTATTAATTTACAGCCATGTTTTAGAGGTGTTGTACCCAACTGCTCTAATGCAGAGTTAATGGCATCTTGTTTAATTGAGTAATTTGATGCAAAGTCTATGAGGTGGTTAATGCTCTCCTGTTTCGTCTTTAATAGATTATATCTTTCACTAGAAGCTAAACCAAGCTCCCAAGCTTTAGGTGTTAATCTAATATCAGCATCATCCATTCTTAATAGAATACGATACTCAGCTCTAGAAGTAAACATTCTATAAGGCTCATCTACTCCTTTAGTTACTAGGTCATCAATAAGAACACCTATATAAGCTTCGTCTCTACCTAAAATAAACTCTTTACCTCCGTGGCAATTTATGTGTGCATTAATACCTGCAATAAGTCCTTGCCCAGCAGCCTCTTCATATCCAGTAGTTCCATTTACCTGTCCAGCAAAGAAAAGATTCTTCACTATTTTAGACTCTAATGTGTGCGTTAACTGAGTAGGATCAAAAAAATCATACTCTATAGCATAGCCAGGTCTGTAAACAGCAACATCTCTAAACGCAGGTATTTGGCGAAGAGCATGTAATTGAATATCCATAGGAAGCGAGGAAGAGAATCCATTTAAGTACATCTCATTTGTATCTTCTCCTTCTGGTTCTAAAAACAATTGATGTCGTTCCTTATCTGGAAAGTTTACAATTTTGGTCTCAACACTAGGGCAGTACCTAGGTCCTATACTTTGGATCTGACCATTATATAGTGGCGAGTCTGTAAGCCCTTTTCTTAATACCTCATGAGACTCTGGTGTAGTATAACAAGTCCAACAGGGCAAGTCTTTTAGCTTTTTATAAGGGCTATCTAGAAATGAAAACTTGTGGAAGTCACTATCTCCATCTTGCACTTCCATATCTTCAAAGTGAACGCTTCGAGCATCTACTCTTACAGGAGTTCCTGTTTTCATCCTGTCATGTTTAATACCAAAACTAGCAATAGACTCAGTTAAGTGATATGTTGCTGGTTCTGCCATACGTCCTCCAGGTTGAGTTACCTTTCCTATGTGCATTAAACCGTTAAGGAATGTACCTGCAGTAACAATAATTGTTTTAGCTGTAAAGTGTGCTTCCCAAAGAGTAGTAAGTCCAACTACTTCTCCGTTTTTCACAAGTAGTTCCTTCACGCTATCTTGCCAAATATGAAGATTTTCAGTGTGATCTAGAACTTCTCTCCATTCCCATATAAATTTATTTCTATCACACTGAGCTCTTGGGCTCCACATTGCAGGCCCTTTTGAACGATTTAAAATTCTAAATTGAATAGCTGTTTTATCAGTGATGAGTCCCATCTCTCCACCAAGTGCATCAATCTCTCTAACGATTTGACCTTTGGCGATGCCACCAATTGCAGGGTTGCAACTCATTTGTGCAACCTTATTCATATCCATAGTTATTAAGCAGGTTTTAGAGCCCATTCTAGCTGCAGCAACAGCAGCTTCACAGCCAGCATGGCCAGCGCCAATAACTATTACGTCATATTTAAAATTCATCTACAAAACTTTTTTTATTGAAAACATCAATTGATTTGATAACCCTTATTGTTTGCATTTAAAACTAGGGTCTAACTCTTGATAAATTGCTAATGCTTCGTTTTCGGCCTGCTCCATTATTTCACGCTCACCAGGGCCTTTGTCGTTAATGCCACAAAGGTGTAGTATTCCATGAATAATAGTTCTGTGCAGTTCTTGATTGTATGGAGTGTTGAATGTTTCAGCATTTGTTTTAACAGTATCTATACTGATAAATAAATCGCCAGAAATAATTCTTCCTTTACAATAATCAAAAGTTATAATATCTGTGTAGTAGTCGTGTTGAAGGTATTGTTGGTTAACCTCTAAGATTTTTTCATCAGAGCAGAAAATATAGGAAAGTTCACCAACTTTACGGTTGTATTTGTTTGCAACTCTTTCAATCCATTTGGGAAGGAGTTGTTCATTTAATTGAGGCATGTCTGTGCCTTCTGTAAAATAAGTAATAATCATAGTGATATAAAATTAGTTGAAAACACCCACTAAGACATTTTACCTATGGCTTTGTTTTCATGCAAATTTAGGAATAACTTTCTTTATATAGGTCGTGTTTTAACTAATTTTGCTTTTAATAGTATTTATAATGTGAGTTTTATATTTTAAATGTGTTATACATAACTATTTATGTAACCTATTTTAGGCAATGTTTATTACCATTCTTTTAGGGTAAAGAATAACCTTTGTCTGCAAACTTTTATAACTTTGTTTGTGTAATAATTCGAAAAAGAAATGGAAGAAGATTTTGATATTCGCGACAGCCATATTTCCACGCGAGAAAGAGAGTTTGAAAATGCTTTAAGACCTCTAACTTTCGATGATTTCAGTGGACAAGATAAGGTTGTTGAGAACTTAACAATATTTGTAAAGGCTGCTAAGTTAAGAGGAGAGGCTCTTGATCATGTATTACTTCATGGTCCTCCTGGTCTTGGAAAAACTACACTTTCAAATATCATAGCTAATGAGTTAGGTGTTGGATTTAAGGTGACTTCTGGACCTGTATTAGATAAGCCAGGAGATTTAGCTGGAGTTCTAACTAGCTTAGAGCCGAATGATGTGCTTTTTATTGATGAAATACATCGACTTTCTCCTGTGGTTGAAGAGTACTTATACTCTGCTATGGAAGATTATCGTATCGACATAATGATTGATAAAGGTCCTTCGGCAAGAAGTATTCAGATTGATTTAAATCCGTTTACTTTAGTGGGCGCAACGACTAGAAGTGGATTGTTAACAGCTCCACTACGGGCAAGGTTTGGAATCAATATGCACTTAGAGTATTATGATGACTCTGTATTATCTAAAATTATTACAAGATCATCTACTATATTAGATGTTCCTTGTAGTGATAGAGCTGCTCAAGAAATAGCCTCGAGGAGTAGGGGAACACCCCGTATTGCTAATGCTCTGTTAAGACGTGTGAGAGACTTTGCGCAAGTGAAAGGAGATGGAACAATTGAGTTAGCTATTGCACAGTTCTCTTTAGAGGCTTTGAATATTGATAAATATGGTTTAGATGATATAGACAATAAAATTCTATGTACAATTATAGATAAGTTTAATGGTGGACCTGTGGGTATTACAACCATTGCAACTGCATTGGGAGAAGATGCAGGTACTATTGAAGAGGTTTATGAGCCATTTTTAATTAAAGAGGGATTTATAAAAAGAACACCAAGAGGGCGAGAGGTAACAGTATTAGCTTATAAGCATTTAGGTAGGAGGTTGAATGACAACTTGTCTCATAATGCACTTTTTAATGATTTTGAAGACTAAAAAATGAAGGAGAAAAGTCAACACGAAGGATCACAAAAAGGATATAAAGGGCTTGTTAGTGATATAATGATTTATGGCGCCAGTAGTATAATAGGGCGTTTCTTAAACTATTTACTAGTTCCACTTTACGTAGCTGTAATGCCGGCTAAGACAGGTAGCTATGGAATGGTAACTAATATGTATGCTATAATAGCATTACTACTTGTTGTATTGACGTTTGGAATGGAAACTGGTTTTTTCTACTTTGCCAACAAGAAGAGAGAAGAAGCTAATAAGGTTTTTTCAACAATACTGATAGCACTAGGAGTAGCCTCTGGTTTGTTTGTAAGCCTTACTTTCTTAAATAGCCACGCAATAGCTAACTGGTTGGGATATGCTAATCATCCAGAGCACTTAGAAATGATGTTTATAGTTGTTGCTATAGATGCGTTTATGAGTATTTTATTTGCTTATTTAAGGTTTCAAGGTAAGGCTATTAAGTTTGCTGGGGTGCGTCTGTTTTTTGTGTTTACAAATATTTTAATGAATATATTCCTCTTAGTTTGGGCTCCAAAGCTTCAAATTCATTTTCCTGAAATGATGTCCTGGTATAGCTTTTCAGACTTAGAAGGGTATGTATTTCTTGCAAACTTAATAGCTACAAGTTTACAAATGTTATTCTTCGTACCAGAGCTTAAATCTTTAAACTATGTGTTTGATTGGAGAATATTTAAAGAGGTATTTTCTTACTCTTTTCCTGTTCTAATACTAGGTATAGCTGGGATATTAAGTCAATCTTTTGATAAAATAATATTCCCAATAGTTTATCCAGACACAAAAAAAGGAGTGGTAGAGCTTGGTATTTATGGTGCTGCTACAAAAATAGCTATGATTATGGCTATGTGTACACAAGCATTTAGGTATGCATATGAACCTTTTGTTTTTAGTAAAAATAAAGAAGGTGGAAAAAGTAAAATAATTTATGCTGAGGTTATGAAGTATTTTATAATCTTCACTATATTGGGCTTCTTGGCTGTAGTATTTTACCTTGACTTTATTAAGTACATCATTAAACCTGACTATTGGGATGGGTTAAGAGTTGTTCCGATAGTTATGATGACTGAAATTTTTATTGGTATATATTTTAACTTAGCATACTGGTATAAATTGATAGGAAAAACAATATGGGGGGCTATCTTCTCTATTATAGGTTGTGCAATTATTATTGGACTAAATCTATACTACATACCAATATATGGATATATGGCATGTGCATGGGCAGGTTTTATAGGCTATCTATTAATCATGATATTGTCTTATGTTATAGGTCAAATAAAAAATCCTATAGATTATGACTTGAAGAGAATTGGGTTGTATGTAGTTTTAGCTTTAATATTGTATGGGGCTAACTCTTTAGTAAATTTTGATAACTTCTATTTAAGAATGACATTTAGAACAATGTTATTGATATTATATGTAGGGGTTGTAATTAAAAAAGATTTGCCTCTAAATAAAATCCCATTAATCAATAAATATTTTAAATAATTTAAGCATATGGAAAATGAAAAAAGAAATGTGTTTATGATTCGCACATTTCTAAAAGAATATTTAGACTTACATAAAGATAAAGATAATGAGCAGATAACGGTCGAGTCTATTCGTAAGGGTGTGTTGTTTAAAGGAGCAAACCTTTGGATTCTTATATTTGCTACATTTATGGCTTCTCTAGGTCTTAATGTAAACTCTACAGCGGTTATTATTGGTGCCATGCTTATATCTCCTCTAATGGGTCCTATAATGGGACTAGGATTAGCTGTTGGTATTAATGACTTTGATTTAATGAAGCGATCTGTGAAAAGCTACTTGATTGCTACTCTGTTTAGTGTTGTAACCTCTACAATATTCTTCTTAATTTCACCTCTATCGGAAGCTCAGTCTGAATTGCTGGCAAGAACTTCTCCTAATATTTACGATGTGTTCATTGCACTTTTTGGAGGTCTTGCAGGAGTTGTAGCATCTTCGACTAAAGAGAAGGGGAATGTGATACCAGGAGTTGCGATAGCTACAGCTTTAATGCCTCCACTTTGTACAGCTGGCTATGGTTTGGCTACAGGTAATTTAGGTTTTTTCTTAGGAGCATTCTACTTATATTTTATTAATACTGTATTTATTGCAGTTGCAACATTCCTGGGGGTAAGGTTGATGAAGTTTAGAATGAAAGAGTTCGTTGATAAAGCGAAGGAGCTAAGGGTTCGTAAGTATATTGTTTTGATTGTAATATTAACAATGGTACCAGCTTTATATCTGACAGTAGGAATTATAAAAGAGACTGTTTATAAAGGGGCAGTTTCTAGATTTATATCAGAAGAACTAAACTTTCCAAACACACAAATCATAGATCGTACAATAACGTATCACAATTCGGACAGTGATAAAGAGATAAAAGTAATTTTGGTTGGCTCTAAAGTTCCAGATGAATCAATAGATTTAGCGAGGGCTAAAATGGCTAAATATAATTTGGAAGGTGTTAAGTTAAATGTTATTCAAGGAATGAATGATGTTGCCCCTGATGTTAAATCAATTAAGGCACTTGTACTAGAAGACTTTTATAAAGAGAGTCAAGCTAAAATTTCCATGCAGCAACAGTCTATAGATAGTTTAATAACTTCTTTAGATACTTATAAAGTATTTGATGACTTGACTGGTCTTTCTAAAGAGATTTCAGTATTATACCCATCCGTTAAGTCTATTTCTATTGCAAAATCGAATGAAATAAAAATAGGTACTGATAAAGGTGATCCAATTGTTTGGGCTATTATAGGTTATAGTGGTACTATATCAGATAAAGAAAAAGATCAAATACAGAAGTGGTTACAAGCTAGATTAGCTACTACTAATTTAGTATTGATTGTTAATAAGTAATACACCTCATCTAAAGCAATTATAAAAACAGCCCATCTTAATTAGAATAAGATGGGCTGTTTTTATGATTGTGTATTGCCTTATCGTTTAAGAATAATAATAATAAGTACTGCACTTATTATTAGAAAAACGCCATAGCCAATTTCTTGTGTGATAGATTCATTAAAGAGGGCAATTCCAACTATGAGTGCAGTTAAAGGCTCCATTGCTCCTAGAACGGAAGTGATGGTAGATCCTATTCGCTTTATAGCCTGTATCAGAGCAAGGTTAGATAATATAGTCGGAATAAAAGCTAAAAGCAATAGTGATAATCCTGTTTTTACATTAGGTATGGGTTGTATTGTCGAGAATAAAGAAATTCCAATAAAGACGATTAATCCACCTATCAGAAAAATGTAGAAGGTTAGCTTAATACCACTCATTTGTAGCTTTAGTTGATTTACTGCAACTAGGTATGAACCATAACCTAACGCTGATATTAAAACTATGATGATTCCTGGAATGGATAGTTGACTTTCGCCAGAAAAGTTGACTGATAATAGTGTAACACCGACTACAGCTACTATAATAGCAATGATTCTCCACAATGATGCTTTCTCTTTAAATAGGGTCATCATGATAAGTGTGGTAAATACGGGATACATAAAATGTATCGAGGTAGCTACTCCACTAGATATCATGTGATACCCCCAAAATAGAAATAAGGAAGATATGTCATACATGATAGCTAATAGTATTAACTTCGGAATATCTGAGCTCTTTATTCTGAAAGATGTTCTTGTTCCTACAAGAATCATTGCTAATATGAGACAAGCAAAAATAAACCGATATAAAATAATTGAAGGAAATTCTAGTCCTGCAGCTATTACAGGCAGTGTAAATAAAGGAATTAATCCAAATGTAGAGGAGGATAGAATTCCATATGCAAATCCTTTAATAGTCTCTTTGTTCATAAGTTGTGTATTTTATGCAAAAATAGGGTATTTTGTGTGAATTAGCATCTTTAGTCTCTCTTTTATCTTAGTGTTCTAGTACTGTATAAATATTTATTTAAAGGCTTATGATTATGCACCGTGTTTATTTATATCTATATGATTATCAGGTGTTTATTATGTATGGGTGATGCGTTGTATATGTTGCCGACATACCTGAGGTTAGTCGGCAATAAGATAGAGGTATGTCGGCAATGAAGAGCTGTCTTATCGGCAACATAGGAGATGCTCTCTTTTATTGCATAAAAATAATGGGTAAATGATTTAAATCACTTACCCATTATTAAAAATATTGTAATGTATAACGATTATTTATCGTCTACGATTTCTTCTTGCCCATCCGTCTTCTTTGTGGTCGTCTCTTTTTCTATAACCACCTCTATCTTCTCCACGACCTTGTCTTTTAGATCTGTCACTTCGTTGGTTACGTCTTGAGATATTTTCTCTGTCACCAGCTATTTCTACGTTTACAGGTCTACCTTTGAAGTTAGCTTTATTAAGCTGGCTTACTACTAGTCCTGCATCTTCTTCTTTCACTTCAAAGAAGGAGTAGTTTTTCAATAAATCAATTCTACCAATTTCAATACGTTTTTTGATATTGTTATTAAGTAGATTAATTAATTCAACAGGGAATAGTTCATCACTTTTACCTAGGTTTAAAAACAATCTTTTGTATCCAGGTTCTGCTACAACTTTACCACTTTTACCTCTATCTCTACCATCTCGGCTATCTCTGCCGTCTCTTCTTCTATCTGATCTAGAATCTTTAGCAGTTTCAATATCTTCTTTTCCTCTGTAATAGTCTAAAAAGCTATTGAACTCTAATGAAACAACTCGTTTTATAAGATCTTCTTTACTAATCCAATCTAACTTTCTGTATATTTCTGGTAAGAAGTCTTCTATTTCCTCTTCGTTAACTTTAACTTTTTCTATTTCGTCAATAACCTTAATCAGCTGTTGTTCACAAATATCATGAGAAGTTGGAAGATCCATCAGTTCCATTTTTTTACTGATTTTTCGTTCAATCTCTCTCATTTTACCTTGTTCTCTAAGGTTTATGATAGCAATAGATACACCTGTTTTTCCAGCTCTTCCAGTTCTACCACTTCTATGTGTATAGCTTTCTGTATCGTCTGGCAGACCGTAGTTAATTACGTGTGTTAAATCATCTACGTCAAGTCCTCTGGCTGCTACATCTGTTGCTATAAGTAACTGTATGCTTTTGATTCTGAATTTTTGCATAACAACATCACGTTGTTGTTGCGAAAGCTCTCCATGTAATGAATCTGCATTGTATCCATCTCTAACCAATAGGTCAGCTATTTCTTGAGTCTCTTTTCTAGTGCGACAGAATACAATACCATATATTTGAGGATTGAAGTCTACGATACGTTTTAGTGCAGCATACTTATCTTTAGCATGTACTTTATATACAATATGCTTAACATTATTAGACCCTTCGTTTTTTCTACCTATAGTAATTTCTTTAGCATTGTTAAGATACTTTTTAGAGATACGAGCTATTTCAGGGCTCATTGTAGCCGAGAATAACAGTGTGTTTCTCTCTTTAGGTATGTCTGCTAGAATAGTATTAATACTATCTGTAAAGCCCATGTTTAGCATCTCATCAGCTTCATCCATAACTACATTTTTAATAGTAGTTAAAGATACTGTTCTACGTTCCATTAGGTCAATTAGACGTCCTGGTGTAGCTACAATAATATGTGCTCCTCTTTTTAGGCTTTTAATTTGGCTATTAATTGATGAACCTCCATATACAGGCACTACTTTAAGTCCGTCTATGTATTTAGAGTAATCATTAAGGTCTCCAGCAATTTGAAGACATAGTTCACGGGTAGGACAAAGTACTAACGATTGTGGGACACGATTATTAACGTCAACTTGCTGTATAATTGGCAATCCAAAAGCAGCTGTTTTCCCAGTTCCAGTTTGAGCTAGTGCTACGACATCATTATTTTCTCCTAGTAGATACGGTATAACCTCTTCTTGTACGGGCATTGGATTTTCATAGCCCATTTCATAAATTGCTTTCTGTATCTCTGGAGAAACGCCAAGCTCTTCAAAATTTTTCATTAAATTGTTTATTCTTTTAGTGTAAGAGAATAATTACAGATCTGTATGCGACTTTATTGATTTACTATTTCTCCAATAGCATTAATCGTAGTTTACTTAAATCATTCTTCGAAAGTCCTATCCCTTCCGTAAGATAACCCTCAATAGACCCGTAACTTTGTTTCATTTCATTTATTGCTGCATCAATATAATCTTCTTGTGCAAGCATTAGTGCAGTTAATGCCTCTTGTGCGCTAATTGGGAGCCTTGTTGCATATTTAGACGCTTCTGAAATATCAATAAACTGATTGGTTCTAAGGTAGTCTAATCTGGCAGTTTGTACATCAACACCTAATGATGTTAATATTAAAAAAGAAACAATTCCTGTTTGTTCTTTCCCTGCAGCACACGCAAAAACGATAGGGTAATTTTTCTTATCAAGTAGTAAATTGAAAACTTGTTTGTATTCAGGCAAAAAATCTGCTACTAAATGTTTATATACATTTTGTAGTTTTGAATTAACTTGTTCTCTATTTAGTTTTCCTGTGTAAACTTGTTGGAAGTACTTCTCAAAGTTTTTTGAGTATAAAGGTATAGAGATGTAGTTAAAGTTAGATTTTAATAATTCAGGATTTGCTGATTTAGGGTCTAAACTTACTATTGTTTTAACTCCTAAGTTTTTTAGTCTAGATAGTCCACAACTATCTATATTATCCAGGCTTCCTGACCTAAATATCTGTCCCCACTTACCACCTTGATCAGTAGAAAATATTCTGTATCCCCCTAAATCTCTAAAGTTTTTGACATTGTTGATATTGATATTTCTGCTAGTTATAACAGCTTCCATATCTTTCCCAAAGACTATTTTGTAAAACTTGCGGTTTGTTGGATCATTATTAACAATCACAATGCGCTGATCGTTAATATCAGCAAGTCCAACAGGGTCTTCTTTTTTAAATTCGTAGGGAGAGTTAGATGCATAAATTTTAACTGTACCTTCCATTCTAGGAATAATTTCCCATTTGATAATATTATTACCGACACTATTTTCCTCACAGCCTAAAGATACTTTAGGTACTGACTTCGAACAAGACGATGATAATAAGGTGAAAAGGACAATTATATAAGATAAATCTTTTATATGCATAGAAACTTTTACTGATAAGTTGTCACAAAGATAGAAGATTGATTTTACTAAATGCTTATTAGTCTGATTTTTTCACTAAAGAATAGCTATTTTTAAGAGATTTCTATTTAAAATTAAAGCTATTTAAAGTATTCTGTAACTATAAGAGGCTCTTGTAGTCATCTGTTTTTATTGGCATATATTTTATTTGTAATTTGCATGACTGAGCTTTATTATTTTAGATGGTAGTAGTTATTATAAAAAAAGAGCTAAGTAAAAAGTACTTAGCTCTTTGATTTATAGTATTGTAAATATTTTTCATTCAGTACAAAGACTTCTAGACTTCTCTCCTAAATAGCCACCATGGTGTCTTTTAGAATAGTCTTGAGCAGTAAACCCTGTTTTCTTCATAGTCTCTACCACTAATATATCTCCAATGACTGTCATTGCAGTAGTAGAAGTTGTAGGGGTCATACCTAATGTACACACCTCTTTAGGATTTCCTGTGCATAACGTAATATCAGCTTCTTTTGCTAGTGGGCTATTAGGAGCTCCTGTAATTACAATAAACTTTAAGTTAGGATTTAAATTGTGGGCCAATCTAGTAAGCTCTACAATTTCACGAGTTTTGCCGGAGTTTGAAATGAAGAGTAGTAGATCATTTTCTTGTAAAATGCCTAGGTCTCCATGTTGTGCTTCACTAGGATGCAAGAAGGCTGCTGGAATGCCTGTTGAACAAAATGTTGTTGCAATATTCATGGCAATTTGTCCTGCTTTTCCCATCCCTGAAGTAACTAATTTACCTCTTTTTTTGTAAACTTGTTCACAAATAAGGTCTACGGCTTTTTCGTATTGGTCGTTAACAGGAATATTAAGGACAGCTTCAGCCTCTTTTTTTAATAGTTCTTGAATAGCTTCGATCATTATATCGTACGTATTATTTTAAAAGTGCTTTAAGTTCACTTTCTGTGTTTGCTATAATATACAAGTCTGATAAGGGTTTATTAATAAAACCATATTTTTTAAACTCTGCCAAGCAGGTTAATAGATTAGAGTAAAAACCATTGATATTATAGAAAACAACCTTTTTATTATTGTCGTTTAATGTAGCACAAGCCAATGTGTGGAAAACTTCATCGAGAGTACCAACACCACCAGGTAGCACTACTAATATGTCTGACAGCTCTAGAAATCGGTCTTTTCTTTCGCTGAGGTTTTTTGTTTGAATTATTTCATGAGCATATTTACTAGCATCTTTAATCATTATTTCGGGTACAAGTCCTATGACTTTCCCTCCAGAAAGATTTGTAGATTTGGCAATAATTTCCATTAACCCTTTATTAACCCCACCATAGATGAGTGTTTTCTTGTTCTTTCCTAACCAAGAGCCTAGGGTAGTGACATTGTCAATATAAATGGTATCTATATTATTAGATGCCGAGCAAAAAACTCCAATATTATTCATTGTTTAAAACTCTGATTTATTACAAATATCCATAATTTTCTATTAACGACCATATCTTTTCTCTACTTTTGT
>JASLCG010000080.1 GCA_030151885.1 Bacteroides sp.
GCTCAGCTGGATAGAGCAACGCCCTTCTAAGGCGTGGGTCAAGCGTTCGAATCGCTTCGGAATCACATAACAAAGAGGTCAACTAGTAGTTGACCTCTTTGTTGTTTATGGCTTCTGTTCTAAAACAATCTTCCTAAATAAAGATTCTAGGTCTTTCCTTTCTTTCTCCCTTTTCTATTCGAATCAGGTTTTAGTATTTAATGTATTAAGAGATCTAAAAACTAAATGATACTTTTAATTTTTAGTGCTCAATAATAGTACTTCTGATATATGAAGATGTCAAATTAGTCTATTTCTGAATTTTTTCTTTATTTATCAAATTTAATATAATAAATGTTTTAAAATAAATAATAATTTCCCTAAATTAGGCTCATAGAAATTGGTAATTCTGATATATTCTTGTCAGAATGCAAGGGAACCTAGTGTGATTCTAGGGCTGTACCTGCAGCTGTAAATCCTCAACTAAAGGTTGTTAGATGCCTACAACACTATATCAATCATATTGATATGGGAAGTTTTCTAACAAGAGGAGAGCCAGAAGACCTGCCAATGTTATTTTAGAAACATTAAGCTTCCAGGATTAGAAGTGGTTTTTACTAACGTAAAGTTAAGTATTCATTTTTGCCGTTTTTGGGACTCAGTGTTTTTATATTGTACAATAGAATAATATAAAAATAGAGATGATAAAGCTTCGTATGGTTTTGTCTGTATGCATATTATTATTGATGCATACTGCTATGGCGCAGGTTAAAGCTATTAAAGGGAATATAATAGAGTCAGAATCAGGACTTCCTTTAAGTGGTGTTAATGTATATCTTGAAAACACCGCTAAGGGTGTATTATCAAACGACTCTGGGGTTTATATGCTTCATAATATTACGCCTGGAAAGTACACTTTAAAGGCTTCTTTAATGGGTTACTATCCTTATGTTAAGGAGATTGAGCTGTCTAATCAAAATTTAACTATAAATATATCATTAAAAGAGAATCCTAACTATTTATCAGAAGTTGTAGTAACAGGAACAGGTACAGAACATTACATTAAAGATGCTCCTGTACAGACTGAGGTGATTACTGGTAAAGCATTGCAAGATTATGCAGGAAGGGATATGGAAGATATTCTGGGGGGCTTATCAGCATCTTTTAACTTCACTGCAAGCGATATGGGGAGTAATATGCAGCTTAATGGAATGAAAAACGACTACATACTTGTATTGCTAGATGGTAGAAGAATGAGCGCAGGAGTAGGTGGTCAAAATGATTTGAATCGTATAAATTTGAGTGAGATAGAGCGCATTGAAATTGTAAAAGGGGCAGTATCTACATTGTATGGTTCGGATGCAATTGGTGGTGTAATTAATTTTATTACTAAAAAACATGCTAAAAGCATAGTTTACAACTCTACAACAAGGGTGGGCGAACATGAAGATTTAAGTAGAAATGAAAATTTATCGCTTAGTAATGGAAGAGTAACATCGGTTACAGGATTGTCTGTTAAGCATACACATGGTTGGAGAAATACGACCGAAGAATGGCATGGTAAAAATCTTGTTACCAATAGTGTAACAAAAACAGTTAATAGAAGCTCCAATTTTACATTGTCCGAACGCTTGAATTACGACTTAACTAAATCTTTGAACTTGTATGCAGATGCATCTTTTTATAGGAAGTGGACTAAGAGACCTATGGGAGAGCCAAATTGGAGATTGAATGATTTATACTACCAAAATCAGACATATGGTCTTGGGGCAAAGTATAAGTTGGGTTTAAATCACTATTTAGTTTATGATAGTTCTTTTGATCGGTTTGATTATTATTACGACTATAATTCTAGAGAGTACACAGACTATTATGATAAGGAGGGGAACCCTATTGTCTTTATGGAGGGAGATAGGATTTTACAGTCTTCCGAAAGAAGATTTATTAATGCTTTAAAAGGTGTGTTTAAAATTAATGAACATAATACCTTAAGTATTGGTATGGAGCATATTTGGGAAAAACTGATAGCTCCTTTTAGATTAAGTAATAATAGGGCTGTGGCATACAACCTATCGGCATATGTTCAAAATGAGTTCTTTATAACAGATAGGTTTAATATTACGGCGGGTATTCGTTATGGTAAACATAGAGATTTTAGAAATACATTTACACCAAAACTCTCTTTGATGTATAAAATAACTGATGATTTGACGTTGAGGGCTAACTACTCTCAAGGGTTTAAAGCACCAACAATGAAAGAGTTATACTATCACTACTATGCTACGATAATGAGTAAGTATAAAGCCTACTATGGAAATACCAATTTAAAAGCCCAACAGTCTAATTACTACTCTTTAAGTGCTGATTATCAGAAAAAATGGGCTAAGCTAAGTGTTACGTTGTACCACAATGCTTTGCGAAATATGATTTCGTTACAAAGTACAGAGACATCTTACGAAGATAAGCAGTTGCTTGTAGAGGAGACAATGGTATATGTGAATTTGGCTAAAGCTAGGACATATGGTGTAGATTTATCGGGAGATTTTACGTTGCCTTTTAACTTGAAACTAGGTTTAGGTTACAGCTTACTACATGCTAAAGCTCAGCGTACAGACGATGAAAAGGCAGACGATTATATGAAATGGGTAAATATGAATGCGACATCTAGGCATAGTGGAAATATAAAACTATCGTGGTTTGAAGAGTGGTCTGGATACAGGTTGGGCATGAGCCTGACAGGGCGTTTGCAGTCTAAGAGGTATTATACATCACATGGCGAGGCTAAAGCGTATCAAGTTTGGAGATTGAATACAACGCATGGTTTAGTAAATACTAAAGGTGTTAAGTTGGATTTACATATTGGTATAGATAATATTTTTGATTTTGTAGATAGAGAACCATTTGGGCATAATAGAGCTACAACATCTCCTGGAAGGAATTACTATGCCTCTTTAATTTTAAAGTTTCAAGGAAAAAAAAGTTAGCAGTTAATTTAAATAATAATTGATATGAAAAGATTTCTGACAAATTTATTGGCCATTAGCCTAATGCTTGGCTCTATAACTTTTACATCTTGTTCTAGTAACGATGATGATGGTCCAATTGGGAAGAAACCACACGAAGTGGCTAAAATTGATAAAAAAAGTGATACAGCTCTATTGCTTTGTTCCTTTGGAAGTACTTACGAACAGCCTCAAAAAACGTATGAAGCAATTATTGCCGATTATAAAAAGGCTTATCCTAATACAGATATTTATCTTTCATTTACCTCTAAAACTATTGTAAATAGGGTATATGCAAAGATTGGAAAAGAGTTTGTTCAGCCTAAAATATGGTTGAAAGCAATAAGTGATGCTGGATATGATAAGGTGTATGTACAGTCACTGCATATAATTCCTGGTGAAGAGTATATTGGTTTGATGAAGCAAACTGTGTATAAAGACTTTATGGGTGAGAATCCTGATGTATTGGTAGCAAGAGGAGATTGTTTGTTAAAATCGGAAGAGGATATTGATGCAGTAGCTAATGTACTTTATAAATACTATAAACCACGTTTAGATAAAGGAGAGGTTGTAGTGTTTATGGGGCATGGTAATCCTGATAAGGAATTTGAAGTAGCGAACAAGCAGTATACACTATTGGAGCAAAAAATGCAAGAACTAAGTGGTGCCCAAAATATGATTGTTGGAACTGTAGATTGGGGAGATAAAATGTTTGGTCATGTTAGAGAGTCTCTTTTAGCTTATGCTAAGGAAGTGGGTAAAGAATCTAAAGATATTACCGTAACCTTAACTCCTTTAATGTCTATTGCTGGAGATCATGCTCAAAATGATATGCTAGGTGGACTAGAGGATGGACAGAAAGCCGAAGATGTTAATGCTTATGAAGATGATGAAGACCCAGAGTTTACTTGGATTCTTAAAATTAAGAAGTTAGGCTTTAATATTAATCCAGATGGAACAACGACCGATAAAGATAAATTTAATGTAAAGGGACTAGCTGATCATCCTGAAATTCGTTCTATTTGGGTTGAACATATGAAAGAAGCTGTTAAAGAAGCTACTACATGGAACGATTTATTTGAAAATGAGTAAATATCAATATACAAGTCAATTTTATAAAGTAGTTTATTTGTTTCTATTAAGAGTTTATATAAAATCTTTCTGAGAGATTGCTCTTAATGGTATTTTATGGAAAGAGGGTTTGCACGGGAGTGTAGACCTTCTTTAATCACAGTATGATTATTTAAAAAGCTCTTACAAAATAAGTTTTGTAAGAGCTTTTCATTTTTAATAATATATTTACTTTTTGTAAATAGTATTTGTTATGTCATTTACGGTCTGTTTAGCTTCTTCTAGCATAACCATATAGTTTGTTTCTGGTTTTGTAGTTGCAAACTGAGCAACAACTTTATTTAATTTAGTTAGTGCCTCTTGAGCTTTTGCATCACTTCGTTTAGCAAGTTCAGTGCGTAGAATCTTAATCTTTTCGATATCTTGAATTCCTTCGATTAACCTTTCAAATCTGATAGAGCTTTTTGCTTCTGGGTATATTATATAAGTATCTCCTGCAGGCCAAGTTCTAAATCGTGAATCGATAAGAGGGTTTTCTACCCATGAATTGTATGCCCATCGTAATAGTCCATCAAAATCCATAGCAAGAGCATACCATGCACTATAAACGGCTTCTGCTGGTCCAGAGAAAGTAAATGTATTTGGAAATGCATCAGAACAGCATATGTAGTATGTTGTTATTAATCCACGTTCTTTACGATCTTGAAGGTCGGCTGGGTCAATGTATGCACCTACTTCAATACTAATATCTTTAACAAAAGGGTATTTCTTGTAGCTTTTTTGATTGTCTGCATATGAGATTCCTAATTCAGGAGCCTCTTTTTGTAGCATTTTGATAGTCTCTTCCATCTCTTTAGGAGAGCGTTCGTCCATTGCAATGTTAGTGATTTCTAACCAACCTTTTTCTATTAAGTGAGCTTTGAAGTCTTTAAAGAAATGGTGCCAAATATCATTGAATACTTCAGTTCCAGGATCAGCTTTTATATTTATTAAACTGTTAGAATCCTCATCAAAATAGTGTAATTCATTATTCCATGGCACAACAGAGTAACAGTTAATCATTTTGTCGATACCTAAGTTTAACATAAAGTTAACCCATCTGTCAAAGACGCTATAGTCGTAACTCCATTTACCATCTTTGTGTTTAGTCCATAAAATCATATCTGCATAGGGGTCGTAGCACTGATTATTCCAAGGATCTTTGTTTAAAGTAGTAGTTATTACTTTTTGCCCAGCATTTGCCAACATTTTCATAGGAGCTTTTAAAGCTTCGAAATGAGCATCGCTCCACATCTCAAGTCCTTCGGTTCTTGCTACTGCCGATGGATGCTGCCACAAGTCAAGGTGGTATCCCCAGTTTTTAGGGGTTGGTAGTGTGGCATGTTGTACATCTAAATCAAGTGTTAGCTTTTGAACATCTTCATTAGTAGCACTTATTTTGAGCTCTGCTCTGTATGAGCCCGTTGGTGTTTCTCTAGGAATTTCTATTGTAACCCAAATAGGGCGTACTGTTTGTGCCTCAAGATCCATAGTAGTAATTGGATCTAACATATCTTGAGAGAGCATTGCATGGTAATCTTCAGGGTTTCTATAACCACATCCTCCTGCAAACTCATCTGTCATTACATATCTAACAAAACTGATTTGTGCTACATTAGCATCTAATTTATGCCCAGCAGATTGGAAGTTACTAATAGTACATTCAATGTTTCCTAATTGATTCTTTGACCAAACTAAGATTTCTGCGAAAACTTTTTCGCCTTTCCAGCCCACAAGTTTTTGACTTTTTAAAGGGGTTTGAATATTGGGTTCTTGTGACTTAGGAAACTTGGCATCTGTAGAAACAAATGAGCAATTAAGGCCTTCAGATTGTGAACTCCATTCTTCTTCAGGGTTTCGTTCGGGATCTGTTAATTCTGTAAAAGAGCTTTTAATAACTTTCTTCTCGGTCTTATTCGTTTGGCAACTTGTAAATAAAATACCTGCTACACAGCATATTCCAGCTGTTAATAGCCTAATCTGCTTAGATATGTCCATTTCGTTTGGCGTTTTGTATGATTCTAATAAATAATATGTGCTTAATACCTACAAATATAATTCTATTTATTAGTTATACTAAATACTTCTCTTGAATTGACACACTGTTTTGATACATATCCCTTTATTTAGGGATATTACTTGTCTATAACTATGTGAATAGTTATTGTTTAAAGAGTGGTTTGTAGGGACTATTTAGTTTGAGTATTACTTCTTGTGTGTTGATAATAAAGTAGTTGTAGTTTTGTTGGGTTTGTATTTAAATATATTGCATACGCAACTATTAGTTTGTTATCTGGAGATTACAATATTATAAATTGATATATGTCAATTTTATAGTGTTATATAATGGTACAAATTGTTCTAGTTATACCCCTTTCTATAAATGTGTATTTTATAAAACTTTAGGTGTTAAAACATCTTCATAATCAATGCTTTAAGGAAATATTTCTATAATTATCTAGCTGATTATTAGTTATATATCGTTAATGTATAGCTATATGAGTAGGAAAAACTTCCTTGTTATTAAATTAATTGCTATTTTTGTGTTTCAATAAAATATGCTTGGAAAGGTGTACTTTTGGAAGTTTACTTTTCAGGTAAAAAAGTTACTTATTTATCACCTGTAGGTAGAGGTGTTACAACTAAAGTCAAAAAGTTGTAAATAGTAACTATTTAGTTTTGAGATATATAATCAATAGGGCTGTTTGAAAAAAAACATTTTGCAGTTCTTCAATTAATTTAAATAATTTATTTATACATATGGAAGCATATGCAGGTTTTAAGTCAGGAAAATGGTTGGACGAAATCAATGTAAATGATTTTATCCACCAAAACTACACAGAGTACACTGGCGATGAATCGTTTCTAGCTGGGCCAACAGAAGCAACTAATAAGTTGTGGGATAAGCTTAGCGAAATGTTTAAGGTAGAAAAAGAAAAAGGTGTTTATGATGCAGAAACTCGTATTCCATCTCAAGTAGATGCTTACGGTGCTGGATATATCATTGAAGGTCTTGAAAAAATTGTAGGTTTACAAACTGATGCTCCTCTTAAAAGAGCCATTTTCCCAAATGGTGGTTTAAGAATGGTTAAGCAAAGTTTAGCAGAATATGGTTATGAGCTTGACCCTGTTACTGAGGAGTTCTATACAAAACATAGAAAAACTCATAATGATGGTGTTTTTGCTGCTTATACTGCTAGTATTCGTAAAGCTAGAAGTAATGCCATTATTACAGGTCTTCCAGATGCTTATGGTCGTGGCCGTATTATTGGTGATTACCGTCGTGTAGCACTTTATGGTGTTGATAAGCTTATTGAACAACGTAAAGCTCACTTTAACAACTGGGATCCAACAGAGTTAGATCAAGATGATATTCGTAACCGTGAAGAGTTATCAGACCAAATTAATGCACTAAAAGCCCTTAAGAAAATGGCTGCTGCATATGGCTTTGATATTTCTAATCCAGCAAAAACAGCTCAAGAAGCTATTCAGTGGACTTATTTTGCTTACCTAGGTGCTATTAAAGATCAAAATGGTGCAGCAATGAGTCTAGGACGTGTATCTACATTCCTAGATATCTACATTGAAAGAGACTTGAAAGCTGGTATTATAACAGAAGAGGAAGCTCAAGAAATGATGGACCACTTCGTAATGAAGTTAAGAATTGTTCGTTTCTTACGTACTCCAGAGTATGATGAGCTATTTTCTGGTGATCCAGTTTGGGTTACAGAATCTGTTGGTGGTATTGGTAAAGATGGAAAATCACTAGTTACTAAAAACAGTTTCCGTTTACTACACACTCTTTATAACTTAGGAGCATCTCCAGAGCCAAACTTAACTGTTCTGTGGAGTGAAGATCTTCCTGAAAACTGGAAAAGATATTGTGCGAAAGTATCTATTGATACTTCTTCTCTACAATATGAGAATGACGACTTAATGCGTCCACAATTAGGTAATGACTATGGTATTGCTTGTTGTGTATCTCCAATGGAAATTGGTAAACAAATGCAATTCTTTGGTGCTCGTGCCAATCTTCCTAAAGCACTTCTTTATACAATTAACGGTGGTAAAGATGAGCGTACTAAAGTACAAGTAACTCCTGAAACTTTTGAAAAAGTAACTTCTGAATATCTAGAATTCGATGAAGTATGGAATAAGTTTGACAAAATGCTTGACTGGATTGCTGAAACATATGTTAAAGCATTGAATGTTATTCACTACATGCACGATAAATATTCTTACGAAGCGTTAGAAATGGCTCTTCATGATTTTGATGTTCGTCGTACACAAGCATTTGGTATAGCTGGTATATCAATTGTTGCAGACTCTTTTGCTGCAATGAAATATGGTAAAGTACGTGTAATACGTGACGAAAATGGCGATGCTGTTGATTATGTTGTAGAGAAAGAATATGTACCATACGGTAACAATGATGATAATACAGACAAAATAGCTGTAGAAATTGTTGAGAAGTTCATGAATAAGATTCGTTCTCATAAGATGTATAGAGATGCTATTCCAACACAATCAATTCTTACTATTACTTCGAACGTTGTTTATGGTAAGAAAACTGGTAACACTCCTGATGGACGTCGTGCTGGAGAACCATTTGGTCCTGGTGCAAACCCAATGCACGGACGTGATACAAAAGGAGCTGTAGCTTCTCTTGCTTCAGTAGCAAAGTTACCATTTGAACATGCTAACGATGGTATTTCTTATACGTTTGCTATTACTCCTGCTACGCTAGGACAAAACGAAGACGAAAAGAAAGATAATCTAGTAAGCTTAATGGATGGTTATTTCCACCAAACAGGTCAACATTTAAATGTTAATGTGTTTGATCGTAGTCTATTGGAAGATGCAATGGAGCACCCTGAAAAATATCCACAGTTAACTATTCGTGTTTCTGGATATGCTGTGAACTTTGTGAAGTTAACTAGAGAACAACAATTAGACGTAATTAATAGAACAATTACAACTAAATTCTAATTGATATAAAAATAGGCTTGTAATCTATATAAAGAGGGAGAAGACTCTTGTATAAGATTGCAAGCCTTTTTAAACATAAATAGGTATTTGTTTTATTAAGGTAGGTAGTTTATGAAGGGAAATATTCATTCATTTGAATCTTTTGGTACAAAAGATGGTCCAGGAGTGCGATTTGTCCTGTTTCTGCAAGGATGTCCTTTGAGATGTCTGTATTGCCACAATTCGGATACATGGTTGCCGAAAGATCGTAAATACGAGCAGTCGGTTGATGAGGTATTCGACGAAATACAAAAAGTTAAAGGGTTTATTCGTAAAGGAGGAGTTACAGTATCTGGAGGGGAGCCTTTGTTACAAGCTGACTTTATATATGAGCTTTTTACTAAATGTAAAGAGGCAGGAATACATACAGCAATAGATACTTCGGGCTATTTGTTAAGTGAAAAAATCAAAAAGCTGTTAGACATAACGGACTTAGTACTATTGGATGTTAAGCACATTGACCCTATTAAGTATCAAGAATTAACTTCTAAAGAGTTAGCTCCTACACTACAGTTTTTAGACTATTTGCAATCTATCAATAAACCAGCATGGATACGCTATGTATTAGTACCTGGTTATAGTGATGATGAAAATGATTTAAATAAGTGGGCAAAAAAAATAAGTACCTATACTAATATTGAACGAGTAGATTTACTGGCATTTCATCAAATGGGAAGTCATAAATGGGAAGAGATGGGGTTAGAATATAAGTTGAAAGATGTTGAAACTCCTTCACTAGAACAAATAAGTCTGGTGGAAGATCTATTCTTAAGTTATGGATTGCCCTTGTTAAAGCGCGAGTAATTTATTCGATAGTACATTATATACATAAAAACGGTCTATTTAATAATAGACCGTTTTTATGTATATAGTTCTCTATAATTATATTATTCTTTTAAATGCATTGGTAAATCAATAATCAGTAGCTTACTATTATCTTTTTTTGCTTTGATAGATATTTTACCACTGATGCTGCTTAACCCAATAGCATCTTTGCTATAAAGTGTTACTGCTTCAATATCAAATTCACCTTCAATAACCATGACGAATAATCCATTATTTTCTTTTTGAGGCATATAGCTAAACTCATAATTTGAATTAAAGTTTCCTATATTAAACCATGCATCCTGTTGAATAATTAAGCTATCCGAGTATCCATCTGGAGAAACTACTGTTGTAAGCCGATTCTTTTGTTCGAAATAGTTAAATAGTCTTTGTGAATAGCTTGGCTTTAATCCATTTTGACGCGGGAATACCCATATTTGTAAGAATGCAACTTCATTTACATTACTTCCATTATACTCGCTATGAGTTATTCCAGTTCCTGCAGTCATAACTTGTACCTCGCCAGTAGATATAGTGTGGATATTATTCATGCTATCTTTATGGCTAAGCTCTCCTTTCAATGGGATGGATACAATTTCCATATCCTTATGAGGGTGAGTTCCAAATCCCATAGATGGAGCAACAATATCGTCGTTTACTACTCTTAATAAGCCAAAGTTAACTCTATCAGGGTTATAATAGTTGGCAAAACTAAATGTATGGTGAGATTTTAGCCATCCGTGGTTGGCATAGCCTCTTGTATCTGCTCTATAAATAATAGTCTTCATGTGGTAACTTTTTTATCTTGTTTTGTACAAAGATAGTTTAAGCTAAACTATTATAATAATAGATTGTTTTATAGCTAACTATGAATTTATTTATGGTTTGTCTCTAATATATTTTTTATGGTAAATTTAGAATGGTATAGAACTTTTGTAGCTATTTATCAGACGGGCAATATGACTCGTGCAGCAGAAGAGCTGTTCATCTCTCAGCCTAATGTTAGTATTCAGCTATCTAATTTGGAAAGTTATGTTGGTTATCAGCTTTTTGTTAGGAAACCACGCAAGATGATTCCAACGGAGTTAGGTAAGCTTCTTTATACACAAGTTATTAACTCAATTGAAAGTTTGACAAAAGTGGAAGGAAGCTTCAGAAAGAGTGCACTTAAGCACGTTAAGAACTTGCGTATTGGTTCACCGCTAGAGTATGGAGTTACTGAACTTTTAGAACCCTTGAAGACTATAGATACTAATTTGTCCTTTACCTTTGATATGGTCAATGAATTAGTAGCTCTTTTAAAGGCTGATAAATTAGATGTTGTTATTGCTACTAAGCATATACCTACTGATGAGGTTATTTACGAACCTTTCTTGATGGAGAAGTTTAGTTTGGTTACTAGTAGTTCTACTGATACAACTCTGCTTGAAGAGGTGCTTACGACCAATAATGTAGATGAGATAGAACGTCAACTAGAAAACTTGACGTGGATTAGCTATGATCATAATTTATCTATAATACGTCGATTTTGGAAGGTAAACTTCAATAAGCGACCGCAAATAGCTCCAAAAGTAGTTTTGCCAGATATGTTAGGCATTAGGCATGCAGTATCACTTGGTTATGGTTATGCTATTTTATCAAGTCTTTTTTTAGAGCAGAATATGAATGGTCTAAAAGTTGTATGGACAGGAATGTCTGAAACTAATAATCAGCTTTATTTGGCTTATAAAAAAGATGTAGAGCTGGAAGATCAACTTCAAGTGTTGAAAGATGCACTATATACAGAATAAAAATAAGGAGAGCCATGGCTCTCCTTATTTTAGTATCTTAAAAATTCATCAAGGTTTGTTTATTTGGCTTTTCCTTGATTAGCGACAGCTTCCATTAGTTTTTTTATCTCTTCAGGATCTCCTAAAAAGTAGTCTTTTACAAGATTTAAATCCTCATCAAACTCGAATACATAAGGTACTGCTGTAGGTAAATTTAAATCAGAAATAGCTTCGTCAGAAATACCTTTTAGGTGTTTAATAATTGCTCTTAAACTATTACCATGAGCTGCAATTAATATCTCATCGTGCTTCTTTAAAGATGGGAATATTTCACACTCCCAGTATGGCATAATACGTTCAATAGCGTCTTTTAAAGATTCAGTTTCAGGTAGATACTCCTTAGGCACATCTGCATATCTTAAATCTTGTGAAGCACTTCTTTCATCACTAGGTTCTAATGCGTCTGGTGCAATGTCAAAACTTCTTCTCCAAACATGTACTTGTTCATCACCATATTTAGCAGCAGTTTCGGCTTTATTTAGTCCCTGAAGTTGTCCATAATGTTTTTCATTAAGTCTCCAGCTCTTAACAACAGGTATCCAATCTTGATCTAGAACATCTAGTGTATTATTAAGTGTCTTAATAGCTCTTTTTAGATAAGAAGTGTACGCCATTCCGAAGTGAAAATTAGCTTCTTTCAGGTATTTACCTGCTTTCTTAGCCTCTTCTACTCCTTGTTCTGACAAATCTACATCTGTCCATCCTGTAAATTTATTTTCTTTATTCCAAGTGCTTTGACCATGGCGTAATAGAACTACTTTTTTCATATCTTATTCTTATTTGTTATGGGCATCAGTATAACTGATACTTTTATCTGTTAATTAATTAATGCAAGAGTACTATAGTCTAGTTTATCGTAGCATATAGGGCATCTCTTGCTCCTGATAAATATAACAAAGAAGTATTTTATTTGTTGCTGAAAAATGAGCTTATTTAGAAAAATTATAAATAATGCGTGGATGCGCTACAAGTTTATTAGGTCTTACATTAAAAAGTGTAATAATAGCTTGTTTACTATTTATAGGGTCAATAATAGAGTAATCTTCAATCTGTTTCTTAGATAGCTTATGCTTATGAAGAAACTCACTATCAAGTGTAACGATGTTCATTAGTCTTTTTTTCTCTTTTTTGCTGATGTGTTCTCTCCATACACCATGTGGCCTAAGGTTGTAATTGTCGTAATAATCGTCTCTCATCAGTTCAAAAAGATGAATATCACGCTCTTTTAAGAAGTTCTCTAGCTGTAAAAATAGATCTTCTAGCTGATACCCAAATCGCGGAAAGTTAACCTCTTTAAAGTGTAGTGCCAGTTCATCGAAGCACTCAAAGTATCTCCCTTTATAATGCTTAAATAACACCTCTTCCATAGATCGCTTAAACCTACCACTATTCCAAAACTTATCTAGCATATCTTCGGCAGCATGAATACGCTCAATATCAGTAGTACTAATAGAGTCATTGTATTCTATTTCATAAGGAGCATCTTCATCAAACTTATAGCCATATTTGTATGCATTTTTACGTAGATTAGTCCCTCGCAACATTTTCAAAAATCCAAGTTGTACCTCTTTCGCACCTAAATCAAATACGTCGTTAAACGACTTAGTAAAGCGTTGATAGGTTTCGAAAGGTAGCCCAGCAATTAGGTCGAGATGGAGGTCTATTTTTCCACCCTTCATTAGCTTGCGTATATTATCTGCCAATAGTTCAAAGTCTTGTCTTCGTTTAACTTCCATATTCGTTGGCTCGTAAGTAGATTGTATCCCTATTTCGAATCGGAAGTAGTTGTCTGGTAGCTTCGTATTAAGAAACTCTATCATCTCGTCTTTTAGTAAGTCTGCATAGATTTCAAACTGACAGCTTAGAGATGGTCTGTAGTGCTCTGCTAAGAAGTTAAATATACCGTAAGTATGTTTCATGTTTAGGTTAAACGTGCGGTCTAAGAACTTAATTAGTTTAGCATCACTTTCAATAAAGTATTTTAGATTGTCGAAAATATATTCTTGAGGGAAATACCTAACTCCTTTTTCTAATGAAGATAGACAGTATTGGCACTGATATGGGCAGCCTCTAGAAGTTTCAAAATATACAACTCTATGTTTTAAAGCTTTTCTATCTTCAGGAAGTTGGTAAGGTGAGTCTAGTTCTACTAGTTTAGCGATATCAGCTTGAACTATTGCATGGCTGATGTGTCCTTTATAAGAAACACCAGGAATTTTAACCAAACGCTCTCCTCGCTGTAAAGCATCAAACAGTTCTCCTGTAACGAACTCTCCCTCTCCACCAATAACGTACTCTATATTCCAATCGTTAATAAAATGTTCGGGCTCATACATTACCTCTGGTCCACCAATGAAAATAATGATATTAGGATTAAGACCCTTCACTTTATCAATGAGTTGTTTCATTTGTTTTACATTCCAGATGTAAACACTTAACCCAATAATATTGGCCCCGGTATTTACTAACTCTTGTGCAACTTTATCGAGGTCTTCTTTAATTACATATTCAATAAATGAAATATCAAATCGCTCTTTATTAGCCACATATAGCCACCTAAGGGCTAGAGATGTGTGAATATATTTAGCATTTAATGTTGAGAGTACTATTTTCATACTGCAAAAGTATATATTTAAAGCTAAAAACTCTATTTTAGTAGGGACTAAAGATTGAAGACAACATGGATATACAGCGAATTTATAGGTTCTTAATAGAACTTCAAGAGAACAACAATAGGGAGTGGTTTGAACAAAATAGAGAGGAATATGATACTGTTAAAAGTATTTTTGACCAGTTAGTCCAAGCTACAATTAACCGGATAGCTATATTTGATTCTTCTGTAATGCATTTAAAGCCTAAATACTGTACTTTTAGAATCCATAGAGATATACGTTTTTCTAATGATAAAACACCTTATAAAACTCATTTAGGAGCCTATATAAACCCTTTTGGTAGGAAGTCACCTATGTTTGGATATTACATTCACTTATCACCAAATAACTCTTTTATAGGGGGTGGAAGTATAGGTTTACCTACAAAACTATTAAATAAAATAAGAGATAATATATATCATAGAATTCACGAATACATTGGAATCGTAGAAGACCCTACATTTAAAAAGTACTATCCAGTTGTTGGTGAAGACTTTTTAAAAACAGCACCTAAAGGATATTCGAAAGATTATGAATACATTGATTATTTGAGGTGTAAGGAGTATATTTGTTCATATAGAGTTGATGACTCCTTCTTCACATCTTCGGACTACCTGGATAAAGTAGGTGAGCCACTAGAACAACTTAAACACTTAGCTGAATTTATCAATTCTGCTCTAGACAACGAGATTTAAATTATGAAAAACTACAAAAAGAAAACGCTTCCCATTATTCAAAAAGATCCTTGGTTAGAGCCTTTTGAAGCTGCCATTGAAGGTAGGCATGAGGCTGTTAAGAGGAAAGAAAAAGAGCTTACAAATGGAGGTAAAGAGTCATTATATGATTTTGCTTCTGGTTACCTTTTCTTTGGTCTCCATAAACGTAAAAATGGGTGGGTATTTAGAGAATGGGCTCCTAATGCTACTCAAATATATTTAATTGGGAGTTTCTCTGAATGGAGAGAAAAAGAAGAGTATAAACTAACTCTTTTAGAAAACGGAGTGTGGGAACTTATCTTAGACGAGGAGAGTCTGAAGCACGAAGATTTATATAAACTTAAGATTTATTGGAATGGAGGGTATGGAGAACGTATCCCTGCATGGACCACAAGAGTTGTACAAGATCCTACTACGCACATATTTAATGCTCAAGTATGGTATCCTACTGAAACTTATAAATTTAAGAATAACAATTTTAAACCAGATACAAATCCTCTAAAAATATACGAATGCCATATTGGTATGGCACAAGAGGGTGAGATAGTAGGTACATATGCTGAATTTAGAGAAAACATATTACCTCGCATAAAAAAACTAGGTTACAACTGTATTCAAATAATGGCTATTCAAGAACATCCTTATTATGGTAGCTTTGGATATCATGTATCTAGTTTCTTTGGAGTGTCCTCACGATTTGGTACCCCCGAAGATTTAAAACTTCTTATTGATACAGCTCATGGAATGGGCATTGCTGTTATTATGGACTTAGTGCATTCTCATGCTGTTAAAAATGAAGTAGAAGGTTTGGGAAATTTTGCTGGAGATCCTAATCAGTATTTCTATCCAGAACCACGAAGAGAACATAAACAGTGGGATTCTCTTTGTTTTGATTATGGTAAAAGTGAAGTGCTTCATTTCTTATTATCTAATTGTAAATATTGGCTTGAAGAGTTTAATTTTGATGGATTCCGTTTTGATGGGGTAACATCAATGTTATACAATAGTCATGGGTTAGGCGAATCTTTTACAAACTATCAAGACTATTATAACGGAAATCAAGACGATAATGCGATTGTATATTTAACTTTAGCTAATACGTTAATTCATGAAGTAAAAAAGAAAGCAATAACTATTGCTGAAGAAGTATCTGGTATGCCAGGACTAGCTTTACCTTTTTCTCAGGGAGGTTATGGGTTCGATTATCGTATGGCAATGAACATACCAGACTTCTGGATTAAGTTGATTAAAGAACACATTGATGAAGATTGGAAACCATCTACGATTTTTTGGGAGGTAACAAATCGTAGAAAGGATGAGAAAACAATATCTTATGCAGAAAGCCACGACCAAGCTTTAGTAGGTGATAAAACAATTATATTTAGGCTGATAGATTCTGATATGTATTGGCACATGAAAAAAGGAGATGAAAACTACAAAGTTCATCGTGGTATTGCTATGCATAAAATAATACGCTTAATAACAGCATCAACTATAAATGGTGGGTATTTGAATTTTATGGGTAATGAGTTTGGACATCCTGAGTGGATTGACTTCCCTAGAGCAGGGAATGGTTGGTCGCACAAGTATGCTCGCCGTCAATGGAGTTTAGTAGATAATAAAGAGCTGAACTTTCACTATTTATCAGACTTTGATGCAGCTTTAATGCAACTAATAAGTAGTCAAAAAGATTTCCCAGATCTGCCTGTACAAGAAATATGGCATAATGATAGAGATCAAATCTTGGCATATATGCGTGGAGAGTATATCTTTGTATACAACTTTAATCCATCAAAGTCTTTTACTGATTACGGCTTTTTAGTACCAATAGGTTCATATCAACTTATATTAAATACCGACAGTAGTAAGTTCGGAGGATTTGGATTTATAGATGAGTCTGTTGTACATTGGACTAATAGTGATCCATTATATAAGAAAGATGGGAAGGGATGGCTAAAAATGTATTTACCAGCACGTACAGCACAGGTCTTAAAAATGAAACGTAAATAAAACTAACTAATAATTTGACTATTATCAAACGAATGAAAACAGTAATTAATAGAGTGATGAGCAGTATTATGCTGTTCATCATTTTCGTATCTGTAGCTTCTGCTCAGCATGTTTCAAGAATAGCTAGCAAACCTGGCGAATGCTGGTGGGGTGCATTTGTAGCATTAGGAAATCAAATGCCTTTCGCAGCAAATACGGCAAAGTTTAATCTTGCTACTCAGAATTTCAATAATCAGGTAGTACCTTTAATGTTATCTTCTTATGGAAGATATGTATGGTCTGAACAGCCTTTTCAGTTTCAATTTGTAAACGATACATTAATTATCGAATCTGATTATGAAAAAGTTACCACAACTATTGCAGGTACCACATTAAGAGATGCTTACTTAGATGCTTCTAAAAAGCACTTTCCAGCATCAGGAAAGTTGCCAGAGAAGCTGTTCTTCTCAAAGCCTCAGTATAATACCTGGATTGAGTTAATGTATAATCAGAACGAAGCAGATATTTTAGAGTATGCCAATCAAATCTTGAATAATGGATTTCCAACAGGTATTCTAATGGTAGATGATAATTGGCAAAAGTATTATGGTAACTTCGAGTTCAAACCTGAAAGATTTGCCAACCCTAAAGCCATGATTAAGAAACTGCATGATCAAGACTTTAAGATAATGCTTTGGATATGTCCATTTGTTTCGCCCGATAGTCCAGAATATCGCGAGTTAGCTAGTAAAAACTTTCTAATTAAAGATGCAGATACAGGTAGACCAGCGCTCATAACTTGGTGGAATGGTGTAAGCGCTGCTTACGATTTGACTAATCCACAAGCAGTAGAGCATTTGCGTAAAGAGTTAGATTACCTTATTGAGGAGTATGGAGTAGATGGTTATAAGTTTGATGCTGGAGATGTAGCTTACATGACCGATAATTATGCTTTTTTCGATAAAAATGCAACTACATCTGACTATTCTAAGGCTTGGGCAGAATTGGCTTTAAACTATCCGTATAATGAATTACGAGCTTCTTGGAAAATGGGTGGACAGCCACTAGTGCAAAGACTAGGAGATAAAGATTACTCTTGGAACGCTACTACGTTGCTTATTCCTGATATGATTACGGCAGGTTTATTGGGGCATGCATTTACCTGTCCTGATATGATTGGAGGAGGACAGTTCGGTTCTTTCTTAAATGTGAGTACAGATTCTTTCGACCAAGAGTTGATAGTGCGTTCATGTCAACTTCATGCTTTAATGCCTATGATGCAGTTTTCTGTCGCTCCATGGAGAATTTTAGACCCTTCTCATTTAAAAATATGTGTGGAGTTTGCCCATTTACACGAGCAGTTTGGTGCTTATATTTTACAAGTTGCAGAAGAATCTGCACTAACTGGCGAACCAATTTTAAGAAATATGGAGTATGAGTTTCCTCATCAGGGATATGATTTAATAACAGATCAGTTTATGCTAGGTAAAGATTATCTAGTAGCACCAATGACAGATGGAACATATAAACGTAAAGTAACTTTACCTAAAGGTACTTGGATTGACGACTTAGGAAAGCAACACCGTGGACCTAAAGTTTTAAAAATAGCTGTACCATTAGAGCGTTTGCCATACTATAAACGTATTAAGCAATAGTTAGTCAAATAATAACGCAAAAAAAGGTTTACTGATTATATACTTCAGTAAACCTTTTTTTAGGCTATTTGTTTTAGTTTTGATTTTTTGCATAGTGGATAGCTCTTTATGAAGGGACGAATTAAGTCTTTCATTTCATGATATGAATTACCGTAAAAGTAAAGTGCTGTTTCATCTTGCTTTTCCATATAACTGTGAAACTCCCCAATACCATTTAGTAATCTGCATATCTGTTCTATGGCATAATTAATATCGCACGAAGTGTAAACTTCTTCAGGAAGCTCTGTTTCATTCATATAGAGTGCCAAACCCTCAAGGCGACCTACGGGCTCATTTATATTTACACCTTTGAGTACCGAACCTTTAGGAACTCCCAATGCATCTATAGCTTGAAGTAAATGATTTATAGACTTCTCACACTGCTCATTAAGAGTAATCTTTATTTCACAATAAGCTATCTCACCATTTTCAGCGAGGAAAGAATCTCCACCTTTCACCCGTCCGATATCATTCTCTTCAAGAATATCTCCCAGAGGATATTCATAAATATCTTCTCGGTCTATAGGTGTAAGTCGAGCGTTGAGCTTAAGCGTGAAATTGCACATATTTATTAGCGTCTTCTTTCTTGTAAATATAATAAAATGTAAGAAGGAACCATAAATAGCATGGCTAAATTGGTTGTTCTTATTAAATTATGTATTCAAAAGGAGGCACACGATTCATTAAGTAATAAATCGTGTGCCTCCTTTAGTTTTAATAATAGAGTTTAATGCCTCTACTATCGTACAAACTTAAGAATTTTACAGCTATGTGTATTGACACTTGTAAATGTAGGTTTTTCAAAAGTAAATGAGATGGTTTCTTTTTTATTTTCAACCAAATCTATTACTTCAACTCTATTTGTTGGTGTAATCTCTAAATACTCAAATGCATGTTTAGGAATATTAATCTCAATGTCACAATCTTTATGATCAAAATTGGCAATAATTAGTATTACTTCACCCTTAAACTGACGAATAAAGGTATAGTGTCTATGAGGATTAAAATATTGAGAGTAAGGATTTGCATACATTAAATCGAAGAATTTTCCCTGTGTAATTGCTTGTTCATCTCTTGCTGCTGTTAGAATACGAACATAGTGCTTATAAATATACTCTTCTTGTTCAGACATATTGATTAAGTTTGTATGTCCTTCATTAAACCAGCGTCTAACAGTATCTACCGACCAATAGTCAAAAATAGTAGTTCGTCCATCTCTTCCACTATAGCCCTCTTGATCCATCCCTTTTTCTCCAAACTCTTGTCCAAAATACACCATCATTGGTCCAACATTTATACAAGCAGAAATTGCTAATGCTGGTATAGCTTTATATGGATCATTGGCAAAAAACTCCGATGCAATACGCTGTTCATCATGGTTCTCTAAGAAATTAAGCATCCTATCATCCAGTCCTGATAGTGCTTGCCAACAAGCTGTTATATCAGAAGCAGGCTGGCTACCATTTATAACATTTCTCAAAGTATCGTACAGTCCTACTTTATCGTATAGATAATCAAATCCACCCGTTAGTAGATAGTTTTTATATTGATTAGGATCATATGCTTCTGCTATAAATATAATTTGTGGGTACTCTTGTTTAACTATTGGAATTACCCAACTCCAAAATTCCACAGGTACCATTTCTACCATATCACATCTAAAGCCATCGATCTTTTTACTAGCCCAAAACAGTAAGATATCTTTCATTTTAATCCATGTGTCTGGTATTGGCTTGAAGTTTTTCTTACGATTATTTAGGTAGTCAATGCCATAATTAAGCTTTATTGTTTCATACCAATCATTACGTGTAGGGTATGCAGTGAATTGATCATTGCCAGTAGCCTTAGCAGGTTTTTCTACATAAGCATCTTGACCTGGAGCTTCCAAACTAAATTGTGGATTAAGTGTGCTATCTGTGATATAATAAAAGTTGTTGTTTACATCAAAAGCTTTTGTCTTTTTATCTTTAGCACCAAGCTGACTGCTTCCTTTTGGTTGTTTGTCCGATTTATATTGTCTGGCTACATGATTTGGTACAAAGTCAATAATTACACGAAGGTTGCTTTTATGAGATCGTTTAACTAACTCTTCAAACTCTTTCATGCGTTGACTCACATCTTCGGCCAATGCCGGAGCTATATCGTAATAGTCTTTAATGGCATAAGGTGATCCTGCAATACCTTTCACAATAGCTGGATGATCTGCTGCTATTTTAGGTTTTGAAAAAGCCGTTTGAGTAGCGTGTTCTATTACTCCTGTGTACCAAATATGTGTAGTTCCTAATGCCTTTATTTTTTGAAGTACAGCATCTGAAAAATCATTTAATTTGCCACATCCATTTTGCTCTAAAGTACCATTCGGTACAAGATTTCCGTTAGTGTTACCAAATAGCCTAGGTAAAACTTGATATATAACTATTTTGTTTTTTTTCATGTTGTAGGTTATTATATTGTAAGTAGTTAAGATTATTTATTTATTAGTGGTTGTGACCATATTTTACCATTAATTTCAAGTCTGTCTTTTAATAAATCTGTAGCAGTATTATACCCTTGCATAAAGATGTCATTAGCTTTATCTAGCTCTGTATTACCATAGTCTTGTAGATTGTTAAGCTCAATTAAAAAGTCAGTTTTACGCATATCGTTTATAGTGTTTGCTTGAAACATAAAGTTGTATGAGCGCATTGCTATAGATATAATATTTTTCTTATACTCTTCTGCTACCAAAGGGCTAACGTTAATTCCGACAACCTTTTCGCACTCTTTTCGGATTACAGAGACGGGTAAATTCATAAATAATCCACCATCCACGTAATGGGTATTGTTTATTTTTACTGGAGCAAATAGAACAGGCATACAGCAAGAAGCTGCAACTCTTTCAGCAATTTCCCCTTTACGAAAATTTACAATTCGTCCACGATCTAAATCCGTAGCACTGATGACAAAAGGGATTTTTAGGTCTTCAATATTCTTAGCCTTAAGGTTAGATCTTAAAAAATCCTGAAAATCAGCCAAGTCGAAGAGTCCCATTCTTGGAATAATAAACTTAGTTAGATCAAAAAACTTATGACCAGCAAAGAAATCTAATACATTATATGGTTCATTCCCATCGGCGTAAAATACTCCGGCAAGCGAGCCAGCACTAACACCTGCAATAATATCTGGTTTTACATCGTGCTCTATCAGTGCTTGAATAACACCTAGGTGTGCGAATCCTTTGATAAATCCACCACTTAGTGCAAATCCTATGTTATATTTTATTGAGTCTGCCATATAATTTTAAGCTAATCAATTCGTTTTAAGTAAGGTCTATTAATACTAAAAGACGAATTTAGTAAAAGGAGTTAAGAATGTTAGGCTCTTTTCTATAAAAATATAGTAATGTTTAATGCTGTGGTTTATTATTTAGAGTTTATCTTTCTTAATTGCTCTTGAAGATGCTATTCTGTAAAAATACTAGGATTAAATGGATGTTATAGCTATTTAGAGTAAGGCTTTTACTTGTTGCCGATAAACCTGTGTTATGTCGGCAATAAGCCTCTGTCTTATTGCCGACAAGCTTGAGTCTTCTCGGCGACGTAGAAGTGGCATATCGTAGTTATATATAAGGCTTGTCTATTTAGTCTTATTTGTTGAAGGATATTATACTCACTATAAGGGTAAGGGCTAGATTTCTATCTATGTTGAGGCTAATAGCTACAGGAATTTATTAGCTTAAAAGTCGAATAATTCATCATCATACATTTTAAGATACTTTTTAATATCTATAATTATTTCGTGCTGTGAATCTTTAAAACTGTAATACCAACTTTTTTCTCCATCTTCAATCTCTTTAAACGAACCTTTAAATAGAATATCTGTAGAGCCTAGGTCATAAGAAATATAAATACTAAAAGATTTACCTGTTAAAATGATTTGACTTTCAGAAATGATAGTGATATTACATTCCAGGTCTTTCATTAGTTTGTGTATTAAGTATTTATAGTTTACATACATACCCCCTGTATCGGTTATGTTATTTTGAAGACTACTTTTACGTAGGCTCTTTATTCCAACTTTATAAATAATAAAGACCAATATAATAGCTGTTACACCAAATATAATAAGCCATTTATTTTCACTCATAAACTCATTCATAGGGATGTTGTATTAGTTGGAATTTTCTTCTGATAAAAGGCTTTTTCTTTCTAGCCATAGGTAAATCCAAGCACAATAACTAAGGATTGTATATGGGAAGAACTGCGTATACAACAACTCTATATTATTAAGTTGTTTAATAGATATAATGGTAACGCCTATTGAAATGAATAATACGATAGGAAGTAGTATTTTAAAAGGATTATACCTTTTGCAGTCGCTACCTTTAATTTTCTGTTGTTTTGTGGTTAATTGAACTTCGTAGGAATATAGTGCAATTGCATCAGTTTGTTTTACTAATAAGTCCTTTTCGCAATTATCTTCTTTGAAAATAGTTTTTATAAGATTCTCTAGCTCTGTTAAACTCTCATTAAAAGCTTTGGAACGTTTATTCACAGAAACAGTTTTTGTAAGAAAAATAGTTTTTAAAGCTTCTTTTATAATGGCTAGGGTATTTTCTTTAGAAATATTTAAAGTTGGTTGTTGGCTAGAGTATTTAGCTTTAAATAGCTGTATTTGTTCCCAAACAGTACATCTATTATTTAATCGTTCTAACTCAATTATATCGTATGTAGCAAGAAGAAATTCGTGCATAGTATACTCATTGATCGGAGCGTCTTTTTTTACTTGTTGAAGTAATTTATCAGCCGTTTTAAAAATAGTCTGTTCTAGTTCATTACTTTTTTCTTCCGACTTCATTTTTATCAGTAGGAAATAACCCCTAAAAGTAATTAAGAGTGTACTACCAATTAAAACATATTGAATAGGGTGCTCGTCTGTATAAGATAAGATTAAGTATAAGCTAGATATAACAGTTAATACCCCCCAAAACACTATAACTAGGTTGCTTATTTGGCTTTTGACCTCTTTTACTTTTGTTGTTTTTCGAAGTAAAACAGCACATGTAAAACCTAGTGCAGCTGTAAAAAGCGTTAGCAAAGAACTATGTAGGTATTCATAATTACTAATCACCTTATAACTACCATATATGTATATGGTTAGAGATATTAGTTGCCCTAATATGAATAGTAAAGCATACTTATTTGAAAATTGGTTAGTGGAAATAGTATTATTAGTCATGTTATAAAACTTTACACTTGAATTACAAAAGTATTAAATATTGTGCTATAAGTCCTACTATTATAGCAATAGTAAAGCTAGCCATGGTTCCTATTAAAACATATTCTGTTGCTTTCAGTTCATTTTCTTTATGTAATTCTCCAAACCTAAAAACAGATTTAAGTGTAATAAGCACTCCTATAGCTGTAAAGTTATTAATCAGAATAAAGGTTATAATAAGCACTCTTTCTAAATAACCAATCCACTGTCCTGCATTATTAATACTGTTTGGAATGTTTCTATTAGGTACTAACTTCTTCAGACATAAGCTTAAAAATATGGATGTTGGTTTTGTAATAAAAATATAAGCTATACTTATAATTAGAAATTTGTAGTAACCATAATCAGTTAGCCAATAAGTGAAAAATGGACTATGACTTTCACTATAAAATCGTACTATTAAGAGTATGATAAAGGAGTGAAAGAGTTGATCTATTAGAAAGAGCTTAACAGATTCTTTTCTAGTAGTATAAGATTTAACTGTATCTAACACCATGTGGCTAAAGAATATTATAAATGATATGGTTAGGGCTTTTGAGTTATTTAAAATAATAAAAGTTAATATGCCATGTATAGCACTGTGTGTAATCAAGAATAGGAACCTATTGGTTTGTGGAATATTTGATGTTCCATTTTTATTGCGTCCCATTTTTCCTAAGTGCATACGGTCTGTTTGCAGTACAAAATCGCCAATAATATGTGCTAAGAATAGTTGAAGTAAAAGAGTTAAAGTACTATCCATAAGTGTTTGTATTAGTATTTTTCTTGTACTAGTATATTAAAACGAGTTAAGTAGTTTCTTACTAACTGCTCTTTTGCAGCACTTAATATTTTACTAACATTTTGGTGTGTTGTATTTAGCTTTGTTGCTATTTCTCTTTGTGTGGTATTGATTAATAGAGCATAATATACAGCTTTTGCTTGTGTTATGCTCCAGTTAGTTATTATATCATCTGCAAAAGCTGTGCTTACAAAGAGTTCGTCATTAACATCTGGCCAGGGAGTTCGGATAGCTAAATTTCTTTTACCCAATTGATCAAATTCCCAACCAGAATTATGGAAAGCTTCACCATCTGATGTTATAAGCTCTCCCGAGTCATATGAAACACTTCCAATACCAATAGCTATGCGTGCATCCCATTTTTGTGAAGCACTATCTGGAGTATGTAGTTGTATACTACTTCTTAATAAAATAGCAATGTATGCAGATTGAGTAGCATCATACACCAATACTTGAAAGCTATCTCCTCTAAAGAATTCAATTTTTATATCAGTAAGTTTTCCTATTGCCTTTGCAGTCTCTTTTATTGTACAAATCAGGTCTGACTTGTGCTTTAATGGTATAGCTGTAGAGGATATAATATCACCTGTAATAACTCCTATTGTTTGCATATTTGTATTATTTAGCTAAGCTCTTTTTCAAAGATAATATTATTATTGAATGTTCAATCATTAAAGGTTGAATATTGTGATTTCAACTCTTTTTGGTTGATTATGTTATGAGTGTTTCTTTTATCTATGAAAGATTTTTTAGTTTGAATGAATTCTACTATTAATTAAGAAACTAGTTTTAGCCTTTTGTCAAAAAGTATAAATCATTATTAATATTTAAATAGCTAAAATTAAAATTATTACTTACTTTGTGGTTAAATATTTGATAAATGTAATGTATTATCAAATGATCACGATATGATTAATAGGGTGTATATGTAATATTTACTTATACTATAGGGAATCAAGTGTAAATCTTGAACAGACCCGCTGCTGTAAGTTCAATTAAATTTTTTAAGAAAAATATGCCACTGTTCTGCAAAGAATGGGAAGGCTTCTTAAAAGAGAATCAAGTCAGAAGACCTACCTATTATAGATATGTAATAAATGCTTTCGAGGTTTAGAGCAGTTACATCATATTACAATACCATATGTATTATATACATATGCTGTATTGAATGATTGTATCTACTACTTTCCTCTTAAGCTCAAAAAGTTGGTAATAAACAATGAAGAAGAGCAGTCTATTTTATATCTTTCTTTCTATATTTTTAGGTTGTGGTATTGTTCAAGCACAAAGTAAATTAGATAGTATACAGTTTCTTGAAGAAGTTATTGTAACAGCGCAACCTTTTAAAAAGATAATTCCTGTTCAAGAATTATCGGGGGATATTCTTGAAAACTTAAGTGTACACAGTGTGGCAGATGCCTTACGTTATTTTTCGGGTACACAATTAAAAGATTATGGTGGAGTAGGTGGCCTTAAAACTATTGATGTCAGAAATATGGGGTCACACCATGTGGGTGTGTTTTACGATGGAATACAACTTAATAATGCTCAGAATGGTGTGGTTGATTTAGGGAGATATTCTCTAGATGACATGGAGGAACTAACGCTCTATAATGGCCAGAAGAGTGATATATTTCAGTCAGCTAAAGATTTCTCATCAGCATCTACCATTTATCTACAAACTAAGAAACCAGTCTTTAAAGGTGACAAACGCTATAATATGCTTTTTAGATACAAGGCTATGAGTATGGATTTTATTAATCCGTCTATGCGTTTTGAGTACAAAATATCTGATAAAGTTAGAATGAGTGCTAGTGGAGAACTAATTAAGACTAATGGCCGATATAAATTCAATTACAAGCGCAACAATGTTGATGGTACAGTAGCTTACGATACAACAGCAATCCGTAAGAATAGTGATATTACCTCATACAGATTTGAAACAGCTCTTTTTGGTGTTTTAAAAGAGGGGAGTTGGAGTGCTAAAGCATATTACTACGATTCAAATAGAGGTGCTCCTGGTGCTATTGTAGCTAATAAATTTGATGATGGTTTCCGACAATCTGATAAAGATGTATTTGTACAGGGAGACGTAAAAAAAGATATTACAGATAAATATCACTTTCAATTAAAAGGAAAGTATTCTTATAATAGAATGAGATATTTGGCTAGGGATACTGTCGATTTTATGGAAGAGGTTGTTACTGAAGGAGCACAATTTGACGATACCTATTATCAGCAAGAAGTTTATCTTTCAACCATTAATATGTATAACGTAACAAATTGGTGGGATGTATCTTTATCTGTAGACTATCAGTGGAATAAACTGAATGGTAGGAGAAGAGGTGTTTTTACTCCTTTTGCTTTTCCACGAAGAAATTCTGTAATTACTGCTCTAGCCACTTCGTTAGATTTTGGTAAAGTTAAAGCAATGGTTAGTGGAGTAGGTACTGTTGTTAAAGATCATGTTGAGTATGGAAGTGCTGGTAAAACAAAAACAGAGTTTTCTCCAGCTATATTTGTCGGTTATCAACCTTTCGATAGACAAGATTTTACACTAAGGGCTTTCGCAAAACGAATTTTTAGAATGCCTACCTTCAATGATATGTATTATGCACAGGTAGGATCTTCAATCTTGAAGCCTGAATATATGAATCAGTTTAATATAGGGTTTACCTATAATATTCCGATTAATGAAAGTGCTTTTTTAGATCATATAGCTATTAAAGCAGATGCATATTATACCCATACAAAAGATAAAATAATAGCTGCTCCGACAGGAAACTTGTTTCGATGGATGATGACAAATATTGGTAAAGTTAAAGGACGTGGTTTAGAAAGTAGTATAGGCTTAGGTACACATATAAAAAAAGTAGAAATGACTACAGATGTAACTTATGCATATACTAGTAGTAGAGATTATACTAAAGTATTTGGAAAACCTTTATCTTCTTATGGCGATCAAATTCCTTATACACCTTGGCATAGCGGATCTTTAATTCATAATATAAAATATGCTGGGTGGAACTTAAACTATAGTTTTATATATGTTGGTAAACGCTATAATGGAGGGGTAAACAATATTAAGGTAAATGAGGTTCAACCTTGGTACACTCATGATGTTTCGTTAATGAAAGAGCTAGATTATACTAGGTTTAAAGTGAATTTAGCTGTAGAGGTTAGCAATCTCTTTGATCAGCATTATGAAGTTATTTACAACTACCCGATGCCTGGCCGTATGTTTAGATTTATTGCAACAATTCAACTTTAACTAGAAATGGATAGAAAACAGAAATACATATTGATATCAGTAGGAATAGTAATTGTTTTTATGGTGATGGGATGTCGTAAGGATGAGTTAATCTTTCCGACAAAAACAATTCAGGTTGCCAACCCCCATATAGATGCAAATATAGTAGGTTTTTATCATCTCAATGAGGGAAATATGGGAATGAATAGAGCTAGTATAGATTACTTTGATTTTACTGCAGGTATTTTTGCGCAAGATATTTATTCTCAGGCAAATCCAAATGTAGTTAAAGAGTTGGGTGATGTAGGCAATGATATCCAAATTTATGGTGATAAAGTCTATGCAGTAATAAACTGTTCCAATAAGGTAGAGGTAATGGATAAGCATACTGCAGAAAGAATTAAAGTAATAGGAATTCCTAATTGTAGGTATATAATATTTAATAAAGGAAAGGCTTATGTATCATCTTATTCTGGACCTGTAGGAGTTAATCCAAATGCAGAGAAAGGTTTTATTGCAGAGCTTGATACAGCATCGTTAACATTAACAAGAAGAGTGGAAGTAGGTTATCAGCCAGAAGAAATGGTTATCGTAAATAATAAACTTTATGTGGCTAACTCTGGTGGATATAGAGTGCCAAATTATGATACAACAGTTTCTGTTATTGATTTAGATTCGTTTAAAGAGATAAAAAAAATTGATGTAGCGATTAACTTGCACCGTATGGCTGTAGATAAAAGAGGTATGATATACGTTAGTTCAAGAGGTGACTATTATAATGTGCACTCTGATACTTATGTGATAGACTCTAGTACGGACACTGTGATAGAAAAATTAGGAATACCTGTCACTGAGTTCTGTATGAGTGGTGATTCTCTATATTATTATAGTACGGAGTGGAGCTACTTGTCAAACTCTAACGAAGTATCTTTTGGTATTTATGATACGCTAAAAAAGAAGGTTGTAACAGATCAAATTATAAAAGATGGTACAGATAAATATATAATGATTCCTTATGGGTTGGCAGTAAACCCAGAGACAAAGGATATTTATATATCCGATGCCCAAAACTATGTAGTATCGGGGTATATATACTGTTATTCGAGAGAGGGAAATCTAAAATGGAAAGTATTGGCTGGGAATATTCCAGGACATTTTGCTTTTGTATATAGAGATGGGCAACCAATGAATAATTATAAAAATAATTAAGAACTTAAACGATAAATATTATGTATAATAAATTTTTTAAATGGCTGAGCATAGGACTGTTACTTGTTGGGGTAACAGCTTGTAGTGATTCGGAAGATGTCAATGAGATTATAATAGACCCTCCAGTGAATCCTGAAAAAATTAATATTGACCATACTCCTGGTTTATGGAGAGGTAATATTGAGAGTTTAGTTCGTAAGGCTACTGATAAAAGTAGTCCATTCATTGATAAAATATATAGTTATTCACCAGCAGTAGGCCAATTTGTTAATAAGCTACCAGAGTATAAGGTGGGTGATACTGAAAAAAAAATGATTAGCAAAACTGCTGATGCTCTGGTTGGTGACAACTCTAGTCTTGTGACTCTTGGCGGCTATGGAGGCTATGTTATATTTGGATTTGATCACACTGTAGAAAACAGAAAAGGACTTAGAGACTTTAGAATATTAGGTAATGCATTTGAAGGAAATGCTGAGCCTGGAATTATTATGGTTTCTTACGATGCGAATAATAATGGTATACCAGATGATCCTTGGTTCGAAATAGAAGGTAGCGAGTATGTAAATGCTATAAAAGGATATACTATTACCTATTACAATCCTGTACATGCTAATTGGAACGTAACAGATAAAGAGTATATCAAATGGGAAGATAATCAAGGTAACACAGGTTTTATCTCTAAAAATAAAGCACATGCTCAAGAATACTTTCCAGAGTGGCTAAATGTTGAAAGCATAACTATAAAAGGTAATAGACTTCCAGATAATATCGAAAAAAATGGGATTGTTAAATTGAATTCTTTTGAGTATGGTTATGCTGATAACGTAGCTAATGATCATATTGAATCTGCAATTGATATTGATTGGGCTATAGATATAAAAGGAGAGAGGGTGAATCTTCCTGGTATAGACTTTGTAAAAGTATATACAGGACAGTTCCAAGATGGAGGTGATTTAGGGGAAACGTCAACGGAAGTGAAAAGTGCTGTTGATTTACATCTGTTGGGAGAAGAAATACCAACTAGAGTTAAGGATGAATGGGAGCATATTGGTAATACGCGTATAGTATCTCATACTGTCGGTAAAGGACTTGCTTCGTATTCTCCAATAACTCGTATTCCTAATGATAAAAGTAAATATCATGTAACTAAGGTATTTGACTTTTTACCATCGTATGGACAGTTTACCAATGATTTGCCTAAATACAAAGAAGGTGACACACATGAATCTATGATATCTAAAGCTGAAGCAGCTATAGCTAAGGAAAAACCGACTATGATTTCTTTAGGTGGATATGGTGGTTATGTGGTTGCTGGTTTTGATCATACTGTTGAAAACAAGAAAGGCTTCCGTGATATAAGGGTGTTGGGAAATGCTTTTTGGGCTGCTGCAAATCCAAATGGTGAGGCATCTAATAGAGGAGGTAGTTGTGAGCCTGGTATTATTATGGTTTCATATGACGAAAACAAGAATGGCTTGCCAGATGATGAATGGTATGAAATTAGAGGAAGTGAGTATGATAAAACTATAAAAGATTATGAACTTATATATTGGAAGCCTGTAAATGGTAAAAAAGCTGTTAAAGATTCTTTGCTTAGTTGGGCAATAGATGTCGAATATATGAAGTGGAAAAACAACAAAGATAATAAGGGTTATAAGCCACAAAATAGCTTTCATAAACAGTCATATTATCCAAACTGGATTAATAATGAATCTATAACCTTTAGAGGAAGTCTTTTACCGAACAATGCTATTGATGAGAGTGGTAAAGGTACTTATTGGGTATTATATTCTTTCGGATTTGGTTATGCAGATAATGCGCCAAATAATGATGATGAGTCAGCTATTGATATTGATTGGGCTGTAAATGATAAAGGTGAAAGGGTTCATCTACCTGGAGTTGATTTTGTAAAAATATATACAGGAGTTGATCAAGAAGCTGGATGGTTAGGAGAAACATCTACTGAAGTTGCTGGAATTATAGATCTTCATCTGAAAGGAGAAAGTATACCAACAAGAATAGTTAATTTTTAAATAAAATATAGAATATGAAATTAATAGTGCGCATATTAAGCCTTTCTTTATCATTAGGCTTAGTATTAACAAGTTGTAAGGACGATGTAGTAAATGAATATCATAATACTACTGGTAATAAGGTTAATTATGATGTAGCTAATATTCCTAGTGATGCAAATGAAAAGGGTTTCTTTGTTTTAAATGAAGACTGGTTTGGACATGATGACGGAACAATTAATTACTTTGCTCCTAATGGCGATATAGCTTATAGAGCTTATAGAAAGGCTAATCCTGGTGATAAATTTGGTGTTACATCTCAATATGGAACCGTTTATGGAGATAATTTATATGTTACTTCTAAGCAAGGTAATCGTCTAGTTGTAGCTGATAAGTTAACTCTAAAAAAGAAAGCTGTTTTAACTGATGTAGGAGGAGATGGGCGAGGCTTTGCTGGTATTTCTCCTGAAAAAGCATATATGGGAACAAGCAAAGGTGTTTCTATAATTAACTTAAAGGATTTTACTTTTGTGAAAACTATTGAGGGTATTACTGAGGAAGTTGGTAATATTATCTATGCTAATGGATATGCATTTGTAGTAACTCATGAAAATGTTTTAGTTATTGATACTGAGTTAGATGCTATACATAAAACTTTAGAGATTACTAAACCAGCATGTATGGTGCAAGCTAAGGATGGTAGTATATGGGTTGGTTCAGCAAATGAACTGACAAGAATTGACCCTTTTACTTTGGATTATGCTAAAGTAAAAGATATATCTAATTGTGGAATATTCCCTACTTGGTATGCATGGAATAAAGGTTCCTTATCAGCAAGTACACAAGAAAATATTTTATATTGGGCTACTGGTAATTCTAGCTGGAATATAAATAAAGTTGCGAAATATGATATAGATAAAGAAGAGTTAACACCTGAACTTTTTGTTTTAGGAGCTGAAAAAGACTATGGAATAAGTAAAGATAATGAGACCTTAGACTTTTATGGTGCTGCATTAAATGTAAATCCTCTAACAGATGATGTGGTGCTACTTGTTAAAAGATCAGGATTTGGTCAAAATGGTAGTTATAATTGGCTCTTTCTACTAAATAGTAAGGGGGAAATAACAAAGATAGTTACAGTTGGTGATGATGGTACTGGAGAAGATAGTACTCCGGGTAAAGAGCCCAGTGCTAATCATTATTATTGGTTTCCATCGATGCCACTTTTTAATGACTTCTACGAACCTGAAATTTTATTAAATAATATTGAACTAAACGTAGGTGGTATTGTACAGATTAATCTTAATAAAGCTATTTATGATAGAGATACACCAAGTGCTGCTATACAGCTTCAGTTTGATATTGAAGGAGAGGATGATATTGTTTTCTTGAGAAGAGAAGGTCAAAGGCTTTATATATCAGGAGATGCAGAAGGGGAAACATTACTGAAAGTATCAGCAAACTCAAATGGTAATATTATAGAACGAAATATACCTGTTATTGTAAAATAATAGCATAGTTTATTTTTTATAGAAAACGACTTATCTTAATTTGAATAAGTCGTTTTTTATTTCAAATACTTTATAAGTTTCAGTCGTTTGTAATTGTTAAAGAAAAATTGAATATTTGAAAGAATATTCTAAGTGAACATTTTGCAGCAATTAAATAAATGGATGTTTATTTTAATTAAAAGGCTATCATAGTATAGTTTCAACATAATTTAATTCTTAATTAAAGCGTGTCTTTTCAAAAAATATATATAAATTTGAAGTAACATATTAATCAACAATCATTCTACTCTATGGTCATAATAGGTCATAGAGGTTAACTGCTACCTTTTTATTTTATAAATAAAGGTTTTAATGAATTAATAAAATGACACAAATTCCTTTTAACTACCTATCTGGTATTATTGGCGTAGGTTCAATCATGGCATTAAGTTCTTGTGCTGGTGGAACAGAGACAGCTAGTAAGCCATTAAACATTGTTTATATTATGACTGATGATCATACTGCTCAAATGATGAGCTGTTATGATACACGTTATATTGAGACTCCAAACCTAGATCGTATTGCTGCGGATGGGGTTAGATTTACCAATAGCTTTGTTGCAAACTCACTAAGTGGCCCAAGTCGTGCTTGCATGATTACAGGTAAGCATAGCCATGCAAATGGTTTCACAGACAATACTACTTGTGTATTTGATGGCTCTCAGCAAACTATGCCTAAATTGCTTCAAAAAGCAGGTTACCAAACTGCAATTGTTGGTAAGTGGCATTTGGAAAGCTTGCCTACGGGTTTCGATTTTTGGGAAATTGTACCAGGTCAAGGAGATTATTATAATCCGGACTTTATTACAATGCTCAATGATACAATCTCTCAGAAAGGGTATTTAACTAATTTAATTACAGAGAAGAGTATAGATTGGCTAGACAATAAACGAAATGTAAATAAGCCTTTTGCGCTGTTTATACACCATAAAGCTATACATAGAAATTGGATGGCAGATTTAAAAGATTTACCATTGTATGAGGATAAAGAGTTTCCATTACCAGATAATTTCTTTGATAACTATGATGGACGTATAGCTGCTGCCGAGCAAGAGATGAGTATTGATAAAGATATGGATTTAATCTATGATTTAAAGATGCTTCGTTCAGATAAAAACTCTAGGTTAAAGGGGCTTTATGAGCAGTTTTTAAGTAGAATGACAGATGAGGAACGTGCTGAATGGGATGCTTTTTATGATCCTATTATAGCTGACTTCTACAGCCAAGATCTTAAAGGTAAAGAATTGGCTAACTGGAAGTTTCAGCGTTATATGCGCGACTATATGAAAGTCGTAAAATCGTTGGATGATAATGTAGGCAAAGTATTAGATCATCTTGAGGCTGAAGGTTTATTAGATAATACTTTAGTAGTATATACTTCAGACCAAGGTTTTTATATGGGAGAACATGGATGGTTTGATAAGCGATTTATGTATGAAGAATCTATGCGTACACCTCTTATTATGCGTTTGCCTAAAGGATTTGATCGTCGTGGTGATGTAGTTGAAATGGTTCAAAATATTGACTATGCACCTACTTTCCTAGATATTGCAGGAGTAAAAATACCAGAAGATATTCAAGGTGTATCTTTATTACCTCTAATAAAAGGTGAAAACACCCCTGATTTCCGTAAATCATTGTACTATCATTTCTACGAGTATCCAGCAGAACATATGGTGAAACGTCATTATGGTGTACGTACAGAACGTTATAAATTAATTCACTTCTATAATGATGTTGATGTTTGGGAGTTGTATGACTTAGAAGCAGATCCATCTGAAATGAATAATATTTATGGAGAGGAAGGTACAGAAAATATTATCAAAGAGTTGAGAAAGGAGTTAGTGAAACTTCAAAAAGAGTATAAAGACGAAAATGCTTTAGCACTTAACAAGTTTTAAAATACCTAATATATAATATAAGAACACCCTATAACTTCATTGTTATAGGGTGTTTTTCTTCTGTATATTGAAGAATTTCTCACTATTACCCATAAGGGTGGTTTTTTCTATTAAAATTATATGTACTTTTATAAAAGAATAAAGAGAGTAGTTTGTATTGATATTAGAAGATCTTTTCAATACAAGTTTGTTTATTCTACAAGTTTTAAAGATGTATAACTTACTTATTTTTGATTTGAACCTTAAAAATTGTGACAAACTATATTGAATAGATATTATATAAAATCTAGAAACTTATTTGTAAACAGATAGTTTGTTAATCTAGTAGCCTCGTATAAATTTGCGAGGCTATTTTTATAAACTAGTGCTATATGTCAGGTTATATTCTAGATAAAACTGGAATCATGAGTTTGTTAGAGGTAAGGAACTTACTCTTGCTTTTATCGAATACCATTAAAGAAGAATCATCATCTTTAAATTCACTTATTATCCAGCCATCTGTTTGTTGGGGAATAAACATTAGCTCTATGTCTGTAGTACTATTGCTGGCGATTGTAGCTAGAGCTTGTGTATAAATATTTATGTCAGCTTTTTTACTTTTAATATCAATTACCTTAAGTGTATTGTTATTTATTTCTGTAATTATAACTGCTTGTAATTTATCAAAATAGTAGATTCTATTTTTAAATGCATGCAAGGAGTGACAGTAAAAAAGATCTAATGGCTCATTATTTAGAAATCTAAAAGTGTGTAGTGGATTATTATTTGGTAAACACGATTTGAAAATTTCTAAATCTTTGTCAGTGGTTAAATTTAGTAATCTATATTGTAGTGTTGCTAATCTATTTAATGATAATGTAGATCTTGAAGCTTTATATTCTACAATTGATTTGAAGTTCTTTTTACTATAAAAGTCTAAAGTATTATCATTTGTAAATAAAAACAGCTCACAGTCATTATTTTTAAAATCAGAAATCACTTTATCTAGTAGATATCCAGCAAGTCCTTTTTCTCTAAATGAGGGTAAAGTACATAGAGTGCTTATCTGCAATAGGGTTTGGTAATGTAAGGTTGTATTAATAGTATATTCTACAACTTGAGTTATAGCTGTAATATGAGATACAACTTTATTATCTATTGATAATGAATATAAATGGTACTTATTACGATTAAAATAGTTGTTAGTATAAAAGTATTTAAAGTCTATACAAAAAACCTCTTGTGTTAAATTGTCAAGTGCATCTGCATAGGTTTTGTCATTACTATATTCATTAATATGTAGCGTATAGGTAGTATTATTGATAAAACATTTAGATACCATGTAATTAATGATATAGATTATTTATGTAGTGTGGTAAATTCTCCAATTTTGATAACATCTTCATCAAAAGTGTCTTTGCATATAGCTTTACTCTTAACTTTAGTTCTATTATTATAAATTGTTTGTGGTGAATAATGTAAAAAAGAAGCAATTTTAGAGCTATCGCTTATGCCTAATCTTATTAAGGCATATATACGTAAATCTCTATTTAATATTTCTCCTTGTTTTAACTCTATCTGTTCATCAGGAAGTAGTAGTTTATTAAACTCTTTAACAAAGTTGGGAAATATCTTAATAAAAGAAGTATCAAAAAAATCGAAGAAGTCTGCCAACTCTTGTTCAATACTAAAGGTGCTATTAACCATTTGGTAGAGTTCATCTACTTGTTTTGCTATAATTTTTCTTTTTACAGTAACTCGAAACTCGTTCAGCTTATCAATATATGTAGTGCATAAGTCTGAGAAAAGACCTATGTACTCTTCTTTTGTTTTATTACTTAGAATTAGCTTTTGGTTCAACTCTTGGAGTCTGATATTAAGTTCTTCTAGTTCTTGTCCTGTTTTTTTACTTGTTTTGTTGTGTGTATATATTTTATATATAAGATATAATAGTGCTATGATTAGGAGAATTAACCCTCCAGATACACCTGTTAATATCTTATTTTCTTTTGAACTTTTATCTTGGTATGCTTTCAGAATAATAGGCATCTTATCGGCTATTTGGATTACTCGTAACCTGTTGTTAAAGAAACAAGCATCTTCCATAGCACTCTTTATATATTTATAAGCTCTGTCTAGTTGTTTGGGTTTATGTTTGAAAATGTATATAGCTAAATCTTGCATGGCAGAATTTTCCATAAGAGAGTTCTCTACATCACATATAGCTGCTTTAGTAAGGTATTCTTCATACTTTATTAGATTGCCATATCTTCTGTAAATCTCAGCGATTCGATATGCTATGACAGAGTATTGAGCAGGATATTGCAATTCAGGTAAAAGGTCTAGGTAGATGTCTAGAGATCTTTCTAAAAGGCCACTATGTAGAGCCATTTTTGCTGTGTAGTATTGTTTATAGTGGCCATTAGGAGGTAATAAACGGAATACTGAGTCGCAATAGTTGTATTCTAACTCTCTGTATTGTGGAGAAAAAATAGAATCATTTGTAAACTCTTTAAGTCCACAATATATCCACTCATAATTGGCATATATGCGCGACTTCATATTAACATCAATATTTTTAGACTCATCGATCTCCTCCATACGTTCTATAGCTTCTTTATACATACCGCAGGTAGCAAGAATGAAAGCTATATCACATATGTTCTCATTAATATAAAAAGGCTTATTAATTTTATTTGCTATTTCTGTGGCCTTTTTTCCGTAAGATAGAGCTTTGTCATAGTTGTATCTCTTATATTCTCTAAAAATGGATCTCGTTATGACATATTGTTCTTGAAGAGTTATATCAGGCATTTTATATAACATTTTAATGCTATCGATTTTTAACTCTTTTTTTTGCATTAGTTCTGATTTCCTATCAATTAAATTATCTAGTTTCTCTAATAATTTTGTATTTGTAGCGTGTGTTACTTGTAACGAAACACAACATATAATGGATAATAGGATTCTTTTATACATAATATTTTGTCACTGATATAGTTTTCTTATTTATTTATTAAAAATTAAGATGTATCATACTGTAAATAGTCCTATGAACTATATAATGAAAATCTTAACCAAGGTGTGCTACAGTTTATAGCTATTCAGTACCACCAATATGTAATACTTCGTTTTCGAAAGTCTCTCTATTTAAAGCCTTGTTTTTTACTTTGGTCCTATTGTTGTAAATTGTTTGTGGAGAGTAGTGCAGAAATGCTGCTATTTTAGAGCTGTCACTAATGCCTAGCCTTATTAAGGCATATATTCTGAGCTCTCTATTTAAAAGCTCTCCATTTTTTAAAACCAATTGTTCTTCAGGCTTTAACAGGAGGTTGAAATCATCTACAAATGACGGAAAAATTTTTAGAAAAGCATTATCAAAAACGTCAAAAAAATCTTTTAATTCTTGTTCAATGCTAAAGGTACTGTTAACCCTTGCAAAAAGTCTGTCTATTTGTTTTGACACTATTTTACGTTTTACAGTTACTCTAAATTCATCAAGCTTGTGAATATATGAAGTACAAAGGTCTGAAAAGAGTCCAATATACTCTTCTTTAGTTTTATTGCTAATGCGTAGCTTTTCATTGGTGTTCATTAAAACTGCATTGAGTTGTTCTAGTTTTAGCTTAATACTTTTAACTTTATCTACCTGTTTAAAGTTATACCAAGCCAACAATAGTACAGCACAGAAAAGTATACTTACTCCAATAACGAGTAGAGTTAAATTGCGACTGATTTTATCTCTTTGCTCTTTATATGCATTTACAATTAAAGGGAGTATCTCTGAAATTTGGACTATTCTTAATCTGCTATTGTAGAATCTTGCATCTTCCATTGCACATTGTATATATGTGAACATCCGATCTAGTTCTTTGGGGTTGTGTGTGTATAAACTAATAGCAAGTAACTGTAAAGCATGGTTCTCTTTTTGTGCGCTTTGAATATCGGCTACTGCTGATAATGCTAGGTATTTCTGATAGTTAAGTACATCACCAAACCTATTATATATACTAGATATATCAAAAGCGATAATAGCATAGATACTATCTTTGGGATTTACCTCTTCAAGAATCTCTAAGTATAACTTTAGAGAGTATTCAAGCATTCCACTTTGTCTTAATGTTTTTGCCTGATAGTGCTTAAAGCTAATAGAGTGTTTGGGAAGAAGTGCTGTTATAGAATCTCGATATAAAAACTCTAACTTTTCGTATTCAGGAGAAAATAATTCATCATTAGAGTACTCTTTAGCTGCATAATAGACTCCTTCGTATGCACTATAAAAAGGTATTAGTAAATCTCTACTTAATGAATTACGATCGATAAGCTCTAGGTGATCCATAGATTCTCTATACATTCCTGTATTAGTAAGGAGTCTAGAAATATCAATTAGTGTTTGGTTTAAGAGCTTTTGATCTTTCAATTCTTTGGCAATGGCTTTGTTTTTGAGAACATATTCCATTGCATCATCATACCTATAAGCATAATACTCGTAGAATATTTTGTAATTTATTTCATATAGTTTTTCAGCTTCTAATTCTGTATTATTTGTGAGCTTTTTTAAACTATCAATTCTGTCTTCTTTTAACTGCATATAGTATGCTCTTTCTGTAATGAATTTATCTAGCTTATCTAGGTAATCGTTTTCTTTAGATAAAGAAATATTTACAGAAAAAACAAAACTCAGTATAAGGGTGAGTGTCTTTTTGTACATAGTATATTTTAGTTCATTCTAGCTGCTGCAAATATACTAAAATAACAACAATAAGCACTTTTTATGATAAAAAATAGTTATATACATCTACCTATAAGTATTTAATGCTAAAAAATATATTATTGATTATTAGTTGTTTAGTGTGTTTGTATACTATAAAATATCTACCTACATTACTACTGATGTTATTAATAGAGTAATCCTTTTTATACATTTGTAGTGTGTAAGTTTAAAAAGTGATTGTTTATTTGCAATCACAATTTTTTAAATAGTGTTATTTAAACCTTAACTATGAAGTGAACCTACCTTAGCTATGAGAAACTCTATGTGAAGTATTAGTTATAGAATTTTTCATGTTTTTTAAACAATGTAAAAGTCACTTTTTAAAACTTTAATTCCTAAAATAATAGGAGATTATTAGTGATATTAGTGGCAGATTAATCTACTTGTATTTAAAGTAGTAACTCTTGAGTAATTTATTGCATAGTATTTTAATATACTACAATAATTTAAAGTAAGAGATGATCTAAAAACAACTTACTTATTTACCATTGATAAAATAAAAAACGTGATTAATTCTAACTAATAACTTCAAAAATATAATCTAATAAATGCATACCATCTGTTTAATCTAATTAGACAGATGTTTTCTTCTGATTAGAAGTGTAACCTCCTAAGTGTCGATACATATTCTTATTTATAATGTATTTGAATAAACTTTGTTATAATTTATCTGTTTTTATCCAATACTGCTCAACTGCTGTAAGTTTAAATAGTATTTTGTTATACTCTACGTAAAGGGGCTCATCCATAATATATCGTACTCCGATTAAATTTATGCCAGGTTTATTAATTTTATTTTTATGGATTCGTTTACTATTGATTTTATCCATTATATTTAGATATACTATTTCTCGATCTTTATTATATAAAACAACTTCTGTCTCAGAATTAGTAACAATCCTTAATTGTTGTTCTTGATTGCTCTTTGGTAATCCATAAGCTAAGTGTAATTGTAAGTAGGCTTTATCGTAGAGTTTATTAATTGCTGTAAGTGTATTATAAATTTCTAACTTGTTTTCTGCAATGTAGTTTATGCCCACAATAAAGTCGTCTGAGTGTAAATAATCATCTTTATCAGACATTGCAACACTTACTTTACCTGAATTTAGTGCTACTGTACACACTAATCCTATATCCAAGTGGTTAGTTAATAGGATGTATCGCTTATTACTA
>JASLCG010000109.1 GCA_030151885.1 Bacteroides sp.
AGCTCTATTTAATTTGGAGCTCCCCAACTGTTTTATATTTGTATATTACTCAACGCCTATGTAAATATCTACCTTTGGCTCTTTCTCTGTAAAAGCTTTAGGCGTGTACACCTCATAGTCGTATTTATAAAGTCTATTTAAAGTATCGTCGTCTTGCCATATCTCTTTCCAAACATTTACCACCGATGCAGGTAACTCTCCTACTGCTACATAGTGTCGTTCTTTCTGAGCAGGAAATTTGCGTCCTACAAATCCTGGTGGAATATTATCTAACTGATCAACCTTGCAGCCTAACATACAAGTGTACTCACCTTGATAATTGGACTCATAGTCGGAATAAATTAAATAGATATTGTCATTGATTTTATGCGGAATCATATCTCGTAAATTCTCACTCATAAATCGAGCCCATAAACTGCCTATATCTTGAGCAGCATGATTGTCTTTATTCGTGGTACGTACTGTAATTCCTATTGTCTTAAAGTAGTCCATAATTTATTGTTTTTATTCTATCTGAATAGTCCTCTTACAATAAATAAAAACAAATAATAATGTAAATAGTTTTAAACGAGAGTTAAAATAAAAAGGTGGGGAGCTATCGTCTTTACATAACGGATAGGAAGGAGTCAAAAACTAAGAGATAGCCCCATGAATCCACCACACGAAATCTGCTAAGAAAATAGATAACATAAACATAAAACTAATTTAAATACAGACATTTCTTAACAGACTTCAAGAATATTAATGTCTTCTTTATAGGTTGTGATTAACAACTAAAACTTAATCACTATCTGCAATCTACATTTTTACTTTGTAAGAAGCAAGTAAATAGTCTGAATGATAAAGATTTATGTTATAAAGCATTATCTTAATATGGGTTTATATAACCCTTTTGTAAAATATGATATAAATAATCTTGAAATAGATATTCTTACTTAAAAAAGCATAGAATAATGACATAATCTCTAGCTATTTTTATATATTTAATCATGAAAAAGCATTATGCTCTTCATACACTAGATAATAGAACCTATAAAGCAGATTATAAAATGAGAGAAACTGAAGTAATCCTATCAGATATTGAACATCTCGTCCGATCAAAAGGATATATTTACTCTTTATGTATGTTACTACTTGAAGATTTTCATTACGATATAGAACATCTTCACGAAGTGGATTATGAGGATTTATTGGGTACACAAGAAATTGCCCTATTAGTAGGCTTTTTACTGCACGAACCCATTGACTTTTCTTACCCAGACCATCCTACTGATCTTTTAAAACTTAAAAAAAGAAGCTTCGAGCTAATTAAGGAGTTAGAGAGTTCTCTCCTAGCCCTTAATAGAAATACTATTATTGAGGCTTTAGAACCTATAGAAGACGAGAAAGAGAGCGAAGTTTCTATTCTTAAAAGACTTAATTTCTTTGTGGAAGATAGCTCTATTATCGAACCTATTATTTACTCTGGAAATGGTACATATCTTTTTCAGTACGCAGCTTTCCTAGAAAATAAGTATAGAGAAGATAGTGCGTGGTTAGAACAAAATGTTGGGTTCAACATTTCTCAAGCACTATCTATAGTAGAAGATGTAGTTAGTAAACTACAACGTAAATTTAAGCGTTTCTACTCGTTCATGATTAGGGCCAAAGATAAAGACTTTGATGCCTTCTATAACGAACCTGGTGCATGGCAAGCACACTTTTACCCCTACATGAACCTGTTCTCGGATCTGGGTATTACTAAAGACAGCCCCGAAATTAACGATATGAACCAAGAACAGTGGGAAGAGTTCTACGAAAATTTAATTGGACTATTTATATTAACACGCGATGACTTTGGATCATCCGAATACGTTAATAAGTTTTTAGAAGTTTTTACTACAGATCAAGTTAAAGAGTATAACACTCAGTTTACGAGACAAGGAGACTTCAACTACTATACAGAGCACCCTATTTTGTTGCTTGAGCCAGGAAAATACTTTATTCCTTTAAGCCTGATGCTTTATAAAGTTCTATACGAACTACCAGACAAGTGGATGTTTAAAGATGAAGCTTATAGAGTACAGCGTCTTAAAAACCTGGCGGAATACAATAATAATATGGTATTCCAAAAACTAAGCAAGGTATATTTTAAAGAGAATATCTATAAAAATGTTACAGTAAGAAAAGAGAATGGAGAAGAAGCTATCATTGATATTTTATGTGTAATAAACGATAAAGCATTATGCATACAGACTAAGTCGGATATGCTGTCCGAACTAAGTCAAAGAATATCTAATCAAGATGTGATTGTAGAACTACAACAATCGCTCCAAAAGCTCTATGACGATGGGCTATACCAAAAGGCTCTTCTTTTAGAACCTTCGGCAAAACTATTTACAGAAAATGGTGTGCCAATGTCGATAGATCAACCCATAGAAGAGGTATTTACATTGGGGGTAACTTCTGGTAACTTCCCTACGATTACCCACCAAGCTCATACGCTTATAAATAAGAAAAAGGGAGAACCTTTTCCTATTTATACCACAATCTTTGAGCTGGAAATTATGTTGTACTATCTAAAGAGTCCTTTTTTACTGTTGTACTACCTTCGCCAAAGAACAAATTTGACGCACTACTTTATAGCTACAGAAGAGTTGGCCTACCTTGGGTACCACCTCTGCATTGGGCTACACTCTACCTTAGATAAAGAGTATGTGTATATAGATGATAGGTATGCTCAATTTGTTAACAGAAACTATTATCCACACAAATATGGGGTAGATTCATGGATTAAATTAGAAAATGACCCCATAGAGAACAGATGGAAGAACGAGTATTACGACCGTATTTTAAAACTGTTTAAGCAGTCGTCCGATCCAGATAGATTAAATATTATATTTATGCTGATGGATTTAAGGCATAAATCGGTAGATCGTTTTACTCAAATTATGCAAGATTTAAAAGAACATGCTCGACTGGATAAAGAGCAGGTTAAAAATAGTGTATTTATTACTACCGACGATTTTGGGATATGCTATATTGCTCATCCAAACGAAAATCAAAACGAGTTGTCGAAAGCCTTAAATGAGTATTGCCAAGTAGAAAAATACTCTAATAAAGCAAGAAAATGGCTTGGCTTAGGCTCTTATGGTAGAAGTTACAAACCTTTTGACTTATTCTGCTATGTTAATAAGCCGTGGGAATTTAATAAAGAGATGGAGAAAAAAGCAAAGAAGAAAAGGTTCTGGTTTACACTACTTGATAAGTATAATAAATTTAAACAGAAGAAAGAGGAGTGAAATATATTAGCTTCTTAGCATATAAAAGTAGGGGAGATTGTATTAACAATCTCCCCTACTCTTTTCTATACGTCATTTGTCTGGACACTCTTGTAGTAAGAGGCAGTTACCAGTACGTTATTTTGTCATTTTTGATTCTTCTCTTTAATAAGATCATAATATAACTTTTCGAACTGATAGTTTCTTTCTATCTGCTCTTTCTGATTATTTGTATAGTAATAACCTACTATACAAATTATTAATAGTAATATACTAATAATAATGGTACGCCTTTTTTTTGTCATCTATTACACTTTTATTCTTGTAGCCTTGCCATAAACTTAGTTCTATCAACTATGAAGCGCGTGTGGCTTCCTTCTGCTATAAGCCCACTTTGATCGTACGCCTCTAACAAGAAATTTATCTTTTTACCCTCTACTGATATAATATGAGTAGAAATAGTAAATTCTTTACCTAATAAAGTGGGTTTTAAATGTTTTAACTCAACATACCCTCCTACTGTTGTTAAATTAGTGTCTATTTCTGAAGCTACCAATAACATTGCAGCATTTTCAAAATAGCTTATTAGTGCAGGAGTTGCTAATACATCTAGATCTCCACTGCCTACTACCTTAGCTGTATCTTTTACACCTACGGTATATTTTTTCTCTTGAGTTAGTCCTTCTTTCAGCATAAGTATTTTATTTATAGTGCAAGGTACACAAATATTATAGAGCTAAACAAATTTATATAAATTATCAGAAGTAAAGTAACCACTGTATGGGTTCTGTGTAACTAGGTGGCAATAGTTTTGCACCAAAACAGATAACAAGATATAAAAAGAATAGAGCTAGAAATCTATCAAAGTAAAAGCGATATCTAAAGTAATACTTAGAGATTTTAGAGTTACTGAAAAGTGCATTCAATAATGCATAATACAAGAAGCAGCAAAAGCACAACCATATTAACATTATAAAACAAGAAAAGGTGTTCCAATCTTTATCAATAAGAGGTGCAAACATTGTAATCATAAAAACTACAGCGTTTGGGTTAACAGCGCTCACAAAAAAACCTAGAAGCAAGGATCCTTTATCAGTCGAAGATTTAGATTTTGTTTGTTGAAACTCTGTTGCATCTATTTTTTCTAAAGGAATGTGTGTTCTAGGCGTTTTCATATTGCTCCAAAAAAGGAAGCTGAAGTACCCTATAGCTACTAAAATTACGATTGTCTCAAGCCAGGAGTAGGAAGCTATCACTTTAGCTAATCCCATAAAAATGTACAAGAGATGTACTCCTATACCCAATCCTACACCAATAGCAAACATTAAACCAAGGCGATAGCCTTTATTCATACTTTGTTTCATTTGAACAACTAGTGCAGGCCCTGGAGAAGCTATTGCAAAAAAATTTATTAGCGTTAAACTAATAAACTTATCCCAGGGAATGTCAAACGTAAAACCCATACCAACTTATATTAAATGAATATTTATTAATTATAACAAATTTAGCATATTTTATCATATAATAAACCTTTTGGATAAATATTGGCTAATAAAAAAGCGATTATACTATGTTATAGTAGAATCGCTCAGTTTAATTACAGTATTGGCTTTATCTTTTCTTATTAAAAATTAACCCGTAAATGAAAAGTATCAAGATAGCTCCTAATAAGCTTGTTAAAAAGAAGGGCCATTTAACGCCTTCAATACTTATTCTAAATAGGCTAAGTACCCATCCACCAAACCAGCTACCAACAATCCCCAATATAATATTGATGATTAATCCAGAACCTGCTCCTTTTATTATTTTACTAGCAATGAATCCTGCTATACCACCTATTATTAATGTCCAAATCCATCCCATAATATATTCTTTTTAAAGTTAGTTATTTGTGTTATAACGCACCTACTACAATAAATGTTCTAAAAAAACACATCTTCAAATTTAATATTATTCTATAAAGAGGTCAATTACATTCTATGCAACGCCCTTATCAAAGTAATCTGAACTACACTATTTGGTAAAAAATAAGACGTTATTACAAAACAAATGTGCAGATATATGTAAATATAAAATAAAACACTAAGATCTATATCACAACACTTTACAGAATAAATACTTGTATAATATAGCACAACAAAGTAATATTAGCATATAAAGCAGTCTGTTAACTATAAATACATAGTCTTGATTATAAAAGTTTAAATGTCTTGTTTTAAGAAAACACACTTTCATAAAAAGACCATTTTTATAGTTTTATATTTAATACAGCCATTTCTATTTTCTATATTTGAGCTATAGATATAAAGACAGGAAAAATGAAAAACTTAACAATTAATGTATCTGTACTACTTGTATTATTAGCTCTAAATTATTTTATACTTTATAATATTATAAAATTTATGTGTGTGCTAGAATGTGGTTTAACAGATTTAGTATTAACCCCTACAGCACTATTTACAGCAAGTATGCTTGTTATCGGAAAGTCTATTTGGAAAAGGTATAGACAATAACTTATAGTAACTACTTATATACTTCTATCGACGTTTGAAAACTTAACTTACTTTTTAATTCTTTTTTTGATAGGTATATAAAAAAATCCTCTACGTTAATTTCTCAATTAACTGTAGAGGATTTAAGCTACTATCTTTAAATTGGGTCTTAATTCGACCAGCTAACAACTAACAATCAGATCAATTAGTAGCTTTTATATGTTAAATACATTCTATTTCATTTCAATATATAATAACACAACTTATGCAATATTGTTGTGATATTTCAATACAAATCTACAATAAAATAAATATAACCATAATTTTTTAAAGTTTACTTCAATTTTGAAGAATATATTATACCCAAGTGGGTAGTTGTATTTATTATTACAGCTAATAAGTCATTTTTAATTCAATTAAAATGGTAAAGGCCCTTCTCCTTTAGAGAACGGTACATCCATAGCATCGGCCGGATGTGGAGCTTGATTTTCGAATGGCTTATTCATTCTTGATCCTACTACGGTAGGAACTTCAGGAGATGGAATAATCATATCATCATCTGGGTTTTGGAATTTCGCATACTCTCCTTTAAACCTCAATAGCACATCATCAGTAGCACCGTTACGGTGTTTAGCCACAATAATCTCTGCCATTCCTCTTAAATCATTTCCTCTATCATCTTGGTATATTTTGTAATACTCTGGACGATGAATAAAACACACCATATCGGCATCTTGCTCAATAGCTCCAGATTCACGAAGGTCACTAAGCTGTGGTCTTTTACCTTCAATTCCTTCACGACTCTCAACCCCACGATTTAACTGTGATAGTGCTATAATAGGTATATTTAATTCTTTGGCAAGCCCTTTTAAAGATCTAGAGATTGTACTAACCTCTTCCTGACGGCTACCAAAAGCCATACCACTAGCATTCATCAGCTGCAAGTAGTCAATGATAATCATTTTAACCCCATGCTCACGTACAAGTCTTCTAGCTTTTGTTCTCAATTCAAAAACAGATAATGAAGCCGTGTCATCTACAAACAGTGGTGCATCAAATAGGTCTTTTATTTTATAGTCCAACTGTTGCCACTCGTATGCAGCCAATTGCCCACTCTTAATTTTCTCCCCTGGGATTTCACACACATTCACGATTAAACGATTTATTAGCTGTACGTTACTCATCTCCAGAGAGAATAAGGCTACAGGTTCTTTAAAATCTACAGCAATATTCTTGGCCATAGAAAGAACAAAAGCAGTTTTACCCATCGCAGGACGTGCTGCAATAATAATAAGGTCCGACTTTTGCCAACCAGAAGTAATTTTATCTAGTTTCGTAAAGCCACTTTCCAACCCACTTAAACCATCTGTACGTGCCGCAGCTTTCTGCAGATTCTCATATGCCTCAGCAATAACAGGGTTAATTTGTGTATAGTCTTTCTTAAGATTACGTTGTGATATTTCAAATAACTTACCTTCGGCCTCTTGCATCAAATCATCCACATCCATGGTATCATCAAATGCTTTCTTTTGCACATTACTTGAAAAGGTAATTAATTCTCTTGCCAAGTACTTTTGTGCTATAATTCTAGCATGGTACTCTATATGTGCAGATGAAGTTACTCTACTACTTAACTGAGTAATATAAAATGGTCCTCCAATCTCTTCTAACTCTCCTCTTTTCTCAAGTTGGTCTTTTACTGTTAAAATATCAACAGGCTTCTGATTCATTGCTAAATCCGATATTGCTCCATAAATCATCTGGTGACGTTTGTCATAGAATGATTCTGGGCGTAATATTTCACTAACTTGTGAGTAGGCATCTTTTTCAATCATCAGAGCACCTAAAACAGCCTCTTCTAGTTCGGTTGCTTGAGGTTGCACTCTACCAAAATCTGCCAATGGTTGAGATGTATTCCTTTTATATGTATCCTTTCTTCTGTAGTTTTTTTGTTCTGCCATATCTGTAAAACGTATTAAGCTCTCTCCTTTTATATAAAGGCCCCTCAAGAAGGGGTCGCAAAGATAGTTGTAAAATAGCAATTATCAACCTAATCAAAAAGCTTTTTAAGATCAATAATCATAATGTAGGCTATTTTAGAAAAGCATAAAATAGCCTCTGTTTAAAATAAAGTGTATTTTTGCCAATAAACAAAATAGAACAACTCGCATTATGATCACTTTTCCAAATGCCAAAATAAATCTGGGTCTGAACATTGTTAGTAAGCGCCCTGATGGGTATCATAACCTAGAAACTATATTTTACCCTATTCCTCTGTCGGATGTTATTGAAATAAAGGAGCTTCAAGAGTCTAATTTACCTTATATATTACACCAAAAAGGAATAGCTGTATGTGAAAATGATGAGCAAAATCTAATTATTAAGGCCTATTTGTTATTGAAAGAGAGATATAATCTTCCATCAATTCAAATTTATACTTATAAAGGAATACCTTCTGGAGCTGGTATGGGGGGTGGATCTGCAGATGCTGCTTTTATGCTTAAACTATTAAATGACTATTTTGATTTAAAAATATCTGTAACGGAGCTTGAAAGCTATGCAGCAAGACTCGGTGCAGACTGTGCTTTTTTCATCCAAAATAAACCTATATACGCTGAAGGAATTGGAAATATTTTCTCTGAAATAGACTTAGATTTAAGTGCGTATGAATTATATGTACATAAACCCGATATTTTTGTTTCCACTGCTGATGCCTTCTCCAAAATTAAGCCTCAAATGCCTAGTATAAACCTTAAAGAGGTTGTAAAGTTGCCTGTAGAGGAGTGGAAAAAATATATGGTTAACGATTTTGAGGAGAGTGTATTTTCTACTAAACCAGAGTTGGCTGTCATTAAAGAGAGTATTTACAAAGCTGGAGCTTTATATGCAGCAATGTCGGGATCTGGATCATCTATATATGGACTCTTTAAAAAAGGAACCTGCACATTACCATCTAATCCCAAAGAGCACAAATATCTACTAAACCTATAGAAAAATAGAGCTTCATTAGTATAAAATAAAAAAGAGTACTCACACGAGCACTCTTTTTTAACTAACTAAACTAATCTATCATCACCCATTAATAAGGGGGATATCGTATCGTAAACAATACTATTTATTTGATACAATAATAGTATTGCAAATAGCATGCCACAGACTATTCATATCAAAAGCGTGTTAATCCACACCTTTTCCACATATTTCCACAATACACACTGATGATTTTTTCTACACATCACACTATTTGTCTTGAATAAGACAATATTCTCCACAAGTCTTAATATCCATCAGAAATTATTACAATACCAACTAGTAAAAGCAATTTATTAGAAAGTTAAAAAGCTATTTGTATCATTTTTTTTCCACAGACTACCCTTTAGAACCCTTTAATTAGTAATTTTATTTACATATTTGCCCATTACAAAACAAAGTGTGCATTATAATAATGCACACGAATAGTTATATATTACAAATCTTTATTTTAAACACAAAACACACATTAACTACTAATAATCAATACATTATAGTTTACTGTCTAAAAACACACTTTCATTTTAGACAACTTGTCTAAATAATTAAATCTATTTAACAATATCATTTTTTAGCCAATCAGACAATATACAAACTACCCATTTTCGCCGTATATAAGTTCTATAAGCCTTGTTTTAGATTTAAGACAGTTTATTTACATTTTTATTTATCGTGACAAAATGAGAAATCAATGCGAATAAGACCTATAGCGGAATTCAAAAATATGATTACATTTGCATCCGCTTTTAATCAGAGCGAGTTATAACATTATTGATTTGGTAAGATAACTTCATTATTTTAAGAACATTTACACAACGATGAACGTTTACAACACCAAATATTTTTATAGATAGATACAAAATTTCCACTTCCTCAAAACAACAGAGGGTGGAGTTAATTTCACAATTTAAAGTACCTTTTAAAATAACACAGAACCCTAACCAACTTATAGAACCTAAGCTTTGATGTTTTAAATTTTGAACCAGTGATATAAATTTACACACTTAACCATTTGGTTACAATTGAAACTATTTAAAAAATTACAAATTTAAAAACATACAAAAATGAGATTTACACAATTATTTGCAGCAGCTATTGCCTGTCTTGCAGTTGCTTCTTGTAGCAACAACAACTCGGTTCTTGATGACGTTAATGTCAAGGGGCAATCACAAGCGTTATCAATTCATATTTCGAACTATGCACCTCTAACAAAAGCTGTAGGAAGTGCTACAGAAGGTGCAGACAAACTTCAACTTTCAGTTAATAAAATTGAAATCAATCTTACTGCTGCTACAGGTGGTACTAACGGATGGTTAACTGTTTATGAAGGTCAGGACAAAACTACAGAGCAATTTGAGAGTACAAATGGTCTAGTTACACTTTTCGATGTTAAAGAACCTAGTAACTTAAAGGTTAGAATTAACCACACTAAAGCTGAAAAATCAGCTAATACATTTTCTAACATCAACGATTTTCAAGTTAGTAAAGCTGCATCAATGCCTGCTTATGGAGTTACAACTTCTTTCAATGAGAATACAAAAACAATAACAAATAAAACTTCAAGCAAAGTATATGAAGTTATTGGTGCTAAGGTAGAAGTAAAAATACCTACAGCACGAATCGAACTAAGCAATATTAACTTAAAAGAGAGTAAAAAATTTACAGCTCTTAATCTAAAAAACATATTTGTTAATAATGCATACACAAGAGCAGAAGCTAGTAATGTTTCTTCTACATTCACATACAACAACAAAATTTCGGTACTAGCCGATAATGATATCACAAACTTACCACATGATATTGTAAATCTATCTGTACTTAACAACCTAGAATTAGCGAATAAGACTTATGCTTACTCTGTTTTCCCAACAAATGACGAAAATGATTTTCCAAAAATTACTTTCCAATTTGACCGTGTAAAACTAAATACAGGAAGTAATCAAAGTGATCGTTTTGCTGTAATTACTAAACTAGGAAATGTAAAAAACATCGAAGCTGGTAAAATATATCGTATTAAAAACGTATCACTAAACGACGATATTATCGGTGTTGACATTAATGGAAACAATCTTTATGCTGTTGAAGTTGAAGTAATTATTCCAAAATTTGAATTTGTTGATATTGAAGATTTAGGCTGGAACTAATATTATATCCAGTATATATAATTAATTCAATCTATAAATTTATAAACTAATGTGGAGGGATTTCTCCCTCTTTCACAGAGAGTCCCTTCCCCATTAGTTACAATTACAATGAGACATCCTTATAAAATAATTTTAATAGCAGTAGCAACTCTTTCACTAGCTACTAGCTGCATCAAGGAGAAGCTTTATCATTGTTTTTCAAATAACACTATTAGTTTTGCTTATCAAGGCGATGGAAATACAGATATATTAAACAAAAAAATAAAATCTATCGACCTACTTATTTACGATGCAAACCAAACTTTAGTAAAGATAATACACAAAAGCCAAACAGATTCTTATTTTACTGAACAAGAGCTTTTACTTACTAATGGCAGCTACAAGTGTCTTGCAATAGCTAATGTAAAAGATAGAACCACAATTCATGGTGCTGATATAGGAAGTAAGTTGTCTGATTTAGAGCTGCATCAAGTAGAGCAGAATAATATGAATTATGATCCAATATATATTGGAGAAAAAGATATAACAATTAATAACACTGAAAATAGTTGCAATACAATCACTTTTAAAAACTTACACATTCGTTTAAAAGTAAATGTTATAGGGCTAGAAGAGGTAAGGTATAATGTAGAAGACATGAAACTGATAGTGTACGATTACCCCTCCAACTATATGGCTAAAGAGGATTATATTAATGGCTTTAGATCTTTTGAAGTAACTCTAAATCCTGAAGAAGATAAAAATATAGCCTCTACAGATACCATTAATATTTTAAAAAGTAAACCTACCCTACCACTTAGTATTGAGCTATTGAACAGAGATAAGCGTGTTGAGAAAATTCAACTTCTTGAGATTATTCAAAAAGTTAAATCGGTGGACTTATTAAAGCAAGAAGTCTTTATACCACTCGATATTATTTTAAAACCGTTCGGCATAGAGATTCAAATTCAAGATTGGATTATAGAAGATCATGCTCCAGAGTTCAATTAAAATATATGAAACTGAATAGCATTTTAAGTAAAACAAGTATAATATTTTTATTACTCATCGTTATAAGCAGCTGCTCATCAAATATTAATGAGTTAGGAAAGAGAGATCGAATCGATCTTAAAATGGAATTAACTCCTAGCCAAGCAGAGAATGTTTCTGAAAATGAGGTTATTAAAAACCTAAGAATTATTTTAACCAGTAAAGAGAGTAATGAGATTATTAAAAATCAAAGATATGAGTTGTCCGAAAATGGAATGCATTTTCAAATAGTCATATCAGACGTTCCAGAAGGTATGTACGATGCATACATCTTTGCAAACGAAGATGTATTGGAGTCGGATAAAAACACAAACCTTCACCTAGATAATATTAGCTCTAAAACAGAATTAGAACAGTTGAGTACGCCAAATAACGCATCTCAATTTTCTAATAGAATTCCCTATGCTGGTAAAAAACAGAATGTCTTAATAGACAAGACGCACACCAACCTAAAAATAGCACTTAAAAGATTAATATCTAAGCTAGTTATTAATATTAATAATTTAGGGACAGAAGAGTTAAACCTAACTAAAATAAAAATAGGTAATGTATTAGATATCAAAAATCTAATCTTTACAAAAATGTATGAAACTAACTCTCCAAACCCAAAAGTTCTATCGATAGAAAAAGCTGCCAATTACACTGTTTCACCAAAAAATAGTATAGTAGTTACCCAGTATTTATACGAGGTAGTTGCCCCTTTTCCTACACTAGATAGCCCTTCTAAAGCACTAACCTTAGGACTCGAAGGTGCAGGTAACCAGATTTATGATCCACAAATGCTTAAAGAAAAAGGTGGAAACTTGTTAGATGCAATAACATCTAATACTGTATACAGAATTAATATTAGCATTAATAATGATAAAATAGTAGGTATTGAACTAGACATTCATCCATGGGATAAGTTCGAAGCATCACTACCTACTTTTAAGTAACCTATGAAAGTTAAGTATCCTATCATAATTAAATATCTAAAGAAGTGGATTATGTTGAACATGATTCTACTTCTTGCTTTTGCTTGTCAAAATTCAGATTTTGACAGTGCTACTGATATTAATAATGAAACTGTACGCATCTCATTTAATGCATCCTACTCGGATGTTGCAACAAGAAGTACTCAATCTAGCTATTACGAAAATAGAATAGAGAATATATTTTTATTCGTTTTTGATAGCCACAACGGACAAAGAATAGATTCAAAATATTACGACTTTGAGAGTCTATTCGGCAGTGAGGCTGAAGGAAACTACGACAATGGTACGTTAGATATTAATATTCCTCGTGGCCAGTCTGTCAAGATATATGGTATAGCCAATATAGATAACAATATTGTATCTATCTACAGAGAGGATTTAGAAGAGATTCAAAATGTGCAAGATCTTTCAAACTTAAAAGTTTCGCTAAGCCAACGTACTGTTTCAAGAGGTAGTGCCTTTGTTATGAGTGGCACTATTGAAGATAAATTCAATAACCCTGTAGTTTTGAATGCAGAGAGTTTAAAAGCTTACACAAAACACAATCTAGTTTTTAAGCGATTAGATTCTAAAGTCTTCTTTCATGTAGAAACATTAAATGATGCAACTTTTGCACCTAAATATTGGAAAGTTAAAAAAGTAGCTACTAAAGCCTATTTAACCGATTCAAAAAGTGTTAGTACCGATAGTAGATACTACTTTGATACAGAAGAATATCCTTTTGAAGATGATGGAACAGGATTCTCTTTTTATGCTTTAGAAAACATTCAGCTTCCTAAAAAACAGGTTTTTGACAATGAATACTATAAACGAGAAGTGCAATACAAGCACCCTATATATGGTAGTACTAAACCTGGACAAAATGTTCAAAATGGAGATTTTGTATATGCTCCAACTCAAGCTACTTATGTAGAGTTTGCTGGTGAGTTAAAATATACAGATACAGATACAAATCGGCCTGTTGTGGCAGATGTTAAATATACAGTGCATTTAGGATATAAACATCAGGATGTAAATGACTACTCTCTTACTAGAAACACAGAGTACCATTATTACATATCACTACAATCTGCTACATCTATAGAAGTCGAAGTAAAAACTGGATTTGAAGAGCAACCTGGTGCAGAGGGACACATTACAAAGGGAGAGCAAACTATAACTGTTGATGCCCACTATAGCTCACAAATTTTAAAGTTTAACTACAACGATATCAATCATATCACTTGGTATGTGAAGACCCCTTTTGCAAATGGTTATAGAGAAGATTTTCAATATAAAAAAGGAGATAGTGATTGGGTATTGTTTAGAATAAACAGAAGGAATAGAGACTACTATGGGCAGTATGACTATTACTCTAAAGAGATGGAAGATTTTCCTGGAAGCTCAATAGAGAAAATGCACAGACCAAATGCTAGTATACAAGAATTATTGGACTTTAGAAGCAATAAATTAATGACTGCAAATCAATTGGTTCAAGTTCTACACTTTTCTAAGCTATACGAAGAGAAAGACTATTATGGTAATAATTATAGCCATAGCTATTTTGACGAAAATAATGAAATTATCATAACGGCTTTTATTAATGAATATTATTATCATGAACACCCCATAACAGGCAATAGAGATGCTAAATTATGGAAGATGTTTGTAAATCAACCCGACAGAATCATAACATTTTTAAACCATACGGGCTTCTCACCAGATGGAAATAGTTCGGTAGTATCGTCCATTTTATCCATCAGGCAACAAGCTATTCAAACCATTTACAACACAAGTAGTGCTGACCTTGAAACAGCCTGGGGTACAGAAAGAATACAAGAAACAGAGAATCTTCCTTTTGCTTTAAGACCGCTACATAGTGGAGTTAGTGATAAAACAATAAAAAGATACAACAGTAAATCTAATGGTAGAAAAAACCAAATAGAGATTCTAAAAAGCGAAAGAGTTACTAGCTGGTCCAGCGTAATAAATTACAGAACAAATACACTGGAATACAATTATAATGCTATTAAATATGCATGTATGCAGCGTAATAGAGATGAAAATGGAGATGGTAGAATTGATAACGAAGAGGTTAAATGGTACCTGTCGTCTATTGATCAATTAACTGACTTATGGATTGGAGAAAACTCTATGGACCAGAATGCGAAGCTTTTTCATCATCAATATGCAGAAAAAGATGCTTGGTATCTGTCTAGCACCGTTACACAATCTTTTATGGGTAAGGATTTGAATACCTGGTATAGATCGCAATACGATTTTTGGGATAATCCATGGGTATTATGGGCTAAAGAAGGCTCTTCTACTGGTTTAATGGAGAATATACCTAATGCAGAAACTACACAAAAATATAACTACAGATGTGTACGTAACTTAGGTATGGACAATGATAAAGATGCTAGTAAAGAACCACAAGACTTTGTACAGGTAGAAAGAAATAGCATTATTAAACTACCCTACTTAGATAGAAAATCCATTAGAAGTTATACGCAAAGCTCTGAACTACCTCTACACAACGAGAGAGATGCTGATAATATGCCATGGACTGCTTTCGAAGTACATACTAAGGTACAGTATGGAGGATACAACTGGCCAGAGATGACACAAAGAATTGATAGAGGACAATCTCCTTGCCCTAAAGGTTATAGAGTGCCAAATCAAAGAGAGCTAGCCATCATGGTTTCAAGGCTTAAAAAAGATGCCAAGTGGTCGTCAGATAATCACTTCTCTAGAACTGCCTACTCTATGAATCCTCTTGGTGGAACAAGGTATAGCTTTTCTGTCACTAGTAAAGGTGGTTTGCTTTACCTCATTAATACAGAAAACGACAGAGGTAGTGTAAGATGTGTACGAGATATAAACTATTATTAATTCGAATTATATAGCTAACAACATAAATTCAGATTATAAAAAAAGGCGTTTGTTGCGAATAACAAACGCCTTTTTAAATTACTCTTAGAATGGATATCCTACTGCAAAGTGAAACGCAAAATCTCTACTAAAATTAGGTTTTATAATAGGATACCTATCTTTACCACTATCAAACTCTGGATTCAAAGCTTTCATACCTCCATCAAGACGAACAATAAAGAAGTCAAAATCAAAACGAAGACCAAGCCCATAAGCCATAGCTATTTGAGTATAAAACTTATCAAACCTAAACTCTCCACCAGGTTGTGAATCATAAGGTCTGATAGTCCAAATATTTCCAGCATCAACAAATACAGCCCCTCTCAACTTCCAAAACAGCTTAGTTCTGTACTCTAAGTTCACATCAAGCTTAATATCGCCAGATTGATTTAAAAAGTTTCCATCACCAACAAACTTACCTGGTCCTAGTCTTCTAACAGACCAACCACGCACACTATTTGCCCCTCCAGAGAAGTACCTTTTTTCAAACGGCACAGCTTTAGCATTACCGTATGGATAAGCTAGCCCTAGGGCAATATGAAAGACTAAAGAGTTGCGACTATCTACTACAAAGTTTTTCGAAAAAGAGAAATCACCCTTTACATACTGTGCAAAAGGAATATTGAATAGTTTATACTCTCCGTCGTCCGTTTTGGCTGTATTAAATGCTTTAGATAGTCCATAAAGTAGATTTCCTGCAGCCTCTACCCCCATGTGTAGTGAATAAGAGTTTACATTAGCCGATTTGTTTGTTAAGGCGTTCCACTGCGAATTATTGATATAATAGTGGAATCCTGTTGTAATAATAAACTTATTTTTATAGTTATATTCTAATATATAATTGGGCTTATCGGGATCAAAATACTCATCTTTAAACTTTTGAGAGAAGTTTACATACAGATAATTAACATCAATTAGGTCAAATCTAAATCTTTGTCCGCGTTTTTTTTGCCACTTATAACTCCAGTTACTAGCTGTTAAAATTCTATTATATTCGGGCCTCTTCTGATTGTTATACTGAATACCATACTCTGTATTGGCTCTAATTTTACGTTTGAAATTTGAACTAACAAAGGGGAATAAAAACCTTGGGAAGTTGACACTCATATCTGCACCATACTCCGTATAGTTTTTAGAATTATAACCTGGCTGTAACTTTGAAATCGATTCATATGCCCCACGTAAACGGAAGTTAAACGTTTCAGACCCTTTAAATAGATTACGATGTTGAAAAGATACAGCAGCTGCAGCTCCTAAATCTCCTGCAGAGTTTGTACCATCAACTTCTAGGGTAACCGATTTATCCTTAGCCCTTGTAAACAGCACATACGCATTTAACAGTGTTGAATCTGCCTTATTCTCTGCAAATTGAATATTAGAGTACTTTAATGCCGAGAATCTCCCGTAATTATTATAGGTCTTTTGAACGTCATTTGCATTATACAATTCACCTTCACTTAACTCGGAAGCCTCAGTTATTATTTTAGGGCGCAAGTATAACTTATCTTTATAGTATATGGGTCTGTTTTTATAGATAATAGAATCATTTACAGATATACCATTAATTCCCCCAGCTTGTCTTAAGTCATAATTCGTTATAAAACGAACTTTATTGATCCAGTACTGCCTATGTTCTTTCCTTTCTCCTGTCTTTTTATCAGTAGCCAGGGCAAGTAACAATTTTAAATCAACCTCCTTCGAGCCCATTACTGTATCAGCTGCAAAAGAGATGTAATCTTTATGAAACTTATAATATCCCTTTTGGAGTAAATACCTTGTTATTCTATCACGCTCTGCATCTAGTTTATTTACATCTAGTAACATACCTGTCTTTAGAGTAGTATGTAGAGAGTCTTCTTGAAGATAATTACCTATTTTGGTATCTTGATATTCCCTTTCAATATTTCTGATTTTATAAGGTTCTCCGGTTTTAACCTTATAGATAATCTTTAACTTTCTCTTTTTAGTACGTACACTAGTAGTTACCTCGGCAGCTAAATAGCCCATATTTTGTACAGCCCTTTTTAGCTCTTGCCTAGACCTTTCTGTATCAGCCTCATTAAAAATAACAGGTGCATCACCTATTTTCTTAAAAAACTTACTTAATTTACTATCTGGATTTTCTTTACTAGATAGATTATATACATAAAGAGGAGTTTTAAATAAGCTAAACCATCTAGTATTAGGATTTTGCCTTATATAAGTACGTAAATCTGCCCCTTTTACATCTTTATTATTAGTTATAATCTTCACCTCATCTAATAAGTATTCACCTTCGGGAACAAACTTGGTAGTTGAGCACGAGGTTATCAGTAGTAAAAAAATTACAAACAGAAGAGAAGAAAATCTCCGAACCATGTATTGACGTATTATTGAAGTTTAAATTAACACAAAGATAATATCTCTTAGTAATACTATACAACTTATCCTATTTAAGATTGTACTCTTAATAATTAAACTTACATAAAAATCAAATATCATCGCTCCTAAATGGGATAGATACATAAGATTACTTAATTTTGCAGAATAATAAGATTTAAAACATATATGGCATTAAGTAAAGCTAAAATCAAACTTATCCGTTCTTTGGAGCAGAAGAAATTTAGAAAAGAACATCAACTTTTTATTGCAGAAGGTCCTAAAATTATTGAAGAGTTTATAGGATACTTTGAATGTAAGCTAATTGTAGGAACAGAAGAGTGGTTTAAAGCTAATGATAAAATTATAGCACAGGAGAAAATTATTGTTACGCCACAAGAATTAGCTAAAGCAAGCCTTTTAAAACATCCTCAGCAAGTAATAGCTCTATTTAAACAGCCAGAACTAAATTATAATCCTAATATTATTAGCAAACAACTTTGTCTTGCACTAGATGGTGTACAAGATCCAGGAAACTTAGGAACTATTGTCCGACTAGCTGACTGGTTTGGAATAGAACATATTTTTTGCTCGGCAGATACGGTAGATGTATATAATCCAAAAACAATTCAGGCTACTATGGGAGGATTAGCACGTGTGCAAATTCACTATACGGATCTTAAAGAGATTATTGAACAGAACCCAAAATCCAACATTTACGGTACGTTCCTAGAGGGTGATAATATTTATGACAAAGAGTTAAGCAACGAAGGACTCATTATTATGGGAAATGAAGGGAAAGGTATTTCCAAAGAGCTAGAGTTGTTGATTAATCAGAAACTACACATACCAACATTTCCACTAGACAGAACTACTGCTGAGTCTTTAAATGTAGCTATTGCAACCTCTATCATCTGCTCTGAGTTTAGAAGGAGACACTTCTAAAAGAGTAATTCCAGCTATTTTTAATAATCTTGTATGCTTTTTTCGGTAGTTTTATTTTTTATGCTAACAATTTAGTTATATTTATATAGTACACAGTTAGTTACTGCAGACTTACTTATAATATTAAAACTAAAAAGCATATGAAATCTATTAATTATGAATTTCCACTGGTATTTTACTATAAAGGTTGGAAAATTACCATTACTGATGTTACTACCCTACTAACATTTACCGATATAAAATTAAAGGCAAGCATTACGCCTCATAAGGATATGTTAGAGCACTTTTTAAAAGATATTATTCTAGGAAACCCTATTGATCAATTAAGCTATATTAATAGACCTGTTTACCTTCAAGGCACGGATAACTCATCTAATATAATAAATCAGTTAATAACAAAGAATGATAAAATTGAGCCGATAGTTGAAGCATTCTGCAATAATAAGCCAGAAGAGGTGCTAATCTTAAAGCTTAACGGAAATGCTATTGATACACTCGTAGGTAAAAACATCAATATGGTTAATAAAGCTAAGCATAGAATAATCACTTATATTGACAATAAGATGGTAGATATAAAGAAAGAATTTTATAATTACTTAAAGAGGTACAAAGCTACACTTGCATAAAAAATAAGAGTTTACTAATTAATTAGTAAACTCTTATTTTTTTAATCCTCAAGCTCTAAGTTATCTTTTAACTTTAGAGATTTATTTTTGGCATCATTACCTTCCATATTACTAGTATCAGATACTATACTATCTTGATTTTGTAACTCTGCACCCTGTTTTAAAAAGTGCATTTTATACAATAAAATAGAATCTATTAACAATACATTTTCAATATCATCTACTTGCGGAGGGTTATAAAAGAACCCCTCTATTTTAGACGTTTTTAACGTTGCATCTGGTTTCAGTTTAATAGAGTAAATTGAATCTTTATTTATACTGCAATACCTTACTAAATTGGTTCCATTCTCAAGACTTACAACAATACCTGCTGTTGCTGGATACAACGTATGTATAGAGTCTGGTTTTTGTCCTAAAAGCGATGATCTAAAGCTAAGCTCGTAATAATCGCCCTCTACAAAGTTATCATCGGCATTTATGGTAAACTTAAAATAGTTATTTAAACGATTTTGCGTCAATCTTAATAACTTATCATGAGGCCATATATCTACTGAATCTCCTGGCTCACTTTTAAAGACAAAATCAAATCGTTGAGTTACCAAACTATCTAAATCACTTTTCTCTACTTCAAAACGTTTCGCTATTTTCTTATATATCTTAGCTAGGTCATCCATATGTCTGGTGTACCATATTAAACTAGAGTCAAACTGTGCCACAGTTATTCCATTTTTCTCTATAGCACCTTGCACATATAAAGGTGTTTTGTAACGATATTCGTATTTATTTTGATCTGCCAGTCCTCTAGCTATATGATAATCGTATAGTACCTCTTCCATTTTTTCTGGAGAAAGTACGTGACTAGGCCTTGTATTACATCCTACTAATAGTACTAGTAGCATACAGTAACCAAAACGGAATATATTCTTTTTATTAATATACATAAATACAGTGTTCAACAATCTATACGAAAATGGTATTATCCCTTAGTAGAAAAATACTTTCTATAAAAAAGAATCAATGCAATCATACCACAACTAATAGCAGCATCTGCAAAGTTAAAAATAGGGCTAAAAAACACGAAATGGTCTCCCCCTATAAATGGCATCCAACTTGGCCAAGTTGTATCAATTATTGGGAAATAAAACATATCTACCACCTTACCATAAAATAGAGGAGCATATCCTCCACCCGCTGGCATAAAAGTAGCTGGTTGAAAAAAAGTACTTTCATTGAATAACACTCCATAGAAAACACTATCTATTATATTTCCAATAGCTCCTGCAAAAATCAAAGAGAAGCAAAATATATATCCTGTTTTCTTTTTCTCTTTTACGATTTTATATAGGTACCATGCCAATATACATACAACTACAATTCTGAATGTGGTTAGAAATAATTTACCAAAAATTTCCATTCCAAATGCCATCCCATTATTCTCAGTAAAATAAATCTGGAACCAGTCTGTTATATGAATTGACTCATGCCATTTCATAGAGGTTTTCACCCATATTTTAATGATTTGGTCTATTATTAACACTGAAAATATGGTCATTAGGGCCAACTTCCCTTTAGATAGCGCTTTACTCATCTGAAAATTGCGTTAAATATTAAAATTATAGATTATAAACAAAAAGTTGAAGGTCGGTATTTAAGACCAACCTTCAACTTTATATACATTATTTATTCTTATTTTCTTTCATTCATCTTAGCTTCAATGCTCAATGTTGCATGAGGTACGGCTCTCAATCGCTCTGCTGGAATTAACTTTCCTGTTTCACGGCATATACCGTAGGTCTTGTTGTTAATTCTTACTAGAGCAGCTTGTAGACCTTGAATAAACTTCATCTGTCTTTGTGCAAGACGCGAAGTCTCTTCTTTCGATAAACTGTTAGATCCATCTTCAAGAATTTTATAGGTAGGAGATGTATCGTCAATATCGTTTCCATCTGTACCCATTATACTTGATTTTAATTGGTCGTACTCTTTTTGAGCTACTGCTAGCTTTTCCTGAATAATAACACGGAACTCTTCTAGTTCAACGTCGCTATAACGAGTTTTTTCAGCCATAGTCATTAATTTTATAAAGGTTAGTGTTCTCTAGGCCTTTTCAATTTTGATTTGAAGCTTGTACTCTTCGAAATCTAACTCTTCGCCACCTGAAACATTATCTACAAGCTCAAGTGACTTGCCTAATACTTGGTTGCAAATATAGTCTTTATTTTCGTTTACAGCATCATTAGTTTCTTCATTTTTAGATAATACGATGTTTATCTTATCTGTAATTTCGAAACCACTTGACTTACGTAAATTTTGAATACGGTTCACTAATTCACGTGCTATACCTTCTTTTTTCAGTTCTTCAGAAATTGTAACATCTAAAGCAATTGTAAGTGTTCCTTCATTGGCTACTAACCAACCTGGAATATCCTCACTAAATACTTCAACGTCTTCAACACTAATTTCTGCAGGACCATCTGCCAATTGAAGGGCTAATGTGCCGTTTTTCTCTAAAGCGATAATTTGTTCTTGCTCTAAAGCAGCTACAGCGCCAGCTACAGCCTTCATTCGCTTACCGAATTTTGGTCCTAGCTTCTTAAAGTCGCACTTAACACGTTTTACTAATACACCAGAATCAGCACCAACAAACTTCAAGTCTTTAATATTAACCTCGTTCATGATTAACTCTTTAACAGCATCAATATGTGTTTTTTGAGCTTCATCCGATACAGGTACAATAATACCTTGTAGTGGCTGACGTACTTTTATGTTCACTTTACGACGCAATGCCAGAACCATAGAAGTAACTTTCTGTGCCATTTCCATTTGTGCCTCTAGTGTCTTATTGATAAGTGACTCATCATATTCTGGGAATTTTGATAAGTGAATTGAATCAACAGTCTCACCACTCTTAATAGATGCTAAGTCCGAGTACAACATATCTGCATAGAATGGAGATATAGGAGCCATCAACTTAGCTACAGTTTCAAGACAAGTGTATAGTGTTTGGTAAGCAGCAATTTTATCTTCCGAATAGTCACCACCCCAGAAACGTTTACGATTCAAACGAACATACCAGTTCGATAAGTTATCGTTTACAAAGTCTGATATTAAGCGACCAGCTTTAGTAGGTTCGTAAGTTTCATAACACTCTTGTACCTCCTTAATTAAAGAGTTTAAAAGTGAAATAATCCAACGGTCTATTTCTGGACATTTATCAATAGCAATCTTATCTTCTGCAAACTTAAATCCATCAACATTGGCATAAAGAGCAAAGAACGAATATGTATTATATAGCGTTCCAAAGAATTTTCTCTTCACCTCTTCTACTCCTTCAACGTCAAACTTCAAGTTATCCCATGGAGCTGAGTTTGTAATCATGTACCAACGTACAGGGTCTGAGCCATATTTTTCAATCGCTTCAAATGGATCTACACCATTACCAAGACGTTTAGACATTTTATTACCATTCTTATCCAATACTAAACCATTAGAAATAACATTCTTATATGCTTTTGTATCGAACACCATCGTTGCGATAGCATGTAACGTAAAGAACCATCCACGAGTTTGGTCCACACCTTCTGCAATAAAGTCTGCAGGATAAACACTATGCTTATCTAGTAAATCTTTATTTTCGAATGGGTAGTGAATTTGAGCATAAGGCATAGCACCCGAGTCAAACCAAACGTCAATAAGGTCTGTTTCACGTTTCATAGGATCTCCCTTTGAAGATACTAAAACAATATCGTCAACATATGGACGGTGAAGGTCAATCTTATCGTAATTTTCTGATGAGTATTGTCCAGGAACAAAACCATTCTCTTTATAAGGGTTTGATTTCATTACACCAGCCTCAACAGCTTTTTCTATCTCATTATATAGCTCTTCTACAGATTCAATACAGATTTCTTCATCTCCCTCTTCTGTTCTCCAGATAGGAAGCGGAGTACCCCAGTAGCGAGAACGGCTTAAGTTCCAATCATTCAAGTTTTCTAGCCATTTACCAAAACGGCCAGTACCTGTTGATTCTGGTTTCCAATTAATCTCTTTATTCAGCTCCATCATACGCTCTTTACAAGCAGTAGAACGAATAAACCAGCTATCTAGTGGGTAGTAAAGAATAGGCTTGTCTGTTCTCCAACAGTGTGGATAGTTGTGTGTAAACTTCTCAATTTTAAATGCTTGATTATTTAACTTCAAGAACATACAGATTTCTACATCCAAAGACTCATCATCTTCTGTCATTGTAGGATCGTAAGCATTCTTCACAAACTTACCAGCATATTGACCGTAAAGCTCTACATTAACTTTTTCTTTAACAAACTCTTCGTCTAGCTCATCGATAGTGTAGAATTTACCTGTAAGATCTACCATCGGACGAAGCTCACCTTTTTTACTGATTAATTGTAACGGAGGCACACCTGCAGCTTTAGCTACTTGAGCATCATCTGCACCAAATGTAGGAGCAATATGTACAATACCAGTACCATCTTCTGTAGTTACATAATCGCCAAGGATAACACGGAATGCACCTTCACCTGGATTTACCCAAGGGATTAATTGCTCATACTCCATTCCTTCTAGCTCTTTACCTTTGTATTCGGCAATTACTTTATAAGGAATTAGTTTATCACCTGGTTTATAATCTTCAAGAGCTACTTCTGCTGCTTTAGGATTAAAATAGCTATTTAAACGTGCTTTAGCTAAAACCACAGTAATTGGTTCTGAAGTATATGCATTATAGGTTTGAACAGCCACATAATCGATTTTCGGACCTACACACAGTGCTGTATTTGAAGGGAGTGTCCAAGGAGTAGTTGTCCATGCTATAAAGAATGGATTTCCCCACTTAGTAAGCTCTTCTTTCGCATTTTTTATAGCAAACTGAGCTACAACAGTAGTATCCTTAACATCACGGTAGCAACCCGGCTGATTTAACTCGTGCGAGCTAAGGCCAGTACCTGCAGCAGGAGAGTAAGGTTGAATAGTATAACCTTTATATAAGTAACCTTTCTTATAGATTTGTTTTAATAACCACCAAAGAGTCTCGATGTATCTGTTGTCATAAGTTATATATGGATCGCTCATGTCAACCCAATATCCCATTTTGTGCGTAAGATCTTCCCACTCTTTTGTGAATTTCATTACGTCTTTACGACAAGCAGCATTATATTCTGCAACAGAAATTTTCTTACCAATATCCTCTTTAGTAATTCCTAAAGCTTTTTCAACACCAAGTTCAACAGGTAAGCCGTGAGTATCCCACCCAGCTTTACGCTTAACCTGAAATCCTTTCATAGTTTTATATCGACAGAAAATATCCTTAATTGCACGGGCCATTACGTGGTGAATACCTGGCATACCATTTGCTGATGGTGGACCTTCATAAAATACGTAAGACGGACAGCCTTCTCTTTCTGTCAGACTTCTCGAGAACACATCGTTCTCGTCCCATTTCTTAAGAATATCTTTATTAACCTGTGATAGGTCTAAATGAGAATATTCAGTAAATTTTTTATTCATTTGTGATGTGAATTTATAACTATTACACAATAGATATGAAGCGAGTTCAATTTTATTAAGTTGCAAACTTACAAAATCATTTGCTTTTAACACAAAATAGGCCCGAAAATTATCATTTAGAAGCTTTCATACTTAAATAATTATAATTTGTCAGTATAAACTCACTATAAAAACAGATTCATTAGAATCAATGCTGTATATATTACGATTCAAATTTATAAGCTCTGTTTCGCTTCTATTATATAAATAGAGAGAATAACTTCTGTCGGTAAAAAGAGAATTAATTTCAATTAATTATTAAGTTTGCTAATCTAACATTAATTAAATACCATTGAATAAAAATTTAAATTTAAACTATACTAGAAAGTGGTTTAACCGATGGACTAGAAAAGCATGGGCTGTTTTTAATAGTTTGCATATTGTTGTACATATACAAGCAATAGCAGTAGCAGGCTTTAAAAACACACTACTTCATTGTGATTCTAAAGCACTAACATTGAATGTGCAACTAAATAACATTAGTTACAACCACCATTTACACCACATACTATCTTTGTTTTTTGACAAAAATAGACTTATACTACTTTCTCAGCAAAAAAACATTAAGGCTAAGCATTACTTTAGCCACAGTCCGATAACTAATATCCCTAGCTTTGTATCAGGCAACCACCTGTACTAAGTTTAGGGACTTTTTTTATTTACTATATGAAACTATTGAATACAATAAGTGATTTTAATCAAGCAGAAGCCATAAAATTCTTTCAAACTACACCAGATATAGAACTCTTTAAACAGGCTAAAGCGTTAAGAGAATTACATCATGGCAAACAAATCAATACTTGCATGATTATGAATGCCAAATCTGGACATTGTTCCGAAGATTGTAAATGGTGTAGCCAGTCTAAATACCACTCTAGCAAAATAGATATTTATGGATTGGTAGCTAAAGATGAGGTATTAAAGCGTGCAGAACTTGCACAGCAAAAACAGGTAAAACGATTTTCACTAGTTACTAGTGGTAGAAAACTAGACAAGAATGCTGTAATTGAAGCAGCATCGTATTATGCAGAGGCTAATACAAAATACCCGAATGTAAAATATTGTGCTTCAATGGGGCTACTCAATAAAGAAGAACTTAAAGAGCTCTATAATGCAGGAGTAACCAGATATCACTGTAACATAGAGACTGCCCCATCCTATTTTCCAAAACTATGCTCAACACATACCCAAGCAGAAAAAGTAAAAACTATTCAGTGGGCTAGACAAGTAGGTATGGATATATGCTCAGGAGGTATTATAGGGCTAGGCGAAACAGAGGAACAACGCATTGAGATGGCTATTTATTTACGAGATTTACAGATTAAATCAATACCTATCAACATACTTATTCCTATTAAAGGTACTGCTATGGAAAACACACCCAAATTATCTAAAAGAGAGATATTAAGGGCATTTGCAATATTCAGAATTATAAATCCAGATGCAGATATAAGAATAGCAGGAGGTAGAGTGTGTATTGAGAGCTTTGAAGATGAAGCATTCAACACAGGAATTAGTGCCTCAATGGTAGGAAATTTACTAACAACGGCAGGACCTGCTATTGATAAAGATATAAAACACTTAAAAAGCTTGGGCTACAAGCTGTAATAAAGAAAAAGGTGGTAATGTTTAAATTACCACCTTTTACATTTAATAAATAATGAAGTATATCAACTTTGCTTAAACCTTACTATTCTAGTAAAATAAGAACCAATAAAAGTTTTAAATAGGCTTAAGCTAGTATTGATAGTTATTATACAATTAGTGTTTGCTTAAATAATCAGCAACACCATCATGTGATTCTTTCATTGCAGCTTGGCCTTTTGACCAGTTCGCTGGACAAACTTCTCCGTTCTCTTCAAAGTGTTGTAGAGCATCTACCACACGGATAGCCTCATCAACGCTACGTCCTAGAGGAAGGTCATTAATCACACAGTGACGAACTACACCTTCTTTATCAATTAGGAATAGACCTCTGTAAGATACAGGAATACCATCGCATACCCAGTCTCCGTTTTCGTTTGGTTTGTAAGAACCTGCTAAAACGCCAAACTGTTCTGAAATAGCTTTTGAAAAGTCTGCTACGATTGGGTATTTAACTCCTTGAATACCACCTTCATTTTTTGGTGTATTTAACCAAGCAAAGTGAGACTGTTCTGAGTCAACTGAACAACCTACAACTTGTACACCACGTTTTTCGAACTCTTCAATTTTCTCTTGGAATGCATGTAGCTCTGTAGGACAAACAAATGTAAAGTCCATTGGGTAAAAGAAGAATACAACGTATTTTTTACCAATATATTGTTCTAGTGAAAAGTTATCAACTATTTCATGTCCATTTACTACTGCTTTTTCTGAAAAGACTGGAGCTTTTCTTCCAATTAGTGATCTCATAAATTTCTTATTTTTTAAGTTTATGTTTATAATGTTATTTTATTGAATACACTATTTAGAACGCTACTAAAGAAGAAATGTTTACAAAGTTGATATTAATATATGTTAATAGCTAAATTGCATTAATCTTTACCTTCATACTCAATAGAATACAAGTCGGTCCTTCTATCTTTTAGGTTTCTTACACTACCATACGAGTGTAATTTATTCAATAAATCAAGGTCCACATCAGTAATAAGTATCATTTCTGAGTTTGGAGTAGCCTCCGAACGCTTACCATCTGTAGGGAATGCAAAATCGCAAGGCGTAAATACTGCCGATTGTGCATACTGAATATCCATATTCTGCACCTTAGGCAAGTTACCTACACTACCAGCTATTACTACATAACATTCGTTCTCTACAGCACGAGCCTGAGCACAAATTCTTACACGCGAATATGCATTCTGCGTATCGGTCATAAATGGAACAAATAAGATTTGCATTCCTTGGTCTGCCATGATTCGCGATAATTCAGGGAACTCGGTATCGTAACAAATTAAAACACCAATTTTAGCACAGTCTGTCTCAAATGTACGCACTCTACTACCACCACTCAAGCCCCAACTTTTGGTCTCGTCTGGCGTTACATGTATTTTTTCATACATCTCATAAGTACCATCTCGATGACATAAGAAGCCTACATTATAAAGCTTACCCGTACTTCTATTCTTGTATGGCATACTTCCTGTTATAATATTGATATTATAACTGATGGCTAATTTTACAAAACGATCACGAATCTCTTCGGTATAATCTGCCACAGCACGAATAGCATCAGCTTCATGTAGATGATTAAACTCTGCTAAAAGTGGAGCATTAAAATATTCGGGGAAAAGTACAAAGTCGCTATTATATGCAGATACAGAATCTACAAAAAATTCTACCTGCTCAAACAACTCATCCATACCCTTATATTGACGCATTTGCCACTGTACTAATCCTACACGAACTGTAGATTTTGGGTCAATATATTCGGTAGATGGTTCTTGATAATAGATATTATCCCATTGCAACAAACACGCATAGTGACAAGACTGCTCATCGTTGGGCAGATAATTTGTCATGATTCTACGTACGTGAAAATCGTTCGATATCTGAAATGTTAGTACTGGATCAAAAATTTCTTTATGCTTTACCTTATCTATATACTCTTTAGGGCGAAGTTTTTCGGCATACTTATAGTAGTTTGGAATACGTCCACCAAACATTATCGATTTAAGATTTAATGTTTCGCACAACTCCTTTCTATACTCATACATACGACGAGCCAAACGTAGCCCTCTATAATCTGGATGTACAAACACCTCTATACCATACAGTACGTTCCCGTCAGAGTTATGAGTATCAAAAGTCTCATTACCTGTTACTTGCGCATAAGTATGTTGTCCTTTTACTAAATTATAATCAACGATTATACTTAAAGCACACCCCACTACCTTATGGTCAACCACTATAACGGTTTGGCCTTCTGGAAAAACATCAATAAGCTTCTGGATTTGCTCTTTGGTCCAAAACACATCACCATCTGCATAGATACGTGTAAAAGACTTGAATAGTTGGTCGTAATCGCCCATATGCATATTGCGAATTTCGACCTTATTAATTTTACGATTCTGTTCCATAAATTACTAAAATTAGCAACAATAATTGCTAGCTGTAAAGTCTAAGTTAGTATTAATTTTTCTTATTTAAGAGTGCTATTAAAAAGCACCTAACCGATAAATATAACAAAACTTGTCCACTTTATTTAACTATTCTTCAAGTTTTTATGTTTTAGACGTAGTTTAAGCAGATTACTTGATATAGAACAGTTGAGAAACAACAAGGTTTATAATTTTAGAAAATATAGTTATGCATAAACCTATACCGCTCTTTTTCATAAAGAGGACTAGAATAAAAAAAATGGCAGAAGGGAGCAAACCCATCTGCCATTGTATTTTTGGTAAATACTATTTTTAGTATAAATCGACTTTAAGATATTCTAATTTATACAGTTGATTTTTATTTAGATAATGTTAAGATAACCATAATCTTACCTGGGACAAAATTTTCTGGAATCTTCGTATCTTTAGATCTAAAGAATGAAAGGAAAGTACCGTAGTGCATCATCTCGTCTACAATTGAGTTACCTACGTTTAGAGTATACTTTTTATCATCTAATTTCACGATTTTCATTTTACCATTAAAACCTAGTTTAGGATTTTCAGTAACTAAAAAGTCGCCTTCAATTTTGAAGTTAGCTTTCTCACCTCTACGCATATTATCGTATACTGCTATTTCATTACCAGTAATAGTAACAGAACTTCTCATGAAGTTATCGTTGTCTGATGTTCTTTTGATTTTGTCAGTAAAGTAAACACTCATTGGGTCTACATATTCTGCTGGAGTACAAAGAGCTTTGATAGAATAGTCATTTACTCTCCATCTACCTTGTATATCTTCAAGCTTAACTGCATCTTTTCCTTCTTCTTTTTTAATTGTGAACTTCACTTCATATACTTTAGTAGTACCATCTTCTGCAGTAATGGTGTATTTCAGTTTTTCTAACGATACTTCTTCTCCTGATTTTGGTAATACTGAAGATTTCTCTGCAACTACAATTGTTGGAGTAATTTTTGTCTCTTTAAAGTCAGAAGGGAATGTCAAATCAATAACTAATTTTTCCTGATCTACGTTAACTTCAACACCTTCCTGTTTAATTGCAAAATCATGAATAGAAGAGTCTGAATCTAAATAAAGTAATTTAAACTGATAGTTCTTTTTATGTGATCCATTCTCAGCAGTAACTGTGATTTTTTTAAGAGTAGTTAAATCAACTGCCTTTTCAAATTTTTCTTCTAAAGAAGCTTTTGCAGAGATTTCAATTTTTGGAAGTACAGATTTTACGTCCAATGATTTTGGAATGGTTAACTCAATAGAGTTTTCAGTAACAACTGCTTTGTAGTCATTAAGCGTAAAGCTAAGAATTGCTGCTTGATCACTTAATAGCACTTCTTCTTTACTATCACTACTACACGCATAGATACTTAGTATTAGACAACAGAATACTGTTGCTAACACACTTTGTTTTAAAGTTTTCATGTTTTTCGTATTTTTTTTAATAGTCGATGCAAATCTAGTACATATTTATGTATAAACTCCAATTGTTTCTTAAAAATATTTTAAATATATTATTTTAATATAAAAATAATTAATGAAATAAGGCCACTATACATCATAAAAAAGCACATAGTTTTTTGCTTGTAGAAGCAAAAAATCCAACCTAATAAAAGTGTAAAACCTTTCTAAAACAAACTTATTTAGAAGCTATAATCACAAAACGAATCCATCAGTAGTATTATAAAGATCATATTAAAGCCCAAAAGAGTAGTAACAGTTTAATTAGAAAAACCTTATACCTATCTAATAATCAACCTCTTATTATTTGTAAATATTTTTCATATTCTAAGAAACAGATGAACTGTTAAAACAATACATCTATTAACAGTGTGTAATTCTTAATATATACAGTTATTATATTAAGAATATCGAGTAACTTTTAGCTAAAAACACCTACTATCAGCACGCATACAAAGCCCTCTACATTCTACTTATAAAAAGAAGTCGAGATATACAATTAACGTACATCACGACTTCCCTCAGTAAATTATGTAATAACACGAAAA
>JASLCG010000155.1 GCA_030151885.1 Bacteroides sp.
CCTCCAGCTCCACTGGAATAAAATTAAAATTAATTTAAAAGCGTTGATATATCAGTATATCAACGCTTTTTGTATATTACTACAGTTTTCATATTATACATATCATGAGTGTAAAAGACTTTATAATAGTTATTGTTTTTGTAGTTTCTAGTTTATATCTAACGTATAGTAATCTGAAGTTATATAAAAACCGTAAAGATGAAGTTACTCGATATAAACTAAAGTATAATACTTTGCTCATAGTGATATTATTAGCCATTGCTATTGACAAAATTTACGTTTGTATAACTAGTTAATAGCATAAGAGTGTAAATATTAAAAAAGATAGAGTATGTTACTTAAAGCATACTCTATCTTTGTCAAGGTAAAAGGTTTAATAAAAAAGAGGAATGATTTAGAGTAGTTTTATTAATATCCAATTGTAAAGCGTTCTTTATGGTGATTCGGGTTTTCGAATTCATCAATCATTGCTTTAGCATAATCTTGTATAGATATTTTACTTACTCCCTGATTGTTAGTTATTAAATAATCTTTCCCAATTTTATATTTTCCCGTTCTTGTACCTTCTGGATTAAAAGTACCAGCCGGAGAGAAGAATACCCAGTCAATCTCGGTTTCGTTCATAAGTGTATTTAAATAAAACTCACCAAGAGATTTTACTCCTCCCATTATTTCTGGTGGTATAGCATCAGTATCCATTACTCGTACTCCTGGAGAGACAAATAATGTACCAGCTCCACCTACAATTAATATTCTGTTGACTTTAGCAGCTTTGGTCTCAGCTAGTATTTGAGGGTAAACTCTTAAAGTTTCATTATATATATCAGGATTTGTCCATCCTGGGTTGTAGGCACTAATTACTGCATCAGTATCTTTAGCAGCTTCTTTTATAACCCCCTTTTTTGTAATATCGTTTTCTATTACTTTTAGCAATGGGTTTGTTATTTTAATTTTGGCTGCCTGTCTTACTAAAGCAGTAACTTGAATATTTCTATTTATAGCTTCTTGTAGAATAGCTGATCCTACAAAGCCACTAGCTCCTATCAGTGTTATTTTTTTCATTGTCTATACATTTTACTTTATAATGTAAAAGTATAGTTTAGCAGATTAAATGCAATGATAAAAAAAGGTGATAATATGGTAAGTGTTTTATTTAGAGTGTTGTTCTCTAAATTTGAGAGGTGTAGTGTTTGTATGTTTACGAAAGTATTTATTAAAATTGGTTGGCTCGTCAAATCCTAAATTAAAGCCGATTTCTTTGACTGATAAATTGCTATATGATAGGTATCTTTTAGCTTCTAGAATAATACGAGAGTCTATGTATTCTTTAGCAGATTTACCCAGTACACTGTCTAGCTTGCTATTGAGTGCTTTTTCTCTGACATTTAGTAGTTTGGCATAAAAAGATGTTTGTCTATTGTTTTTGTAGTTTTTTTCTACCGCATTGATAAACTCCCTCACTTTAGGATTAAAAGTATTATTTATAGGTTGTATATAATGGCGCTCCATTTGTAGTAGAATGGCACGCATATAACTTCTAGCTATTTTATGTTGGTGTTGATCTGGAGGAAGGTTTATTTCATTTTTCAAAAGTGTAATAAGACTTTGTAATACTTGATGTGGGAGGTTAAAACTTTTATTAAGGTTAATGGGGTTAAATATCTCAGATGTATATATGAAGTTTGTATCTAACTCTGACTCTGATAAAAAGCTTGGCGTAAATAATATTGCGTATCCTTTATATTTTGATGTAATATCAAATTGACATACTTGTCCACAAGTAATTAGAAGCATTTCATTTTTGTGTATAGTAGTGGGTTTAAAATCTATAATGAAAGTCATTTGCCCACTAGTAAGCCATATTAGTTGATAAAATGATGTCCTATGTGGTTTTCCAAGTACTTTTTGTGCTTCTATAACAAAAGATAAGTCTTTGATTTCTATTTCTAATTGAAGGTCGTTAAAATCAAAAGTTTTTATTTTTTTCATAAGAAGATATATTTATGTGCTTTTAACTTTAATGAATATTATAGTAGTATAAGCAAAAATATAACAAATAACTTTATATTAAGAGATCATTCAATCATTTTATATGTATCTCTGTTCTTATGATGTATATGTATAAATATAACGGTTAATTATACTGTGTTTACATCTATTTATTTGTTTTGATAATTAAGACTACAACTTGTAGTAAAATTCTTAAACTGTAGTCTTTATGTATTTTATTACTCTTAACTAATTAGTATCTGTCTCATTTATTTATTGTACTTTTGCAGTTTCCTTGTTTCTGTTCATTTATAGACCTTAACATGTATTGTTGATAAATAGCTTTTTTGATTCATAAAGCTAGATATGTAGCATAAAAAAGCAGCTTAAGATAAGTTGCTATTATATATAATAAATTAATAGAAAACTACAAAAAATGGCGGTTAGCAAAAGTCCAGCAGAACAGTTGGTACATCCAATTGAAAAAACAGATTTAATTTATCAGATTGAAGATAAACCCCCTTTTCGTGAGGCCGTATTTGTGGCGCTTCAGCATCTCCTTGCAATTTTTGTTGCCATTATTACACCACCTTTAATTATTAGTCAGGCTTTAGGTCTAGATCATGAAACTACAAGCTTTTTGGTATCTATGTCTCTATTAGCATCGGGTATTTCAACCTTTGTTCAGTGTAAAAGAATAGGGTCTATTGGTTGTGGTTTACTTTGTGTACAGGGTACTAGTTTCTCATTTATTGGTGCTATAACATCTGTCTTTGCTCCCTTAGGTTTAGGAGTCGCAGCTCTACCTTATATATTTGGAGTTTGTATTGCTGCAGCACCAGTAGAGATAATTGTTAGTAGATTATTTAAGTATACTAAGAAAATAATAACTCCTCTAGTATCTGGAATTGTTGTTACAATGATTGGTCTTTGTCTGATTAAAGTTGCTATTATATCTTGTGGAGGTGGGTTTGCAGCACAAAGTAACAATACTTTTGGAAGTTTGCAGAATTTGGGTTTAGCTACATTGGTATTAGTAGTAATACTTCTACTTAATAGTGTTAAGAATAAGTATCTAAGAATGAGCTCTATCATTATTGGACTTATTGTAGGTTATGTTGCGTCTTATGCATTAGATTTAATTCACTTCGAAGGTCTTAAAGACTTAGGGTCAATAAATATTCCTATCCCTTTAAAATATGGTTTAGATTTTAATCTTTCTGCATTTATAGCAGTTGCATTAATCTATTTTATTACTTCTATTGAGGCTTATGGTGATATTACTGCAAATTCGATGATAGGGGGAGAGCCTATCGAAGGTGAGAAATTTATGAAGCGAGTACAGGGAGGAGTTTTGGCTGATGGTGTGAACTCAATAATTGCTGGTGTTTTTAACTCTCTGCCTAATTCTATTTTTGCTCAAAATAATGGATTGATTCAGTTGACAGGTGTTGCAAGTCGCTATATTGGCTATTTCATAGCTGCTTTTCTAGTAATTTTAAGTGCATTTCCTATAATAGGTGGAGTTTTTTCTCTGATGCCAGAACCTGTTTTGGGTGGAGCTGCTTTACTGATGTTTGGTACAGTTGCAGCGTCTGGAGTAAGGATTATCGCATCTCAAAAAATTAACAGAAAGGCTGTATTAGTTTTAGCAGTAAGTTTTGCATTTGGTTTGGGTGTAGAGTTGGTTCCTGAGATATTATCTCAGATGCCCGAATGGATTCGAGGAACTTTCTCTTCAGGTATTACGACTGGTGGTTTAGTAGCTATTGTATCTAATGCCGTTATTAGAATAAAAGATTAATATATAAGTATTGTTATTAGATTATAGCATACTGTAAAAGGGGCCCATTCTTGAATGGGGCCCTTTTTATTTATTTCATAAGTTATATTTTATGGTTTCCTAAATATTATATTTTACTTTTGTAATATCTAATAAGAACAGATAAAAAATGAAAAGTAAGAAATATGTCTGTATAGTATGTGAGTATGTATATGACCCACTGCGTGGAGATAAAATGAATGATATTCCTCCAGGAACAGAGTTTGAAGATTTACCTGATGATTGGGTTTGTCCAAAGTGTGGAGAGGGAAAAGTAGCTTTTGAAGAGTACAAATGGAATCACATTGATTTTGATTCTTTATAAATAGTAAATTAAATTAAAATGAAGCATAAAATTGATATAAGTACATGGTCTAGAAGGAATAGTTATGAGTTTTTTAAAACATTCCAAAACCCCAATATTTCTATAACTACGGAGGTGGACTGTACACATGCTATGGCTGTAGCTAAAGAAAACTCTCAATCTTTTTTTATCTATTACATCTATTCTATGTTATGTGCTATGAATGAGATAGAGGAGTTCAGGTATCGTATGGATAATAGTGGAGATATTTATTTATATGACAGTATTGATATAACTACACCTATCATGTTGAACGAGCAAGGTGATTGTGCTATAGTACGTATTCCATTAGAAGAAAACTTCAAAAAGTTTTATACAAATGCTTCTAAAATAATAGAGGAAGCCAAGAATCAGACAGAAAGTAATTTTGGAAAAGCTAATTTAGATGAGGCGAATGATCCTTATGGTACAATTTTTCTTAGTGCAACTCCTGATTTGTATTTCACATCATTAGTGGGTGCTCAAGAGAAGAGAGAAGGAAATTCATATCCTCTGCTTAATGTTGGAAAGGCTGTTTTAAAAGAAGGTAAGCGAGTAATGCCAGTTGCAATAACTATCAGTCATGCGTATGCTGATGGTTTGCATATATCTCGATTCTTTAAAATAATAGAACAGAAACTAAATGAATTTTAATTATAAAAAAGGCGATAGAACTCTATCGCCTTTTTTATATGTTTTATTAGAATAATATTTTCACACCTATATTAACTTTACCTAAACTTGTTGATTCAAGGAAGTTACCATTAAATTTGAAATCTGAGGATTTACTTCCACCTTTAGGTTTATCTGTACTATATCCAATAGAAAGAAGATTAAAAGAAGCTTCAATAGTTAGCCAGTTGTTTACAATTAAATCTAGACCAGGTGCAAATGCTAAGCCCATGTTGAACTGATCTGAAATTTTAGTACCATCATTTTTAATATTGCCGAACGATACAGGTAATGCTACTTGACCAAATGCAAATAATTTACCTGATATATTCCAATATTGTCTAACCAAAGGTTGAATGATAAAAGTTTGATTTTTAACGTCTTCTACTTTGTTTTGAGAATAACCTAAAGCTCCTCCAATTGCAACAGATGGTGAAATAAATTTTCCAACTAAAGGTAGTACCGTGAAATCTG
>JASLCG010000128.1 GCA_030151885.1 Bacteroides sp.
TAGATGCTTCTTACCTAAGAATCAAAAATATTACTCTTGGCTATACATTGCCAAAACATGTTGTTCAGAAAGTAGGACTTAGCAAAGTAAAGCTATTTACAAGTATTGAAAACCTACACACATTCAGTTCTTTGCCATCAGGATTTGACCCTGAGCGTTTAAATTGGGGTTACCCTTTCTACAGAACCATATCTTTAGGTTTTAATGTTACACTTTAATTTAAAATCAATTATGAAAATTAGATATAAATTCATAGCACTACTACTTCTGGCTACCATCATGGGTAGTTCGTGCAACGACAGCTTTTTAGAAATAAAGCCTATTGAATCTTTAACAGAAGAAACTGCCTTTGATACATACGACAATTTTAAGACCTATGCTTGGTCTCTTTACGGAGTCTTTAGCAATAACAATATCCTTAGACATATAGGCTCAAATGGGCAAGGTAGTATTTACCAAGGAGATGTTTATTCAGGATATCTTACCAGAAAAGGGACAAGTGCATACAATCCATATGCTTTTCAAACCATCTCGGAAGTAGCATCGGGCAATGGCTGGAACTTTGATTACATACGTAAAGTTAATATTATGATAAGTAATATTGAGGGGTCTAAAATGAATAAAGCTCAAAAAGAACACTGGAGAGCAGTGGGTTATTTCTTCCGTTCGTTTTATTATATGGAGCTTGTTGCAAGATTTGGGGATGTGCCTTGGGTAGATCATATTATTAATGATAATGATAAAGAGGCATATGGAACAAGGACTCCTAGAAAAGAGGTAACAGATCATATCCTTGAAGACCTAATCTATGCTGAGGAGCATATTAAAGCAACTGGAGATGGTGAAAACACCATCAATATTCATGCTGTTCGTGCTTTAATTTCAAGATTTACCTTATTTGAAGGCACATGGAGAAAATATCATAATCTTGGTGACGAAGGTAAATATTTTGAAAAATGTATCGAAGTATCGGAAAAGTTGATGAAAGACTACCCTACCCTACACTCCGATTATGGAGAGATGTGGACGAGTAGCGAATTGTCTAAAATTCCTGGAGTTATTTTATATAAAGAGTTTGTTGATGATATTTTAACATCTTGGTTTACACATATGGAAAGGACCTCTTCACACGGAGTAGAAATGCCACAACTTACAGTTGATATGTATCTTTGTAGTGATGGTAAACCCATTGCAACAAGTGATGTTTATGAATGGGGAAAGAAAGATAAATCTATCTATTCTATATTTAGAAATCGAGATTTACGACTTTTAGAATCAGTAGCTCCACCCTATCGTTTATCTAAGAATAGCAATCCTAACTCTTGGGACTATCCAGAAGATACCAATCATAGAGAATACCTAGACCTAATGGGAGTTACAAAAGTAATAAGCAACCCAGGAGAAGCAGGTAAACACAAGGTCCTTCCACTTATGAATTGGTCGGCTTCTATTGTGTTAAAAGTACCTAATATTCAAACTGCAACTAATCAGCAGTTTTTATCATGCCGTGGTGGGTATTATTTCTATAAAAACTACTGCGCATGGGAAAAAAATCATAACAATTCACAAACAAACGTTGCTGATAAACCGATATTTAAAATCGAAGAGGTACTTCTTAACTATGCAGAGGTTAAAGCTGAGTTAGGTCTATTTACACAAGATGTGGCTGATAAAACAATTAATAAGTTACGTCCACGTGCTAAAGTAAAAAATATGGAGGTAAGTAAAATTGATAACTCTTTCGACCCAAACAGAGATACATCGGTAGATCCTCTCCTATGGGAAGTGCGTAGAGAACGAATTATTGAATTAATGGGAGAAGGATTTGGATTCTATGATGTACGACGTTGGAAAAAGGCTGAGTACTTCGTTAATAAGCCTCACTATGGTATGTGGGCTAAACGAAGTGAAATAGGTAAAACAGGAAAAATTGTAAATCTTGAAACAGGTTTCCCAGACCCTAATGCTCAGGAAGGATACATTTACCTATTTGACAACCCAATACTTTCGGGTAAAGGTTGGTTAGATAAGTATTATTTATACATGATTCCAACAAACGAAATAGCATTAAACAAGCAACTTCTACCTAATAACCCTGGCTGGGACGTTGGTAATTAATAAATTCTAATTGTTAGCATGTACTTTAATGACATGCTAACAATTTTCATTACAGCTAGTTATAGTTGTTGGCTTTATAATAGCTACCAACCATATTTATCTCCATGAGATATAATTACAGTCATAAACATTTAAACACTTACTAAATCAAGTAATTATGTATATAAAAATCATAATATCTTCTGCAATTATACTGCCAATAAGTCTCGGTGAGTTACAAGCTAAAGCTAAAAACAAACCTAATATCATCTACATTTTGGCTGATGACTTGGGACGTGCAGAAATTGGTAGTTATGGGCAACAACACATCGAAACTCCCAATATGGATATGTTATCACAGCAAGGTTTAACATTTATAAACCACTATTCGGGTACAGCTGTTTCTGCTCCATCAAGATGCGTTTTATTTACAGGTTTGCATACAGGACATGCATATATTCGTGGTAATGATGAGATGTCATCTCGTGGAAATGTTTGGAGCCATGAAGCAATGTTAGCTGATGCTAGTCTTGAAGGTCAAGCTCCTCTACCTGCAAATACAATAATGATACCTGCTAAAATGAAAGAAGCTGGATATAAAACAGCTTGTATAGGAAAGTGGGGATTAGGTTACCCCGGCTCTACAAGTACTCCTAATAAAATGGGTTTTGATTTTTTCTACGGATATAACTGTCAAAGACAAGCACATAACTACTATCCTCCTTTTTTATACAGAAATGAAAATCGAGAATATCTTCCTAATAACGTTCATCCTGTACCACACACTAAGCTTGATGAAGGAGCCGACCCTTACGATATTAGAAGTTATAATAAATTCACACAAAATATCTATGCGCCAGATGTTATGTATGAGGAAATCATAAACTTTATAAATGAGGCAGATAAAGACCCTTTTGTACTTTTTTGGACTACACCTGTCCCTCATGTTCCTTTACAAGCTCCTCAAAAATGGATAGACTACTATGTAGATAAATTTGGAGAGGAAGAACCTTATTTAGCTCAATCTGGTTATTACCCCTCCAGATATCCGAGAGCTACTTATGCTGCTATGGTAAGTTATTTTGATGAACAAATAGGCGGATTAATAGCACAACTAAAAAAGCAAGGCATCTACGAAAATACAATTATTATGATAACCAGTGATAACGGCCCATCATTTAGTGGTGGGGCAGATTCACAATGGTTTGATAGTGCTAAACCATTTAAAAACAACTTTGGTTGGATTAAAGCTTCTTTAAGAGAAGGAGGAATTCGTACACCTCTTATTGTTTCATGGCCCAAACATATTAAACCTAGAAATAGTACATTAATATCTGCCTTCTGGGATATGATGCCTACTTTCTGTGAAATTGCAGGAGTTGATACTCCAGAAACCGATGGCATTAGTATTTTACCAACTATTTTAGGTAAAGATAAGAATCAAAAGCAACACAAATTTCTTTACTGGGAATATCCTGAAATGGGTGGTCAAAAAGCTCTACGCATGGGAAAGTGGAAAACTTTTACCTCTAATATTTTAAAAGGTAATATGGAGATAGAATTATATGACTTAGAAAAAGATCCAAGAGAGCATACTAATGTTGCAAAGTATCATCCAGAGATTGTAGAACAGATGAAGTCAATAATGATAAAAGAACATACTCCAGCTGAAACTATAAAATTTAACATGCCTAATTTTAATAAGTAATTAATCACATTAATTAATAGCTAATTTATTTAACTCTCTGAATCGGTAGAAAGACTATAGTCCTTCTACCGATTTTTTTATATTAACAACAACACTAACTACTCACTCAGAACTACTTTACAACAAATCTTTTTTTATTACCTTGATATAACCTCAAGCATATTTTGAAAAATGTAAGGCTAGTCAGTAATATGATTTAGCATTATAAATAGTATGCATATCGGCAGTATATACTTTTTGACAATACAACACTCAGTAAATCCGTTAAAATTAAGTAACTTGCGTCCCGATATATTTTGAACATCAAAATAGCGTGTTAACGAAGCGACAAAATGAAGAATAAGATACTTTCAATACAGAGTAAATTGGTATATGGCTATGTGGGTAGCAACATTGCCGAATTGGCTATTCAGCTACATGGGTTGGATGTTATTGCATTTCCTACTGTATATCTATCTGCCCACACAGGGCATCAGCCTATACATGGTGTAAAGATTTCTAAGACTCTATTTGACGATTTAATTCTAGGAGTAAATAATCTCAATCTTATGGATAGTGTCTGCAACATCATTACGGGCTACATTGGCTCGTTAGACATTCTTACATCTGCAGCACAATACATTTCTCAAATAAAAAAGGATTATCCAGAAAACATCTACATTTGCGATCCAGTTATGGGCGATATTGGTGGGCTTTATGTAGATGAAGAGGTAGCACAGTCTTACTTAAACGATATTATTCCTATCTGCGATGTGCTAACACCAAACCATTTTGAGTTTGAGTACATCATTGGGCATAAAGTACGTACCGAAGCAGATGTTTTAGCTGCTGTAATACAGAATAGTGTATTGAGTAATAAGACTGTAATTATTACTAGTTGCCATCTTAAAGATACTGCCGATGACGAGATTGAAACTCTGGTTATTAAAGCTGGAAAGTGTGCACGAATTGCTGCCAAAAGAATTGCCATTGAGACAACTGGTACGGGCGATCTTTTCACAGCCATATTAGCATGTAAATTGGCACATGGTAAAGAGATTATCCCAGCTGTTCAAGATGCTACAGATATCATTAAAAATGCTTTGGCATATACTGTAAGCAGGGGTAATGTAGAGATGAATGCCGCTTGCTTATTGGCTTGTGTAAAGTAAATAATGATTTAACAAGATATTATTATATTGAGAGGTGTATAGTAAAAACTATACACCTCTTTTTTGATTTCTAAAACAGATCTATTCTCACAAAAGTTAGAGTTCAATATATCAGCCTTAATCACTCTAACTAAAAAGAGGATTAACGTCATTTGCCTTGTCAATCCTCTTAATAATATCTCTTAAAAATGGTGTATCAAAACCTGGAAGATGCCCCTCCTCCACCACTTGCACCACGACTAGATGAAGAAGAGCTAGAGCTTGAGCCTCTTGACGAAAAACTACCATAACTACTTGAACTACTTGTTCCACCACCACTAGTTGGAGGCTGATAAGTGTATGACTCTCTTGCTAGATAACTTTTCCGACACACCTCGCAGGTAAATGATGCAACCTTTACTCCTTGTCTAGAGGCTGCTGTTGCACGTTTTTCTATAGCGAATGGCGACTGCATAACTAAAGTATGGTTGCTACAATTGGGGCATCTATCTACTTGGCGAGATGGCACATATACTTTTTCAGTTTTCACCCTCCTGCATGCCGAACATTTGTATGCTAATACTAAGGCTGTACCTAAATCGACCTCTGTAGCTGTTGCTATATCCATCTGCCTATTTATATCGTACTTCTTTAATAATTTTAGTGACCCTACATTACAGAATGAACAAGGGATTGCCACCCTCTTCATTGCTTTGTATTTAAACCAAAAAAGCAGATAAATCATTGCAGGAGCAATTGGTAAGAAGACTATACCTAAATAAAGTGATGGTGAGATTTGCCTTTTAAGTATCAAAATATTTTGTGCCTCGTTATCTGTATATCTGCGTTTCTTAAATCGTCTCAATATTATCAAGACAATGAAGCTGTTCATCAGTAGAACAAAAGAGAGGACAATGAGTAGGTAGGTTAATGTAGCAGCTTTTTTAGGAGTTTTTTCTGAAGAGGTACTGTTCTCTATTTCCATTGCCACAGGTCCATTCTCTGTCTGGTTGTTAATGTCTTTTATCAGTTGTTCTATGCCATAAAATAGTCCCAGACTCCATTGGTTCTCTTTAAATGGAGGAACCATATATACCTGTTGCAGCTGTTTACAGTAGTAATCTGTAAGCATACCTTCAAGTCCGTAACCTACCTCGAATACCACCTCTCTATGGTCTAGAACAAGCAGTATCAGTAAACCATTGTCTAGCCCAGCTTTACCCAATCCAATCTCTTGAAACAATTCGTACGCGTACTCTCTAGGGGTTAAATTGGCTTTAGTTTTCTGTTTTGCCACTACCATAACCTCTATATTATGATCGTATTCTAACTGTTTTAATTTCTGATTTAAGTTCTCTATAACTCCATCTTCCAAAATTCCTTTATCACTTATAACATGTCCTTCGGATGGAATTCTTTCGAACGCTGCATGTGCTGTGAGTGCCGATGTTAAGAGAATAAACATCAGTAGTAGCAGTTTTAAATTTCTATTTTCACACTTCATACTCCTATCTTTTAACCTCTTGATACGTTCTTTTTTGGGTCCTCGATACGCCACTGTTGCCCACTTTATTTCCTACTATTAACTGCAATGATAGGACAATAACAAAAATAAACATCCCAAATATAAAGGGGATTATCATAAGTACTCCTGTATCAAAATTCCTAACTGCAATGCCATAGGCCACTTCTCTAGCCAGAACCTCTATCAAAACAGAACAAAAGAAGGTAACCAGAGTTAGAATAGTTAGAAATACAATATCTACAGAGATAACATCGGAAAATCCGCGGTTTCTGATGGATATATAGTAGATTAAAATAAGTGCCGAAAGTGAACCTAAACGAGGTAGTAAAAGTCCATTACCAAGCTCTACATCCCAAAAACTAGTGGTACTAGTGTAAAGATTGTGTACATCTGTATAGAGCAGCTTAGACAAGAAAATAATGCCCAATATTAGCCCTAAAAATAGGGGCAATACAATGAGAAGGTAATTGCGTAGCTTCTTACCATAAAAAGTAGGCCCATACTTTAGAAGATACTTTACAAGCGTAGATACCAGCGCTAAAGTAAGGGGTATTAAGTATTCGTTCATGCAGTTGTTTTAGAAGTAACCTCTTAATTGAAGTGTATCTGTTTTTAAGATTGAGTCTCTAGTTAATAGTTTTTCGAATCTGTGGTAAGCTTCAATTTTTATTTCAATCCAAAGATAGGTTAAGCTAACTGTTTATTAAAATATTTGAATGAAAAATGAAATTAGAAACAATAATACAGCTCTATTATAAAGCCTACTGATGCATAAAATATACCCTGTACATAAGCTATTACTACGATTAATTAACTATTTTGCAGTATAGAAGAATAGTATGATGGTAAAAACCTTAATTGTAAGGCTTACAATTAAGAACGACTACTTGATTGGATATTCTTATATAAAAAGTAAATAGAAATGCTATAAAGTTTTATAAATTAGACTTTAAAGCCAATAAATTGAGAAAATAGAGAGTGATATAGGATGAAAAAAAGTGTTCTAATTTTATGTACTGGCAACAGTTGTCGTAGCCAAATGGCACATGGCTTTTTACAATCATACGATGCTAATCTTGTAGTATGTTCTGCCGGAACTGCTGCTTCTGGTCAATTAAACCCAAAGGCCGTAGCAGTAATGAAAGAGGTAGGTATAGATATTTCGAAACACACCTCGGACGCCATTGAACAGTATCTTCACCAATCTTGGGATTACGTTATTACTGTATGTGGAGGTGCTAACGAGAGCTGTCCAATTTTTTTTGGTAGTGTGAAACAGCGTCTGCACTTAGGTTTTGATGATCCTTCGGATGCTGTGGGTACAGAAGATTACATTTGGGGAGAGTTTAAACGTGTGAGGGATGAAATAAGTAAGACCTTTCGTCTGTTTTATCTAGAAAAATTAAGATAGTCCTTACCCAAAAATACTCTTGAAGGTAAATTAAACAGGCATTGGCATAATCGTATTTATGCCAATGCCTGTTTAATACTTTAAATAACTGCAATGAGATATGAGAGTAATTAACTCTCCCATGCCACATTAATTACATCTCCTTTTTCTGTAGTCATAACTACTAGAATTTGATCGGACAATTGAGGGTTTAATCTGAAGTCCCAAACAGCATAATGATTATCAGTAGGATAAAAACCAATTCTTCTTAATACGTACGCTTCTAACAATCTTTCGTCTATAGGTAGTAAACCATCTGTTCCTGCAATCAATTCATTTTGAAACTCCTCATCACAATCGTCCATATAAAACGATATTAAATCTTTGCTTACCCCATTGTTGTCATAGTCTGTATGTATTGCTTCCACTACTTTTTGCTTAATTTGAGTTAGCTGATTCAGGTAGCAATTTAATTCTGTTACCCAATCGTATGTAGGATATCCCCCATCTAGATTAACATCGAGCTTTAAGTTATCTCCATCAAAAAAGCACTCTGTTTCCAGAGCATCTATAAGGATTAAATCTCTTATATGTCCAAAATATTTGATTGTTTCCATGGTCCATAGTTTTAAGTTTTCGTCTTTTAATAGGCTATTTATATGGTTTTAAAACAAGCTACCCATCCCTTTGATGGCATTTAATACAATCTGCATAGTATCTGTAGGAGGCTGTTGCACAGGTAGTGGATTCCCTCCTTTAAGTAAAATTTCTTTATTGCCTAATGCCGTAAGAGGATACTCTTTATATTGAGGTGTAAATGTAGGGTATTTCAGTGCTAGAGAACGCATTCCTGTAGCTATGCTACCACCCGTTATACCAGCTTCCGATACAATGACAGCTTGACTCATACGAATGATGGTTTCATTACGTTGAAAGGCATTTGGTGTAGTAAATGGGTTGGTAGGCAAAAATTCACTTATCACTAGTACTCGTTCCCAATCCCATACCTCTTCTAGCATAGGCTTGATGGTAAAAAAAGTAATTCCATACGGCAAAACCATAATAGTAGTACCTCCTGTTTTAAGTGCTGTATAATGTGCCATTTCATCTACACCATTGGCATATCCAGAAACGATGCAGATCTTGTTTTTTACTAATTGCTCTACAGAATCTGCTGTAAATTTCAACCCTCTTTTAGAGCAGTTTCTAGCTCCACTATACCCTACTCTTTTCTGCTCAAGAAGCTTTATATTACCCATATAGCAGAATACCGAAGGGTTTGAGGTATTGCATATCATATAATTAGGGTATAATTTATCAAGCCTTGTAAGGTAATGAAATGGGAAGGCTGCCTTTAGATTTTCTAATTCTGGAAGTGTGTGATGTTGATACGCAGCAATCTGCTGACTATTTAAATGTCGAAACAACTCTTTCTCAAGCCCTTGTTTCGTAATAGGTGTAGGTAGGTTGTACATACTTATTAGTGTACGCACCAACCCATTTGTTCTTGCTGGTCCAAAGCCAGTAATATTGAGTATTCGGTAGTAAACTTCGGCTACCTCGGAAGGTATATGTTGCATTATATTAAGTTTAAGTTATTTTACTTCAACATGATATAAAGAGTGTATTGATAGGCTTTGCATTTATGGCTACTTATACTCTTTATATACTACTGTATCAAGCTATTCTATAGATAAGTTATCAAGCTTTTAGCAGGCTGATAATACTCAATTACAGAATTGTATAAAGATAAAATATTTTACAAGCAATAACTCATCCATTGGAATTAAAGAGCTTTTACTAAACTTAATTCTTAATTAAACACCTATAAATAAAACATATAGTACTTTTAAAACGATCTAATGTAGGTAGTAGGCATTTATTACTTATGCTTTAGCATGGTATAGCATTTCTAGGAGTTACAGTAAATCACTTTAGCAACTCTTTAAATATATACAACATACTTTTGCACACTCTTGATGTGCTCTATCCTAGTGTTTAATTAACTCTCCCAAGAGACGGATTCTATTCTCCCTTTATTATCTGTATACACAACAATCAGCATATCCGTATATTCCCTGCCAATCATGAAATCCCAAACAGCGTAATTTTTCTCTCCAGGATAAAATCCTATATGCTCTAGCTTTAGTGCATTGATTAACTGCTCTTTATCACTTTCTAACGATGTATCATCAAATAGATCTACTAATATAAGTGGATCGTCTTCTATATGATAGTCTATATACTCTTTCACAGCTCCTCCATCCCTGTAATCGGAAGCTATCGCTTTCTCTATTCTCTTTTTAAAGTGACTCAGCTGATTTAAATATTCCACTAACTCTTCCGACCAATCAGGATCTATATCATGTTCAAAGAAATTCAAATCTAACTCAACCTCCGCTTCTTGAAAAAAGGTACTTGCTTGGTATAGCTCCTCTTGTGGCGGATTATCAATTCTCCCAAAGTATTTTATATCTATTGTATCCATACTTTTTGGTTTTGTGTTTCTACCTACCTCTTATTAGGTTAATAAGTTATACGTTTAAAGATACCATAATTAATAAAAAAATGGCATATTTATCGGATTACTTTTTAGTTAATTCTAATAAATAGATAATCTTTTTAACTCAAGTTGCGTTATCTGATATATTTATGATACAAAAAAAGTCTGTGTACCCATGGGTACACAGACTTTTTTTGTATCATAAATATA
>JASLCG010000132.1 GCA_030151885.1 Bacteroides sp.
GTATTGAAATGGCTTTGGCACGTTTAGGTGTCTGGGCGGTTTTTAGGTTATCTCCTAGAATTGCAGAAATGGGCGACCCAAGTGTGGTACGTCCTGTTGCACTATGTTGTCTATTCTTAACGATTGGTCTTATCTCATTTATTCTATATACTTTAATGGATAAAAAGCTAGATAACCAAGATTCTTCTTTGGTGAATGAAAATACGAAGGAGGCAGATGAAGAGGTCTTCAAAATGAGCGATCTTAAAAAGCTTTTCACTAATAAAGTTTATTTGATTGTTGCTGCTTTGTGTGTTCTATACTACTCTGCTATTTTCCCATTCCAGAAGTTTGCTACAAATATGCTTGAAAATAATTTAGGGCTAGAAACAAGAGATGCTTCGAACTTATTTTCATGGTTTCCTATTGGAGCTATGTTTTTAACTCCGCCATTGGGGTATTTTTTAGATAAAGTAGGTAAGGGTGCAACTATGTTAATATTTGGTTCTGTATTGGTTTTTGCTTGTCACTTAACTTTTGCACTTTATCCATTTGAAATAGGAGATCCTACAAGTTTATATATAGCATATACTGCTATATTGGTTCTAGGAGTCTCATTCTCGTTAGTTCCAGCAGCTTTATGGCCATCTATACCTCATTTAGTAGAAGAGCGTTATTTAGGTTCTGCATATAGTATTATCTTTTGGATTCAAAACTTTGGTCTATGGATATTTCCTATTATTATTGGTTATGTATTGCAGACTACAAACCCCGCAGAGGTTTTAGCTGCTAATAATGGTGTATATAATTACACCTCAGCAATGTTAGTATTTGCATCATTAGGTATCTTTGCAGGTATCTTGGGCATATGGCTTAAAGCAGAAGATAAGCGTCATAACTATGGCCTTGAAGCTCCAAATATAAAAAAGTAGTGTTATAATGAAGCAACAAGTTAACTTATTGAATGTCGTACCTAAATTGAAAGATCATATTACTCTTTATGAGAAAGAGGATGGGAAGGTTCGCTTGGGTATTCGTCGTTTTAAAAACGAGTGGTTTCATAGGCATTTTTTGTTGAAAAGATTACCACGAGAAATATCAGTTAACTTTGATGAAGAGGGCTCTATTGTTTTAAGATATCTTGATGGAAAATGTACTGTTATTCAAATTGTAGAGCAATTAAAGTCCGATTTTCCTGCATATAACAATAAGGAATTCACCGATAGAGTAATCCTTTTTATTAAGAATCTGTATAGAGATAAATTAATAGATTATATGATTTAAGAAATATAATTAGAAAATATAAAAGAGGTCGTTTAATAACATTTTAATAAGTGTTTTAAACGACCTCTTTTTTGTATCATTTCTACTGATAGGCATGATAGATAGAATCAGTTATATTTACTTTGTATAGAGTAAGTTAAACTTTTGCTGTCTATCCAACTATTAGAACGAGATGTCTTAGCAGAATGCTCTTATATTGGCTTTATGGGTCTTGTAGAGAGTGCATTTGTTTGTCGCCGACGTACCTTTGTTTAGACACCGACATACCTGAGGCTTGTTGCCGACATATCACTGGTATGTCGGCAATGTACGAAGAGCCTTATTTATGGCTTTTAAAAGCATCTGTAAATGAATTAGATAATAGCTGTTTAGAAAGTAAAAAAGATAAGATTTTAAGATTGTTATGTAATCTAAAATATCAATGCTCCTCTAACACTATCAGTTAGAGGAGCATTGAATTACTTTATTGATAGGAGATTATATCTTATTATCCTTTCCAAAAGCCAGGAGTAAATAAAAGTAGTATAGTGAAAAGTTCTAGTCTCCCAATTAACATCAAAAATGATGATAACCATTTTGCAGCTACTGGTAGAGCGCTCCATGAAAAGTCTGGGCCAAAATTTCCAAATCCTGGTCCCATGTTGCTAATACTAGAAATTATTACTCCGAAAGAGTCTAAGAAATTTAAATCAAGAGCCATTAAGAAGAGTGTACTAAAAAGTACAGTTATAATATAGACAAAGCTAAATGCTAGAACTGTACTTTGTATAGATGGTTGAACAATTTGATTGTTTATCTTAGGTCTTAGCACCAAATTAGGGTGTATAATTCGTTTTAATTCATTTCGTGTTATCTTACCAATAATTACTATACGAATACACTTGAATCCTCCAGAAGTACTTCCTGCACATGCTCCTACAATCATAGGTATAAACAATAGGCCCCATAATACAGGTTTCCAATTCATATAATTATCTGTAGCAAAACCTGTAGAGGTATGCAAAGAACCTATCTGGAAAAGAGACTTCCTGAATGCTTCTTCAATATTATAGTCAGTAGAGTAGTACAAGCCAACAGCTATAGCTACTGTTAATAATCCTATTGAGGCTAGATAGTACTTTAATTCGGAATTCATAAATACCTTTTTGAATTTTCCGGTAATCATTAATAAGATCAATGTAAAGTTAATTCCAGACAGAATCATGAAGAAAGAGATTACATATTCTATGTATGGAGAGTTATAATAGGCTATACTAGCCTGTTTAGTAGAGAATCCCCCAGTACTAGTGGTAGCTAACGAGTGACATATACTGTCAAACATATCCATATCTCCTATAGATAAGAGTATAATTTGGATAATAGTAATTCCAATATAAATAGACCACAGCCATTTAGCTGTTACACCAATCCTAGGATGAACTTTTTCCATTGTAATACCCGAGGCTTCTGCTGCAAAAAGTTGTATGCCACTAACACCCAATAAGGGTAAAACAGCAATAGTGAAAAATATAATTCCTAGTCCACCTATCCATTGCGTCATACTTCTCCAAAATAGTAAACCATGTGTAAACTCTTCGATATTATCTAGTATAGTGCATCCTGTACTGGTAAAACCAGATATAGCTTCGAAGTAAGAGTCTGTAACAGTTGGTATATAACCACTAAGATAATAGGGCATCATACCAAATAATGAGGTTACAATCCATGCTAGACTTACAATAAAGTATCCATCTCTTCTGCTTAGTTGTTTGGTAGCTCCTTTACTTAACAATATAGATAGAAGTCCTATAGCTCCGGTAGTAGCAGTAGTAATTAAAAATGCATTTAAATCGTCTTCTTTATAATAAAGAGAAATTCCAATACATAGAATAAGCATAATGGATTCAATGATAAGTAATACGCCCATTATGCGTAATATCATTTTAGTATTTACCATTAATTGAAATATTTTTCTATTTTCTTAATCATAGTATTTAGACAGAATACAACAACATGGTCTCCTTCTTCAATTTGAGAGTCGCCATTGATAAGAACACCTTTGCCATCTCTAATAAGTCCTCCAAGTGCAAAACCTTTTGGTAAACCTAAGTGCTTAACTTGTTTTCTAGTTACTTTAGCTCCTGCTTTTACAATAAATTCTGCAACATCTGCATTGGCAAAGGTTAAGCTTTTTACATTAGAAACATCTGCTTCAAGCATCATTCTATAGATATGGCTTGCTGTAATAAGTTTTTTATTAATAACAGCTCCAATACCTAAGCTTTCTGCCATATTAATGTAGTCTATGTTTTCAACTTCTGCTATAGTTTTAGGTACACCTAATCTTTTTGCTGATAGGCAGGCAAGTATGTTTGACTCAGAATTTCCTGTGATAGCAACAAATGCCTCTGTATTTTTAATTCCTTCTTCTAATAGAAGCTCCATATCTCTACCATCTCCATTTAGAATCATTATTTTACTATCTAATGCTTCTGATAGTTTATTACATCGTTCTATATCCGATTCTATAATTTTAATATTGATGTAGTCGGGGGCATATTGAGCTGTTCTAGCTGCAATTCTACTTCCTCCCATTATTATGACATTCTGCACATCTGGGAATTCGTCCTTGCCTGTAATTTTTCTAATGTATGGAATGTATTTTTTAGTTGTAGTAAAATATACAATATCCCCATACTCTATAGTGTCTTTTCCACTAGGAATAATCGTATCGTGTTGACGTTTTATTGCAACAATATGAAATGGTGTATCTTTTCCGCTAAGTTCTTTTAAAGATATGTTCATAAGTTCTGCATCATTTTCAATGCGTACTCCAATAAGAACAATAGCTCCACCACAAAACTCCCACCATTGTCTAACCCAGCTCATTCGCATAGACGATACAATCTCTTTTGCGGCGAGCATTTCGGGATATATTAACGAATCTACTCCAAGATTTTTAAAGAACTCTTTATTTTTTGGTAATAAATACTCGTAGTTATCAATACGTGCTACTGTTTTTATCGCACCAAGATTTGTTGCCAGCATACAAGCTGTCATATTAGTACTTTCATTAGGAGTTACAGCAATAAACAAATCTGCATTTTTAACACCTGCTTCAGTAAGTCCTTTGATGGATGTTGGTGACCCGACAACTGTCATTAAATCAAAGTTTGAATTCATCATGGCAAGACGTTCTTCATCTTCATCTAGAAGTATGATGTCTTCCTTTTCATTTGATAACAGTTTTGCAAGGTGCGTACCAACGGCACCAGCGCCAGCGATAATAATTTTCATTCTGAAATGATCTTATATATTCTATAAATAGTTTATAGAAAATCTTCTATAGATTCTCTTAGACTATCTTTATCTAGTTTACAAACCTTATACAGATCTTTAATAGAACCGTGCTCAATAAATTCATCTGGTATCCCAATTCGTTTTACTTTAGGATAGTATTCATTGTCAGACATAAATTCAAGAATAGCACTTCCAGCCCCTCCTTTTATTACTCCATCTTCTATGGTAATAATCTTGTTGAATTTTTTACCTATAGAGTGTAGCATTTCTGTATCTAAAGGCTTTATAAATCTTAAATCGTAAAGGGCGATAGACTTGTTTGAATTTGCATTAATCTCGTTGATAACTTCTTTTGCTATGTTTCCTATAGGGCCTACAGAAATTACTGCTAGGTCATTGCCTTCAATAATAGTACGACCTTTACCCACAGGTATCTCTTCAAAAGGACATCTCCATTCTGTTGTACATCCTCTGCCTCTTGGATATCGTATTACAAAAGCCCCTTTGTCTGGGAGTTGAGCCGTGTACATAAGTTTTCTTAATTCAGGCTCGTCCATTGGAGATGCAATTGTTATATTTGGTATAGGACGTAAATATGCTAAATCGAATACACCATGATGTGTTGGTCCATCTTCACCAACAAGACCAGCTCTGTCTAAACACAATACAACAGGTAGGTTTAGAATGGCTACATCGTGTATAAGATTATCATACGCACGCTGCATAAAAGACGAATATATGTTACAGAATGGCTGTAAACCTTCCTTAGCCATTCCTCCCGAAAAGGTTACTGCATGTCCTTCTGCAATTCCGACATCGAAAGCTCTATCAGGAATTTTATCCATCATAATATTCATAGAGCATCCAGAGGGCATTGCAGGAGTTACACCAATAATGTTTTTATTAGCTTTTGCTAACTCAACTAAAGTTTCTCCAAATACAGTTTGGAATTTAGGAGGTAAATTTTCAGTAGATTCTGGTAGCCTAGTACCTGTAACAGGGTCAAATTTGCCAGGGGCATGCCAAATTGTTGCTTGTTTTTCTGCAGGTTCAAATCCTTTCCCCTTTACAGTATGTAGGTGTAGAAGTTTTGGGCCTTCCATATCTTTAATGTCATTTAAAACTTTGGTTAACCCTTTGATATCATGTCCATCTACTGGTCCAAAATATCTTATATTCATACCCTCAAAGATGTTTTGTTGCTGCATTGCTATTGATTTGAGACTATTTCCAAATCTAATAAGAGCTTTTTTGCGTTCATCATTAAGAATATTCATTTTATGAAGCATTCTTGCAGCCTGATATCTTAACTGATTATAGGGTGTTGAGGTGGTTAGCTTCACTAGATACTGCTGCATTCCTCCTACACTTTTATCAATAGACATATCATTGTCATTAAGTATGATGAGTAGGTTATTAGGCATTGAAGATGCATTGTTAAGCCCTTCAAAAGCTAGGCCACCACTCATAGATCCATCACCTATAATAGCGACAATATGTTTGTCCTTTTCATCTTTTTGCTGTGCTGCAACTGCCATTCCTAGTGCTGCCGATATTGAGTTCGATGCATGTCCACAAGTAAATGTATCGTATTCGCTCTCTTCAGGAGACGGGAATGGGCGTATTCCACCAAATTTTCGGTTCGTAAAGAACTGATCCTTTCGTCCTGTTAAGATTTTATGAACGTAAGCCTGATGGCCAACGTCCCAAACCAATTTATCGTATGGTGTATTAAATATATAGTGTAGGGCTACAGTCAACTCAACCACTCCTAAACTAGCAGCAAAGTGACCAGGATTACAAGATAACTCTTCAATTAAATCTTGTCTTAACTCTGAACATAACTCTACTAGTTGATCTACGTTTAGATGTCTTAAATCTTGGGGAGATGATATTGTATCTAATAAGCTATATTTTGACAAATTTCCCATTATTATTTTAAAGTATATTATTGTGCAAATCTTAATAAAGATAGCAGATACCTTTCTCTTATCAAAAGAAGGGTATAAATAAAGTTTCTATTTTAGTTCTCAAAAATAATTATAATATATGAATTTATAGAATTGAATGTGCTTGTCTGACTCTAAAAACTATTAATTAACAATTTGCTAACATAATTAATGGAAAATCTTACTATCTTATTACTATTAATACGTTTTAAACGAGTTATTTTTGTATTCTTAAATATGCAAAAAAATGATTTTATCGACTCCTGTAATATTGAAAGCTAAAGAATATCCTAAAATAAATCATACTGATCGTATGATGAGTTTAGGTTCATGTTTTTCTGTTCATATTGGGAATAAACTACAAGAAGCTAAGTTTAACTGTCTAATTAACCCATTCGGTACACTTTACAACCCCTCTTCTATTGCAGTGGCATTGGAGGAGTTAATGTTGAATAAAAGGTATAATGAGGCTGATGTCTTTGAATATAATAACTTATGGCATAGTTGGATGCATCATGGTGACTTCTCTTCGAATAGTAGCTTTGCTCTTTTAGATAAAATAAACAAAAATATTAGTAAGGGACATGAATATTTAAAGCAGTTAGATGTTTTGTTCTTGACTTTTGGAACCTCTTGGATCTATTTGTTAAGCAGTAATTCAAAGTTAGTCTCTAACTGTCATAAAGTACCTAACAGACAGTTTGATAGAGTGAAATTATCTGTAGAAGATATTACTAATCAGTATCGTAGCCTGATAGGTAAAATACGAAAGTTTAATCCTTCAGTTAAAATAGTCTTTTCTATTAGTCCTATAAGACATATTAGGGACGGATTGGTTGAAAACCAGATAAGTAAATCTACCTTGATTTTAGCTGTTGATAACTTGTGCAAAGAGTTTACTAATTGTTGTTTTTATTTCCCTTCTTATGAAATAGTTCTGGATGAACTTAGAGATTATAGGTATTATGATCGAGATATGGTTCATCCTTCAGATTTAGCAATTGATTATATTTGGAGTAAATTCAAAGAGGCTTTTGTATTGAAGCCCACAGAGCAGCTGATTGAGAAATGTTGTAAAATAAATAAAAGCTTGAATCATAGGCCAACAGATCCCAATAGTGTAGAATATAAATTATTTTTAGAACATTTAGTACTAGAAATAGAACATCTTATAGAAAAAAATCCGACATTAGACTTTAGAAAGGAGATAGACAAATGTCATACAATATTGAACAAATAAAAGAAATTATAAAGGCTAGAAGAGTAGGAGATAGGGAAGCTACTATAAACTGGCTACTTACCGATAGTAGGTCATTAAGTTTTCCTGAAGATACTTTATTTTTTGCATTAGATACTAGCAGAAATAGCGGTGCTAAATATATTGGAATACTATACGATAGAGGGGTAAGGAACTTTGTTGTACAGGAGTATCAAAAAAATGTATTGCAACAATATTCTAAGTATGGTAACCCGCCTTTTACTGATGCAAATTTTTTAATAGTACCAGATACCTTAAAAGCTTTACAAACACTAGCTACTAACCATAGAAAACAGTTTAACTATCCAGTTATTGGAATAACAGGAAGTAATGGTAAAACAGTGGTTAAAGAGTGGTTAAACCAGATTTTATCTCCTGCAAAAAAAATAGTTCGTACGCCTAGAAGTTATAATTCTCAAATAGGTGTGCCACTATCTGTATGGCAAATGTCTAGCAGTGAAGATTTAGCTATATTTGAAGCTGGTATATCTCAACCTGAAGAGATGAGGCAATTAGCCCATATATTGAAACCAACTATTGGATTACTAACAAATGTAGGTGGAGCACATCAAGAAAACTTCTTTTCAAAGCAAGAAAAATGCATGGAAAAGTTGAAGTTATTTAAAGATTGCGATGTTATAATATATGAGGCAGATGACACTTTAATATCAAATTGTATGTCACAGTCTTTGTTATCTTCAAGAGAGATAGCTTGGAGTAGATTTGACATGGAGCGTCCTCTGTTTATAAGCTCTGTAGAAAAAGAAGAAGAATTTACCACCATAAAGTATAGATATTTAGGGCTTGATAATTATTATGTAATTCCTTTTATTGATGATGCATCGATAGAAAACTCTATAAACTGCCTTGCAATATGTTTATACTTATTAGTTTCTCCAGAAGTAATAAGAGATCGAATGGCTGTTTTGGAGCCTGTTGCGATGAGGCTTGAGGTGAAGCAAGGTAAAAATAATACTTTAATTATTAATGATAGTTACAGCTCAGATCTGGCTTCTTTAGATATAGCTTTAGATTTTCATTACCGAAGATCGTTGCAAAAAGGGTTGAAAAGAACTTTAATACTATCTGACCTTATTGGAACAGGACAAAACTCTACAACACTATATAGAAAGGTTTCTCAGTTAGTATTTAATAAGCAAATTCAGCGTATAATAGGAGTTGGAAAAGCTATTGGTAGAGAAAAAGAAAAGTTTAATATAGAGAAAGTATTCTTCAATACTACTGATGAGTTATTAAGGGCAATAAAAGAGGGGAATTTGCAGTTTGCAGACGAGAGTATTTTACTTAAAGGAGCTCGTGATTTCTCGTTCGAGTCAGTATTAGAGTTATTAGAACAGAAAAGACACGAAACTATCTTAGAAATAAATTTAAGTGTCTTGGTTGAAAACTTAAATTATTATAGAAATATGTTGAGCCCAAGCACTAAAATTATGTGCATGGTTAAGGCGTCGGCATATGGTGCTGGAGCTTGTGAAGTAGCAAAAACTTTACAAGATTACAAAGTAGACTACCTAGGGGTGGCTGTGGCAGATGAAGGTGTTGAACTACGTAAAGCTGGAATAACGAACTCTATAATAATAATGAATCCAGAAACTTCTGCTTTTAAATTAATGTTTGAATTTAATCTAGAACCTGAAGTCTATAGTTTCAACTTACTACATCAGCTTATTCATGAAGCAGAAAAAGAAGGAATTACTAATTTTCCAATACATATTAAAGTAGATACTGGTATGCACCGTCTGGGCTTTATGCCAGATGAAATAAAGGATGTTATTGAGGTACTGAAATCTCAAAACTCATTAATTCCAAAATCAATATTTTCTCATTTTGCAGGAAGTGATTCTGATGCATTTAATGATTTTACTGATTTACAGTTTTCAAGGTTTAAAGAAGCTTCTGATGAGTTACAAGCAGCATTTAAACATAAAATAGTCAGACATATTTGTAACTCTGCTGCTATAGCTCGTTTTCCTAATGCTCATTTAGATATGGTAAGATTAGGCTTAGGACTATATGGAGTTGATCCATGTGGTGAGTATAAAACTAGAACAGTTAGCACATTAAAAACTACTATATTACAAATTAAAGAGTTACAAAAGGGAGAAACTGTAGGCTATAGTAGGAAAGGAGTTATAGAAAAATCTTCTAGAACGGCTGCTATACCAATTGGTTATGCTGATGGATTAAATAGAAAGTTAGGTAACAGAGTAGGGTATTGTATAGTGAATGGTAAACAGGCGCCATATATCGGCAATATATGTATGGACGTAAGTATGATTGATGTTACAGATATAGAATGTAAAGAGGGTGATGAGGTAATTATTTTTGGTGATGAATTGCCTGTTACTAACCTATCTAATCTATTGGAAACAATACCTTATGAAGTTATGTCTAATATTTCTAATAGAGTTAAAAGGGTATACTATCAAGATTGATTGTATTTTTAATATTTATGTATTAAATATTAAATAGGTTAAATATACAAGCTGAATATGAACATTTTTTGAATAGTATTCATGAAAGGTATAGATTTATATCTGAGTACTTTTATTGATAAGGTGGCTAGTCAACACATGGAGACTACGTCACCTTTTTTAATGAGAACATTTAGATATTAGTATTGTTTTAATAGTATAAACACTAAAAATAATAGCTATGAAAAATGATTTATGTAATGTATTCTCAGGTAGTGCGATACAAGCAAGTTTTATAGAACAAATACTTGCTAATGAAAATATTAGATGTGTTGTATCGAATCGATTAATGGGCTCTATTATTCCTGCTAGTGGAGGGAATCCTGTAGATGTTTTAGTAAAGGCAGAAGATGTTAATAAAGCACATGATATTATTAATAGCTTTGACAGTAAGTTATAAAATTATTAGTTTCTAAAATAAAAGAGAGCGAATGGAAGTCCATTCGCTCTCTTATTTATTTATAATCAATAGGTTAATTAAGCTTCAGCTTCATCACCATATTGCATATTTACTAAACGTTTGTAACCTTTATATCTCCACTCTGCATTCCTTTGAGCTTCGTCAAATAATTCTTTAGCTTCTTCTGGATATTGTTTCATTACAGAAGTGTAACGAACTTCACCTTTTAAGAAGTCTTGGAATTTACTAAAGTCAGGTTCTTTAGAGTCAAGAATGAATGGGTTCTTACCTTGCTCTTCTAGCTCTGGATTAAATCTCCATAGGTTCCAGTATCCACACTCTACAGCTCTTGCTTGCTCATCTTGAGTTTTACCCATACCAGCTTTCAAGCCGTGGCTAATACATGGAGAGTAAGCAATGATTAATGATGGACCAGGATATGCTTCAGCTTCACGTATTGCTTTAAGTGTTTGAGCTTGGTCTGCACCAATAGCAATTTGTGCAACGTATACATAACCATATGTTGTAGCCATTAGGCCTAGGTCTTTCTTACGAACTCTTTTACCACTAGCTGCAAATTTAGCAATTGCACCAAGAGGAGTAGCTTTAGAAGATTGACCACCAGTGTTAGAGTAAACCTCTGTATCAAGTACCATAATGTTTACATCTTTACCACTAGCAATTACGTGGTCTAGACCACCGAAGCCAATATCATAAGAAGCACCATCACCACCAATAATCCATTGAGAACGTTTAACAATGTATTGTTTTAGTCCTGCAACTTCTTTACAGATGTCACAGTTACATGCTTCAACCATAGGAATTATCTTACCATAAAGCTCTTTTGATTTTTCAGCAACGTTTTTGTTTTCAATCCATTCTTTGAATAGTTCTTTTAGTTCGTCAGAGCATTGGTCACACTCTAGACCTCTTTTCATAACGTTTTCTAGACGTGTACGTAAAGATTCACTAGCAAGATCCATACCCATACCGAATTCACAGAAGTCTTCGAATAGTGAGTTAGCCCATGCTGGACCTTCTCCATCTTCGTTAGTTGTGTAAGGAGTAGATGGAACAGAACCAGAATAAATTGATGAACAACCAGTAGCATTAGCTACCATTTGACGGTCACCAAATAGTTGGGTAATTAATTTAACGTATGGAGTTTCACCACAACCAGAACAAGCTCCAGAGAACTCAAATAGAGGAGTAGCGAACTGAGAGTTCTTAACATTAGCAGAAACGTTAACTAAATGTTGTTTAGATTTCACGTTATCAGCACAGTATTCCCAGTTTTTAGCTTCTGCCATTTGTGTTTCGATAGGTTTCATTGCAAGAGCTTTGTTACCTTTTTTACCAGGACATACGTCCACACAGTTGCTACATCCTAGACAGTCTAGAACGTCAACTTGCATACGGAATGTCATATCAGCAAACTGTTTACCTACCGCTTTGATCATATCAAAGTTGGCTCCTTTTTGTTCTTCTTGGTCAAGAACAAATGGACGGATAGTTGCGTGAGGACAAACGTAAGCACATTTATTACACTGAATACAGTTTTCTGGATTCCATTCTGGAACGAATGCTGCTACACCACGTTTTTCGTATTTAGCAGTACCTTGTTGCCAAGTACCATCTTCAATACCTTTAAATGTAGAAACAGGTAAAAGGTCACCATCTTGTGCATTAATAGGACGAACTACTTCGTTAATAAATGCTGGATCGTTATTCTTTTCTGTTTCGTCATCTGGAAGGTTAACCCATGCAGGATCTATTTCTAGTTTGCTGTATTCACCACCACGTTCAACAGCAGAGAAGTTCTTGTTAACAATATCTTCACCTTTTTTACCGTAAGACTTAACGATAAATTTCTTCATTTGCTCTACAGCTAGATCTACAGGAATTACTTCTGTAATACGGAAGAATGCAGATTGAAGAATAGTGTTAGTACGATTACCTAGACCAATTTCTAGTGCAATTTTAGTAGCGTTAATATAGTAAACAGAAATGTTTTTCTGTGCGAATACTCTTTTTACTTTGTTTGGTAAGTGTTTTGCTAAATCTTCACCATCCCAAATAGTATTTAATAAGAATGTTCCGTTTTGCTTAAGACCTCTTGTTACATCATATAATTTAAGGTAAGCTTGTACGTGACATGCTACGAAGTTAGGTGTATTAACCATGTATGTAGCACGAATTGGTGTATTACCAAAGCGTAAGTGAGAACATGTGAAACCACCAGATTTCTTAGAGTCATATGAGAAGTAAGCTTGGCAATATTTATCAGTATTATCACCAATAATCTTCACAGAGTTTTTGTTTGCACCAACAGTACCATCAGCACCAAGACCGTAGAATTTAGCTTCAAATAAATCACCTTCAAGGTTAATTTCTTCTTTAATAGGAAGAGAAGTAAATGTTACGTCATCTACAATACCCATTGTAAAATGATTCTTAGGCATTGGAAGTTCAAGGTTTTCAAATACTGAAATAACTTGAGCTGGGGTAGTATCTTTTGAAGAAAGACCATAACGTCCACCTACAATGATAGGAGCATCTTCTTGACCATAGAAACAGTCTTTTACATCTAAGTATAGAGGTTCTCCATTTGCACCAGGTTCTTTTGTTCTGTCAAGTACTGCGATTCTTTTTGCAGTTTTAGGAACAGCTGCAAGGAAGTGTTTTGCAGAGAATGGACGATATAGATGTACAGATACGATACCTACTTTTTCACCTTTTTGAACAAGGTAATCTACAGCTTCTCTAGCAGCTTCAGTAACAGATCCCATTGCAATAACAACACGATCAGCATCTTCAGCTCCATGATAGTCAAATAGACCATATTTACGTCCTGTAATTTTGTAAATCTCTTCCATATATTCTTCTACGATTTCAGGAACTTTGTCGTAGAAGCTATTAGCTGCTTCTCTGTGTTGGAAATAAACATCAGGATTTTCAGCCATACCACGTGCTACAGGAGCGTGTGGGTTAAGTGCTCTTTCTCTGAACTCTTTAAGTGCTTCTTGATCTAACAGTGGAGCTAAATCTTCTGCATCTATTTGTTCGATTTTTTGTATTTCGTGAGAAGTACGGAAACCATCAAATATGTTCATAAAAGGAACACGTGATTTTAATGTTGCCAAGTGAGCAACACCTGATAGGTCCATTACTTCTTGCACAGAACCTTCAACCAACATAGCAAATCCTGTTTGGCGAGCAGCCATAACGTCTTGGTGGTCACCAAAAATAGATAAAGCGTGTGTTGCTAATGCACGTGCTGATACGTGGAATACGCATGGAAGTAGCTCTCCAGCAATCTTATACATATTAGGAATCATCAACAATAAACCTTGAGAAGCGGTATAAGTTGTTGATAAAGCTCCAGCTTGTAAAGATCCGTGAAGTGCTCCAGCAGCGCCTCCTTCAGATTGCATTTCTTGTACCAAGACTTTTTCTCCGAAGATGTTTTTACGGCCTTGAGCAGCCCATTCATCTACGTATTCAGCCATGGTAGAAGAAGGTGTAATAGGATAGATAGCAGCTACTTCTGAAAACATATATGAAATATGTGCAGCAGCTTGATTTCCATCACAAGTAATGAATTTCTTCTGTTTAGTCATAACTAATATTGTTAAGTGAAAAATTGAGTTAATATAAAAAGCCTAATAACCAAAGTGGTATTTGATTCTTATGGCCAACCTCCATTTGATTTACTGTATAGGTAATCTCGGGGTTATTTTTTACCATTTGTCTTTTAGAACAAACTTTAAAAGGTCTTGTTTCATCAATTAAGTATGAATATTGTTTTCCATTACCTTTATTAACAAGGTGGTCTTTCCACATACTGTTGACGAAAAATGTTTCTAAAATATCTTGAGTACTAGCATTCATAGGATACAAACAATACATAAGGCTCGTGTTATGCATCATCACTTTGGCAGGCTTCTTAGGGAAAGACTCATTGAGAGGGTAAACCATATTAAGAAGTCTAGCATCTGTCAAGTATTTGATGTAGTTCATAATTGTAGCCCTTGAGGTTTGTATGGTTTTAGCTAGTTGACTTACATTAGGGGCTTTGGGACCTTCTACAGCCAAAGCATAAAGAAGTTTTTTTATTTTGGTTAAGTATTTTAATTCAATTTGTTTGATTAAGAGGATATCCACCTCAATCATCATATTCATGGTTTTGAGAAGGTTTTCAGAAAAGTTGCGTTTTTCTAAGAAAAAAGGATAGAAACCATGGTGTAAATAATCTTGGAAGTAATCGAGAGGCTTAACTTTAGAAACAATGCCTTTTGCTATTTTCTCATGTGAAGTTAGAATTTCTTCAAGAGTGTAGGATTGAAACTTCATCCCTGTTTGATAGTTTAAAAATTCTCTAAAAGAGAAACCTCTTAAGTTATAACTTTTAACAATATCTTTTAACTCAGGATTTTCACTCTTTAATCGCATAACAGAAGACCCTGTAAAGACAATTTTTAAGTTAGGAAATCGTTCGTAACAAGTACGTAGCTCTTTACTCCAATCGTCGTATTTAAAAACTTGGTCAATGAGTAGTACTTTTCCTCCTTGTTTTTGAAACTCATAGGCGAAATCTACTAATGTATGGCCTGCAAAGAAAAAATTGTTCATATTAATATATAAACATGAACGGTCACTGCCAAATTTTTCTTTGGCATATTGAAGTAAAAATGTAGTTTTTCCTACACCACGAGAACCTTTAATGCCTATAAGGCGATCGTTCCAGTCAATTTCGTCCATTAAATCACGTCTGACAGGAGCGTTGATATGTTCTACTAAGTAGGCATGTGTACGATAGAATGATTCCATGCGATAACTTTCTTTTTCCGGATAGCAAATATACTCTATTTTTTTAGTTATTGCAAAGTAGACTTAGCAAAATTAGTTTTATTTAGTCTGCTTAAAAGTATCTATTTATCTATTTAAAGTAGATTCAGAGCTATCAATGTGCTGCTTTTGTATTGCAAATAGACTATTTGTAAGTAAATATGAGTTACTTTTGTAAATATTACAAGAAAAAGTCAGCTTCATATTTATGAAAAAATTATATCTTTTTAACCCTGATAATGACTTAGCACTAGGGAATAACGATGTCAATTATATGGCTCCTAAATCAGCAAAGAGATTGGCTAATGATTTAGCAGTCTTGCCATTATGGTATGGAGGGGAAGATGCGTTAATTTTGGCAGATTCTGCTTATAATAGATCTTTTGTAGCAGAAGTTAATGAGCTTTTTAATATTAATGCGAAGATAGTTTCATGGAGTGAGTTGGATGGCTTAGAAGATGTGTTTTTACAGCCTTGGGGATGGAATAAAGCGATGCTTAAAAGTCTAAAAATAGCAGGCTTAAATAGCAAAAGTCTAATAACGGACGTTATGGTAGATTCGATTAGGAGCTTATCACACAGGTCTGCTGCTGTTAAGTTATTGCAGGCTATTCCTAAATCGAATGTTATGTGTGGATTTTCATTTATGATGAGCCATATAGACGACCTAGAAAGCATTGCCTCTAAACTAGGGCCAATAGTTCTTAAAGCTCCTTTTTCTGGAAGTGGTAAGGGACTTAACTGGTGTAAATATGATATAGACACAGCTACAGTAAATTGGTGTAAACGTCTTTTAAGGACACAAGGATCTGTAATTGTAGAGCCTGTATTCGATAAAGTTCAAGATTTAGCTATGGAGTTCTACCTAGAGAGTCCAACCAAAATTAAATTTATAGGTTACTCTTCCTTTGATACTCAAGAGAATGGTGCATATACAGGAAACTTGTTAATACCTGATGATGAATTAGAAGAAGAGGTAAATTATAAGTTCTTTAACTATGGCTTCCTTCAGCAAGTAAGAGAGATGATATCACCCTTGTTACTAAATATGTTAGGTGGTTCATATAAAGGCCCATTAGGGGTTGATATGATGGTTTGTAAATTTAATACTTACCCATATTATAGACTCCATCCTTGTGTCGAAATTAATTTAAGAATGAATATGGGTATTGTAGCTCACTCATTTTATAATAAATATGTGTCTGAAACTAGTCGTGGTACATATTGTGTATCTTATAGCAAGACAAATAGTGAGTTAATAAAAGAAGTGGAACGTCTTAAAGCCGCTCATCCTTTAAAAATAGAAAGAGGTAAAATATGTAGTGGGTTTTTCCATCTAAATCCGATTACTCCAAGAACTCAATATCTTGCCTGGGTCTTAATTGAGTAGCAGAGCTCTCATTTCCATACTCATCTATTGCCGTTACAGCGTAGTAGGAGATGTGATCAGAGGGTATTATAGCTGTATAGGTGTATTGTTTTGTAATAAGATTGTGCTCAATCATATTAGCAGTATTGTTTATATCAACAGGGTATTTAGAGCTTTTGTATAGGTTGTATTTATAGTGATTAGAACTATGTGTCCAATTTAAAATAGCTTTATCTCTGGAGATAGTTACTCGTAAGCTATCAGGAGGCAGAATATCTATTATAGGTGCAGTTTTAATTTTAGGGTTTAGCGAAGGGTACTGGTATTGCTGTTTTAGAATATCTAGAATGCCTTTAGTGTTTTTAAGTAAGAATTCTGTTCTAAAGAATGCAGCGCCATCTAATTGATTGTCTTTAATAAAATTGACTTGTCTTTTAATTTCACTAATGCTCCATGTTCTATTTGGTTCTACTAAAAAATATACACCAATTCCAGGGATTACTTGTGTATTGCCTTTATTTTGATTCCAATCTAAAACAAAAGGATAAAAATTATCTCCTTGGAAATAGATCATAGGGTATATTTGATCTATTAAGTCTTCCTTCATCCATTTAAAAACATCTTGATATACTTCTTCAAAAGCATTCCATCCTTTAGAAGAATATCTATTAGTATCGCTGTGTTTCCCTATTGGGCTAACGCTTAGTTTAACCCAGGGTTTATTTGTTTTAACTACGTAGTTGATAGATTTTAATATACGTGTTATATTATCTCTTCTCCAATCGTCTAGACTTATGGCTGTTTTACTATTCTTGTAAACTTTTTCATCAGGAAAGTTTATAATGTTTTCAGGATATCTTAGATAGTCAAGGTGTATACCATCGACATTGTAATTTAAAATAATCTCTTCTACAAGCTTTGACAAATACTTAGAAGTCGCTTTAGAACTTGGATCTAAATATTGATTTCTTTTGTATGTTAGAATTATCCTATCTGAATCAGGATATTTTTTCATAACACTTTTAGATAAATCGTCTGCTGGAAGAGTAACAAGCCATGCATGGCATTCCATTCCTCTTTTATGGCATTCATCAATGGCAAATTTTAAGGCATCGTATCCTGGGTTATAGTCTTTGGCTATGGAAAGTACTTTGCTATATGGTTCTATATTGGAAGGATATATTACAGAACCTTTATGTCTAACTTGAAATAGAATAGTATTAAAGTGTGCCGCTTTTAGCTCATCCAAAATATTTACTAATTCATCTTGTTGTCTACTTATATCGCTAGGAGTCTTAATAAGTGTTTGTGGCCAGTCTAGTCTGTAAGCTGTTGTTAACCAGGCAGCCCTAACCTCATATTTACCATTGTTGTCTGCATATACAGATAAATGAAGTATAATTAACAGAAAGAAAACTACTTTTATTTTTTTAAACATTATAAGCTTTTTGTTGAACTCAAATATACTAAGTTTGTTACTATATAGATTTATTATGTAAAAAATTATCTAACATATAGTATATTTGTTATTGTTGAGATACAAAATTAGACAATATGATAATTAAAAATAAGAAGTACCGATTAATAATTGGTGCATTATTAATTTACACAACAATAGTAGCTTTATATTTTCTGGTTTTCTTAGAAAGAGAAAATACAATAGAAGAGTATTTGACTATTGGTTTTTCGTATTTAGTAATATTGCTATTGTGGTTCGTATTTAAGCGAAAACAAAAGTTTGAGGAAAAAAGAGAGAAAGATTTAAATAAGTGAAATTTAAAACATTTAAGATGAGAAAATTATTATTCGTATTTGCATTTTTGATGGCAACAGTTGCTGCAAATGCTCAGTTTGAACAAGGAAAATGGCTTATTAATACTTCGGTAACAGGATTAGACTTATCATTTGCAGGGAGCTCTAATAATGACTTAGGAACAAAGAACCATTTTGGATTTGATGCTGAAGGAGGTTATTTTTTGAAAGATAACTTGGCTTTGATTGGTACACTAGGTGGTGATTGGAGAAGTGGTGCAGACCTTTATAAAATTGGAGCAAAAGCGCGCTACTACTTTGATAAGGTTGGTTTCTATGCTGGTGGTGGATTGTTGGTAAGAAGCCTTCAAATAAACCATGGTAAAGATACTACTGATTTTGCTTTTACATTAGAAGGTGGATATACTTACTTCTTGAGTAGGACTGTAGCAATAGAGCCAGCATTATATTATGATATATCTGTTAAAGATAGTGATTGGTCTCGTTTTGGACTTAAATTAGGATTTAGTTTTTACTTCTAATTTAATATAAATAATATTTATAAGAAAGGCTGCATTTATAAATGCAGCCTTTCTTATGTTTAAGATAATTTTTCAATTAAAAACTGTCCTGTATAGCTTTCTTTACATTTAGCAATGTCTTCAGGAGTTCCTTCTGCAATTAGATAACCACCTTTTTCTCCACCTTCAGGGCCCAGGTCAATAATATAGTCTGCACATTTAATAACATCCATATTATGCTCTATAATAACGATGCTATGACCTCTTTCAATTAAGGCATTAAAAGCCTTTAATAAGACTTTTATATCATGAAAGTGTAGTCCTGTAGTTGGCTCATCAAAAATGAATAGTGTTGGATTAGACTTTTCTTGACTTAGATAGAAGGCTAACTTAACACGTTGATTCTCTCCTCCAGATAGAGTTGAAGAAGATTGTCCTAGCCTAATATATCCTAGTCCTACATCTTTCAATGGTTTAAGCCTTTTGACAATTTTGCCTTCACCAAACTCTTCAAAGAAGTCGATGGCTTCATCGACAGTCATCTGCAAAACATCATAAATAGATTTACCATTAAACTTTACTTCAAGTGTTTCTTCTTTAAAACGTTTGCCATGGCATGACTCACATTGTAATATGAGGTCTGCCATAAATTGCATCTCTACCGTAATAGTTCCATCTCCTTTACACTCTTCACACCTACCACCTTCACTATTAAAGCTAAAGAAGCCTGGTTTATACATCATCTGTTTGGCAAGAGGTTGATTAGCCCATAGCTTTCTTATTTCATCGTAGGCTTTAATATATGTTGCAGGGTTAGATCTAGAAGATCTACCAATTGGATTTTGATCAACAAACTCTATATTAGCTATTAACTTTAAATCACCACTTATAGAGGTGAACTCTCCAGGCCTATCGGCTACTTCATCTTTAGCTCTCTTAAGTGCCAAGTAGAAGATGTTTTTAATTAAAGTACTTTTTCCAGACCCAGAAACACCTGTCACTACGGTCATAACATTGAGAGGAATCTTAATATCTATGTTTTTTAGATTATTTGCTCTAGCACCTTTTACTTCAATGTAGTTGTTCCAGCTTCTTCTACCAGTAGGTACTGGTATTTCATCTTCCCCTAAAATATATCTTACAGTATGGCTATTACTTCCTTTTTGTAAGTTGTTCATATCTCCAGCATAAACAACTTCTCCACCTAACCTTCCTGCATTTGGGCCAATATCTATAATATAATCGGCTTGTTTTATTATATCTTCATCGTGTTCTACCACAACAACAGTATTACCTAAGTCTTTTAATTGTTTAAGAACAAAGATTAGCTTATCAGTATCTCTACTATGTAAGCCTATACTTGGTTCATCTAATATATATAAACTCCCAACTAAACTACTTCCTAAAGATGTTGCTAGGTTAATGCGTTGACTTTCTCCTCCAGAAAGAGAGTTGCTTAATCTGTTTAATGTCAAATAGCCAAGTCCTACATTTATAAGGAAATGAATACGGCTAGTAATTTCGGTTAATATTCTTTTAGCAACACTTAATTCGTACTCTGTTAGTTCAATAGATTCAAAGAAGCGTTCAAGGTCTGTAATAGGCATATCTACAAGCTCTGTTATACTTCTATTACTCACTTTTACGTAATTAGCTTCTGGCTTCAGCCTTGTTCCATTGCAACAAGGGCACGTGGTTTTGCCACGGTACCTAGCTAGCATTATTCTGTATTGTTTTTTATACTGATTTTCTTTCAGCATTTTAAAGAAATCATTAATTCCTTCAAAATATTTATTTCCTTCCCATAAAACTTTTTTCTGAGCTTTTGTCAATTCGAAATAAGGGGTGAATATTGGAAATCCAAAATGTTCGGCATTAGCAATAAGCTTATTTTTCCACTCGCTCATTTTTTCTCCTCTCCAACAGAAAATGGCGTTTTCATATACAGATAATGACTGATTAGGAATAACTAGATGCTCATCTATTCCCATAACTTTACCAAATCCCTCACACTCAGGACAGGCGCCAATTGGAGAGTTAAAAGAGAACATTTGATCTGTAGGTTCTTCAAACTCTATACCATCTTCTTCAAATTTACTGCTGAACTCATGTGTTTTATACTCACCATTTGGTAGATAGAAACGTAAGGTACATGATCCATCTCCTTCATACATGGCAGTCTCGGAAGAGTCAGTAAGTCTGCTGATTGTATCTTTATCATTGGCCACCTTCATCCTATCGATAAGTAAGAATACCTCGTCCTTATCATTAGGCTCATAGGCGTCAATACGGATAATTTCCTTATTTACTTCAACTCTATTGAATCCTTGTTTAAGATCTATAGATAACTGTTCTTTAAGAGTTCTATCCTCTAAAATTCGGATAGGTGTGATAATAGTAAACTTAGTTCCTTCTGGATATGATAGCATACAATCTACAATATCTTTAGTGCTATGTTTTCGAACTTCTTTACCACTTTTGGGGCTAAAAGTCTTTCCAATTCTGGCATATAAAAGACGCAGATATTCATAAATTTCGGTAGATGTTCCTACAGTCGATCTAGGATTTCTACTGTTAACCTTTTGTTCTATTGCTATGGCAGGGGGAATTCCCTTGATAAAATCACATTCGGGCTTACTCATCCTGCCTAAGAATTGACGAGCATAACTAGATAAGCTTTCTACATATCTACGTTGCCCCTCTGCATAAAGAGTATTAAATGCTAGCGAAGATTTTCCAGAACCAGATAATCCAGTAATTACGACAAATTTATTTCTAGGAATTTCGACATCAATATTTTTTAAGTTATTAACGCGAGCCCCTTTTATTAGTATGCTATTTTTATCAGCCATTCTTCTTAACGTTTTGGAATAGGGTGCAAAGGTAACTATTGTTACAGTTATATGCACATATTAACTCTCATAATACCTATACGAAACAATCAATCTAATATATTGTTTAATACAATTATTACAAGTGTTTCTGTTATAATTTAATGCAAAGCACAACAGAAAAGTTTATATTTGTTCTAAACTAATTATCGTACTACAATGAAAAGAATAAAATTACTCTTATTTGTCTTTGTTTTTTTAGGTATTCTTCCTGTTAGCATAAGTGCACAAAGTAAGAATCTTAAAAGAGAGTTTAGGGGAGCTTGGATTCATATAATAAATGGTCAGTTTCAAGGAAAAACCTCAAATGAAATTAAAATAAATCTTTTAAAGCAGCTAGATGCCTTAGAAGAGGCTAATATAAATGCAGTTATATTCCAGGTAAGAGCAGAAGGCGATGCTTTTTACAACTCTAAAATAGAACCATGGAGTAGGTTTCTTACAGGTGTTCAGGGTGTAGCACCTGATAATAACTTTGATCCTCTTAAATTTATGGTTGAAGAGTCTCATAAACGTGGTATGGAGCTCCATGCATGGATAAACCCTTATCGTGCAGTTATGAATAAGAATAAACCTGTTTCTGTAGAGCATTTTTACGCTAAGTTTCCAGAGCGTTTTATTCAATATGATAATCAGATATTTTTTGACCCTTCTTTGCCTGTTAATAGAAAACACATATGTAATGTAGTTAATGATATTGTATCTCGATATGATGTAGATGCTATTCATATGGACGACTATTTTTATCCTTACCCTAAATCAGGTCTTGAGTTTAATGATGACGATGGATTTGCTAGATTTGGACGTGGTTATGCTACGAAAGAAGATTGGAGAAGAGACAATGTAAATTTGTTAGTAAAGGAGATACACGAAACTGTTAGAGAAACAAAACCTTGGGTTAAATTCGGTGTAAGCCCTTTTGGTATTTATAGAAATGAGATGTCTGATCCATATGGAAGTAGAACAAATGGACTACAGAATTATGACGATTTATATGCAGATGTTTTATTATGGGTTAATAAAGGTTGGGTAGATTATAATATACCTCAAATTTACTGGCATGTAGGTCATCCTGTTGCAGACTATGCTATTTTAGTAGATTGGTGGGCAAAGAATAGTTCAAATCGACCATTGTTTATAGGACAGTCTGTTACTAATACAATTCAGAACGAAGATCCATATCATCCTCTTAAGAATCAATTACCTCTTAAAATGAGCATTCAGAGAGCATACCAATCTGTTGGAGGAAGTTGTCAATGGCCAGCAATTAGCGTTGTTAATAATGAAGGCCAATATAAAGATGCACTAGTAAACTACTTCCATAGCTCTAAGGCACTAGTACCTGTGTTTAAGTTTATGGATAATACTCCTCCTAAGTCAATTCGTAAAGCTAAGAAAATTTGGACAGAAGATGGCTATCTATTATTCTGGAGTGAGCCAAAAGCAAAGAGTGTTATGGATGAGGCTGCTAGATATGTAATCTATAAATTTGAACAAGGAGAAAAAATAGATTTAGAGAGTGCTAAAAATATTGTAAAAGTAACATCAAATACATATTATAAAATGCCTTATATAGATGGTAATAAGCGATATACCTATGTAGTAACAGCACTAGATAGATTGCATAATGAGTCTAAAGGCAAAAGAATAAAAGTAAAGTTATAACAACTTAAGTAAACTTTAATATAAAATAAGCCCTGCTATTCCGCATAATACAATGAGGAGTATGGGGTTTATTTTGTATTTAGACTTAGAAAAGAAAAAAGCAGCAATAAAAAGTACAACACTAACAGTGAATGCGTACTGATCTTCGCTAGGAGATGAAAAATTCTCTTTATTCATTAATACTAATGCGGCAGCTGCTAATAGACCAACAACAGCTGGTCTTAAACCACTAAAAACAGCTTCTACAGCTGGATGATGGCTATGTTTTAAAAAGAACTTACTAATAAGAATCATTAGTATGAAAGAGGGTAATACTACTGCAAATGTAGCAATAATAGAACCTATAACTGTACCACCTGTAGCAGAGTAGCCAACATAAGTAGCTGCATTAATACCAATTGGGCCAGGAGTCATTTGACTAATAGCTACAATGTCAGTAAACTCTTGTGCAGATATCCAACCATATTTAGTAACTACTTCTCCTTGTATCATAGATAACATGGCATAACCTCCTCCAAATCCAAATAATCCGATTTGAAAAAACACTAGAAATAACTGAATAAATATCATTTCTTATCTCCTTTCTTGTTTATATACATTCCCCAAATATATCCAGACACCCCAGCCGCAATTATAATCCAAATAGGAGATACACCTAATAGCCATATCAATAAAGCAGAGATTATAGGAATCCATATGGTGTATTTAGAAATATTTGCAGACTTTGCCATACTAAAAGTTGGAGCTGCAATTAAAGCAACAACAGCTGGTCTTATACCTTTAAACATCTTTTCGACATATATATTATTTTTAAATGCTTGAAAGAAAATAGCAATTAGTAGTATAATAATAAAAGAGGGGAGTATTGACCCTAAGGTAGATATTATAGCACCTTTTATTCCTTTTAATTTATAACCTATAAATATAGATATATTTACTGCCAAAATTCCAGGAGAAGACTGAGCAATAGCTAACAGGTCAACAAAGTCCTCATTAGATATCCACTTGCGTTTAATAACTATTTCATCTTCAATAATAGGGACCATGGCATACCCTCCACCGATTGTGAAGGCCCCTATTTTAAAAAATATTTTAAAAAGCTGTAAGTATGGATTCATTATTTATTTTCTTTAGCGTATTTAGAAGGAGTCATATTAAAGTGCTTTTTAAAGACTTCCCTAAAGTATTTTGCATCATTAAAGCCGGTCATATCTGCAATTTCAGATATACTATATTCACTATTGACAAGTAGGTTAGCAGCCTGTTTAAGTTTTATAAATCTTATAAAATCAGATGGCGATTGCTCTGTTAAATCTTTAAGTTTATTATAAAAACTAGTTCGGCTCATGCTTAGAAGAGCACATAGTTTATCAATATTAAAATCAGGATCAGCCATGTGTTCTTCCACCTTTTCTTTAACAGATGCAATAAATGTCCAGTCTAAGTTGGTAGAACAGTGTGCACAATCTATAGATTCTTGCATTTCTAGATTAGCATATTGTCCTCTTAAACGTTTTTTATTAGCTAATAAATTAGCCATCGAGGCTTTTAGAATTCTATAATTAAAAGGTTTTAGTACAAACTCATCTGCACCGTTTTCTAATCCTTTTATAATATGTTTTTCATCATTCTTCTCAGTAAGTAATACAACTGATATATGAGAAGTTTCAATATTGCTCTTAATCTTAAAAGACAACTCCGTTCCTTTCATGTCTTGTAAGTACATTTTGGAGATAACAATATCTGGTCTTTTTTCTTTTGCAAATGAAAGGGCTTTTTCACCACTATCTACAATTGATAAATCATAGCTATCTCTTAGCTCGTTCAATAATTCTCTAAGTAACTCTTTATTATCTTCAACTACAAGTACCTGTGGTTTAGATGTAGTAAAGTTTTCAGAATCTGCTAATATAGTCTTCTTTTCTGCATCTACTAGCTCTTTGTTTTTAGGAGCTTCAACCTTTGGCATTTGGTTGTTGGGCAGATTTATAGGTTCTATATAAAGAGGGAAGCTGATGCTTATCTTAACTTCATTTTCCGAATTAATAATTGTAATTTCTCCTTTGTGAATCTGTACAAGCTTACAAATAAGCGAAAGTGCCAGCTCTTTCTGTGCATCTGACCTTTGCTGATAGATGGCTTCATTTATACTATCCTCATGTTGTATAAGTTGTAATTGCTCTTCTGTAAGAGCTTCTCCTAAATATCGAACAGAAACAATCCACTGTAAATTCTCTAAGTTTAAATTAATATGGATAGTTTCATTATCGTTGCTTCTATTAATGCAGTCATTAATCAGGTTCGAAAATATGGTATCTACCTTAGTTTTATCAAACCATACTTCCAAGTCTTGATTGGTAATTGAATTATTATATTCTAATGTTATTTTTTTTATATCAGCAATTGGGGTACTTAAACTGATTATCTTAGTTAGATAGTGGTTTAAATTATGTTCAGAAAGATAAAGTTGATTTTTATCTCGCTCCATTCGTTCATAGTTAATAACATTGTCGTTTTGAGCAAGAAGCACATTTAGATTTCTTAAAATGACACGAATATTTTCATAACCTTCTTTACTTAAAGCTTCTTTCTCTTTAATCTCTTCGATAGGCTCTTTTATGAGTTGTAAAGGGACTTTTATATCGTGTGCAGTATTATAATAGAACTGCTTGGTACTATCTACAATTTGTTTTTTATATCTAGAACTTAAATATAATATCGATTTGTAAACAACAAGACCTATAAGTAGTATGTAAATAACCTTAGCAAGAAGACTCCACCAAATAGGTTGTTTAATGTTGATAATTAACGCTCTTTCCTGTAACGTAGAACCATCTTCGTTAGAAATTGCTTTAATTTTAAACTCGTATTGACCTGGAGATAAGTTTGTAAAGACAAACTGATTCGTGCTTGAAGGATAAGACCACTTATCGTATAAACCATCAAGAATCCATGTGTATGAGATATTTGAAGGGTATTTAAAGTTAATAGAACCCACTTTTATAGCAAAATTATTCTCATTGTGGGCTAAAGTAATTTCATCAGTATCGTCCAAAGAGGTAGATAGTATATTATTGTATCCACTAGGAGTAATTCTATTTTGATTCACTATGAGCTCTTCCAAAACAAGTTTTGTATTATACTCATGTGGTATTTGATACTCTTGATCAAATAGTAGTGCACCATTTATACTACCAAATATAAAATCTCCAGATTTAAGCTGTATGGCAGCACCTAGCGAAAATGAACTAGTAGGTAGGTTTTGGTCTTTGGTCCAATTTCGTATTTCGAAATTATTTAAACACAATTTTGCTATCCCTTTTTCGTATGCTAGATATACTACAGGGTTATCTCTATCTGATACAATAGATCTAATATTATTTGTTATAAGGTTGCTGTTTTCTTTATGTAGGTGTTTGAAAGTCCCTGTTGAGGCTATGAAAATATATAAACCCTCATTTGTACCTATATATAAATTGTCATTTGCTCCCTGATGTAGAGTGTTAATAAAAGATGTTGTGCCAGGGAGCTGTATTTGTTGGAATTTTCCAGTTTGTTTATTTAGTAAAAATAATCCTTTAGCAGTTCCAATCCATATATCTGTAGAGTCTTTCTCAGCTATTGAAGTAATTAGACTTAAATCATTATAGTAACGTGTACTTTTTGTTTTGTAATCGATCTGCCTTAGATTAAATTGTCCTCCTACCCAGACATTTCCATCGGAGTCGGACAACATAGCTTTAATCTGTCTATCTGGTTGAGAACTTTCTGTTAAATTAGTATTGTCATTAATAAGATTTACAGTTTTTGTATGTTTATTTATTTCATATATACCCGAGTTATATGCTCCTACCCAAACAACACCTGGTCTTACTTCGCATATAGAAATAAACATATAATTATTAGCTAAAGAGTACTTTGAGTAGGAAGATAGTAAGCTAACCCAGCGTTTCTGTTTTATATTGTATATGCTGATGCCATTTGTCGTAGCAAACCAAATATCACCATCACTATCTTGTAGTAGGTAATTAACCTCATCGTGTATTAAAGACTGTTTGTCATTTAGTACATGCTTAATCCACTTGTAGCTGCTTTGCTCTTTCTCGCATACAGTAACACCTACTGGATAATTTGCCATCCAGATTTGTCCTTCATTATCTATAAATATATCTTTGATGTTGTTTCCATTCATACCCTCGTGCGAGGAGTAGTCTGCAATGATATATGGTTCAAAATCATCTGTTGATAAATTTAGTTTATATACACCAGCACCGCTAGTAGCAATAAGAACTTCATCGTCATTAAAATCTGTGATTTGATTTACGCTTGTATTATTAATTTTAAATAAGTTGCTTAACTCTTTATTGCTAAAATTATAAGTATAAACCCCATCTTTTAAAGTTGCAATAATTAGCTTGTTACTACCTTTATGGTAGTGTAAGAAGTCTATGTGGGTAGGCAACTTCTTCAGTAAGTTATCTCCTTCAATTTGAATTAGTTTAAGGGAGTCGTTCTCTATTTTAGAAAAATATATTCCTTGATATGTCCCAATTGCATAGGTGTTATCTCCTAATTCTGCTATACTTGTAGATACATATAGTGGATGTTGAGATATTGCAATGTTTTTTCTGTTTTTGTAATTATATATTTGAATGTTACCTTTATTCCCGAGCCATATATGCCCCTCATTATCAATGTGGCCAAAATCTAAAATAGAGACTTTACCTTGCTCCATGGGGTAGTTATATACCAAATCAAATTGATCGGATTTATCATTATATTTAAAAACTTGTCCATTAGAGCCTAGTTGCCATAATATATTATCGGATGTGTAAAAAAGAGACTTAAGGTATATAGAAGTATTTAATTTATGATCTTGTTGATAAAAGTTGTAATGTTTATATTCTGAGCCATTAAAGCGATCAACTCCTTCGTGTGTCAATAACCATACATATCCTTTATTATCTTGCTTTATGCTGTATACGTGTCGGTGGCTTAGCCCATCGTTAATCCCAATGTGTTTGAAAGTTTGTGCTTGTGCTACTATAGATACAAGAAGGTAGAGCAAGATTAATAATCTCTTCATTATGATATAGGATTAGAAAGTTACTGTTATAGTAAAAGTTTTATTGTGTTATATACAAATCTAACTATAATTTACAATAATGACAAATGTAGTAAAAGCTGTATTTTATTTACTATAAATAATAAAGGCTATTGATTATCAAATCAATAGCCTTTATTTCAAAAGTATGTAATTTAATTATTTAGTTTTATTTACAATCCAGTTACGAGCATTAACAAAAGCTGATATCCAAGGAGTTACTTGGTCGCTGTGTACTCTATCTATTGGATAAAAACCATTTTGCCATGGGAAAATAGCTCTCTCTAAGTGTGGCATCATAGCTATATGTCTGCCATCTTTACTAGCTACAGCTGCTGTGTTAAATTTAGAACCATTAGGATTACCAGGATAATCAGAGTAACTATATTTAGCTACGATATTGTACTCTTTCTCATCGTATGGCATATCAAATTTACCCTCTCCATGAGCTACCCATATTCCTAACTTATACCCACTTAAAGACCCAAACATTACAGATCTGTTAGTTGGTATTGTTACACCCAGGAATGTAGACTCGAATTTCATAGAGTCATTATGTCTCATTTTGATTGTTTCTTTATGCTCAGGGTATACAAGATTTAGTTCCATCATTAACTGGCATCCATTACATATCCCTAAAGAAAGTGTGTCTTCTCGTTTATAATAGTTCTCTAAAGTTTGTTTAGCCTTACTATTAAACAAGAAACCTCCTGCCCATCCTTTAGCAGAACCAAGCACATCAGAGTTAGAGAAACCACCACAAAATACAATAAGATTAATGTCTTCTAAAGTTTCAGAGCCATTAATAAGATCTGTCATGGTTACGTCTTTAACATCAAATCCAGCTAAGTAGAGAGAGTAAGCCATTTCTCTATCTCCATTAGTACCTTTTTCTCGGATGATTGCAGCTCTTATTCCTGTTTTTTCTTGACGTTTAAAATCGAGTCCATATTGTGTTAGCTTACCTTTGAATTCTGGTAAAATAGCGTACTCAATAGGTTGCATTTTATAATTATTGAAACGTTCTTTTGCTTTATTATTGAACGATTGTTTTTTGTCAAGTAAATAAGAAGTAGAATACCAGACATCACGTAGATAGTCTATACCAAACTGGTATGTAGCCCCTTCCTTTTCAACAAGGATATGACGCTCGTCTGTAGGATATCCAACTTTTTGCATACCTACACCATAGTCTTCTAATATATCAGAAACAGCTTCTAAATGTTTATCAGCTATTTGTACAATAATTCCAGGATTTTCTGCAAATAGTAATTTTACTAAGTCTTCTTCTACAAACTTATTTAAGTTTATGTTTAATCCGCCTTCTGTATTAGCAAAGCACATTTCAAGAAGTGCAGTAATCATACCACCAGCCGATATATCATGTCCAGCCATGATGTATCCTTTATTTACGGCACTTTGTACTGCATCAAAAGCTGCTGCAAAGTAATCTGTATCTGTAATGGTTGGTACATCACTACCTACTTTACCTAATGTTTGAGCAAATGCAGACCCACCTAGTTTTAACTGGTCAAAGCTAAAATCAATATGGTATAAGCTACTTTTTGAATCGTTTATGACTACTGGTGATACTACTTTTTTAACATCAGAAACTTCTCCTGCTGCTGAAACTATAACAGTACCAGGCGAAACAACTTGTTCTCCATTAGGGTATTTTTGTGTCATTGATAAAGAGTCTTTACCAGTTGGAACATTAATACCTAAGTCGCAACAAAAGTTGCTTAGTGCTTCTACTGCATCATATAATCTAGCATCTTCACCTTCTTGTGATCGACATGGCCACATCCAGTTAGCCGATAATGATACTGTAGCTAGTCCATCGGTAAGTGGAGCAAATACAATATTTGTTAAGGCCTCACTTACGGAAAGAATAGAGCCTTTTGTAGGATCTGCTAATCCTGCTTGAGGAGCATGTCCTATAGAGGTAGCTATACCTTTTTTGCCTAAGTAGTCTAGTGCCACTACGCCACAGTCACTCAAAGGAAGTTGTAACTCTCCTTGGCATTGTTGTCTGGCTACCTTACCGGTAACAGATCTATCTACTTTATTAGTAAGCCAGTCTTTACATGCAACAGCTTCGAGTGTTAGGACGTCTTCTATATATTCATGTAGTTTATTAGATTCGTAGTTTGGCATTGAGTATTTTCTGTCAACAGTAGAATCTGTCATAATCGTTTTTGGAGATGATCCAAACATCTGCTCCATCATTAAATCAAATGGGCGTTTACCATCAGCTTGTTCAAAATAGAAACGATTATCTCCGGTAGTTTCTCCTACTACATACATTGGAGCTTTTTCTCTTTCTGCTATTTTCCTGATGTGTTCAATCGACTCTTTTTCTACTAACAGTCCCATTCTTTCTTGAGACTCATTAGCTATAATTTCTTTAGCCGATAATGTTTTATCACCAATTGGTAACTTGTCCATCTCTATTTTTCCACCAGAGCCTTCTACAAGTTCAGACAAGCAGTTTACATGCCCTGCAGAACCGTGGTCATGGATAGAAATAATAGGATTATTATCTTCCTCGGATAATGCACGTACCACGTTATTTGCACGTTTCTGCATCTCTGCGTTTGCTCTTTGCACGGCATTTAATTCAATGCCACTGCTGTATTTCCCTGTGTCAACAGAAGATACAGAGCCTCCACCAAGACCAATTCTGTAATTGTCTCCACCGAGTACAACAATTTTATTACCTTCTTTGGGTTCTCCTTTTATAGCGTCGCGTTTCCTTCCATATCCTACACCACCAGCTAGCATAATTACTTTATCGTAACCGTACTCTTCATCATTTTCTGTATGTTCAAAAGTAAGAACAGAACCACAAATAAGTGGTTGGCCAAATTTATTTCCAAAATCGGAAGCTCCGTTTGATGCTTTTATAAGGATGTCTTCAGGAGATTGGTATAACCATTCTCTAACAGGCAGAATAGTTTCCCAAAATCTTCCTTCATCAAGTCTTGGGTAGGATGTCATATATACAGCTGTACCTGCAATAGGCCAAGAACCTTTACCTCCGGCCATACGGTCACGTATTTCTCCACCTGTTCCTGTAGATGCTCCATTGAAAGGTTCTACAGTAGTAGGAAAGTTATGTGTTTCAGCTTTAATAGATATAACAGATTCGACAGTTTCTGTTTTAAAGTAATCTGCTTTTGCATGGTTCGCTGGAGCAAAAAGCTCTACTTTTGGGCCTTTTGCAAATGCAACATTATCTTTGTAGGCCGATATAATTCTATTCGGATTCTCTTTTGTAGTTTTCTTTATTAAGTTAAATAGAGAAGACTCTTTTTCTTCTCCATTAATAATGAATGTACCACCAAAAATTTTATGTCGGCAGTGTTCTGAATTGATTTGTGCAAAACCAAAAACTTCAGAGTCTGTAAGTTTTCTTCCTAGTTGCTTGGTCAAATTTTCGAGGTATTCAATTTCCTCAGCAGACATTGCTAAACCTTCCTGTTCACTATACTTGGCGATATTATCTATTTCTAAAATCTCAGAAGGTTGCCTTTCTGAAATAAAAATACGCTGATTCAGACCGTTGTATAAATGCTGTAGCATAGGGTCGTAATCAGCGTTGTTAGTTTCTACAGGGTAGAATTCTTCAATTCGTTCTATTCCTTGTATGCCCATGTTCTGGGTTATTTCGACGGCGTTTGTACTCCAGGGAGTAATCATTTCAGGACGAGGTCCTACTAGGTAGCCTTCAATGTTTTCACTGGGATCTTGTATAGCTTCGTCAAAGAGCCATTTAAGTTTTAAACAATCTTGTTCAGAAAGTTTTTGATTGCTGTCAACTGCAATCAAACTGTTTTGGGGAGTTCTAAAAAAAAGAATCATGCGGTTTGTATGAATTAGCGATTTAAAAAATAACCTTCTCGCATTGGTAAGGGTGAAATACCCTTATGCGAACCAGTTGCTATAAAAGCAACACGCTCAGTTAAAGCACAAATATAATAGAAAAAAACAAGTATTGTAAGGATAATGTTAAAGATTAATTTTTTGATTCTTTTGAGTTTAATAGGTTATTATTGTAAAAAAGGTTCGAATAACATCGTTATTCGAACCTTTAATTTTAATTATCAAAGCCTATTGATAAGCTATTATTTTATTTTTTTGTAGCCATATACAGCCAAGTCACCAAGCTCCTCTTCAATACGAAGTAGTTGGTTATATTTAGCCATACGATCAGAACGGCTTAGTGAACCAGTTTTAATCTGACCTGAATTAGTTGCTACAGCAATGTCTGCAATTGTTGCATCTTCTGTTTCACCAGAACGGTGAGATGTAACAGATGTATATCCATGACGGTGTGCCATTTCAATTGCGTTAAGGGTCTCTGTTAAAGTACCAATCTGGTTTACTTTAATAAGAATTGAGTTAGCACAGCCAAGTTCAATACCTTTAGCTAAGAAATCTACGTTTGTAACAAATAAATCGTCACCTACTAATTGACATTTTTTTCCGATACGGTCTGTAAGTTCTTTCCAGCCATCCCAGTCACCTTCATCCATACCATCTTCAATAGAGTCGATAGGGTATTTGTTAATAAGTTCTTCTAGGAATTTAGCTTGTTCTTGAGGATTACGCTTAGCCGCGTTAGCACCTTCGAAAATAGTGTAATCATATACACCATCTTTATAAAACTCAGAAGCAGCACAGTCTAATGCGATTGTAACATCTTTCTTTGGCTCATAACCAGCTGCTTTGATAGCTGCGATAATTGAGTCTAGTGCATCTTCAGTACCATCTAAAGTTGGAGCAAAACCACCTTCGTCACCAACAGCAGTACTTAAACCTCTGTCTTTTAATACTTTTTTAAGAGCGTGGAATACTTCAGTACCCATTCTTAAGCCTTCTTTGAAAGATTTAGCACCTACTGGGCGAATCATGAACTCTTGGAAAGCAATTGGAGCATCACTATGAGAACCACCGTTAATAATGTTCATCATAGGTACAGGCATTACATAAGTGTTTGTTCCACCAATGTAACGATACAGTGGCATATCTAAGTATTCTGCTGCTGCTTTTGCAACTGCTAGAGATACACCAAGAAGTGCATTAGCACCTAAGTTAGATTTAGTTTTAGTACCATCTAACTCTAACATTATTTTATCTATTTTATTTTGCTCAAGGGCTGAAATACCGATTAATGCAGGAGCAATTTTGTTGTTGATATTTTCAACAGCCTTTTGTACTCCTTTACCACCATAGCGTTTTTTATCACCATCGCGAAGTTCAAGGGCTTCGTGTTCACCAGTTGATGCTCCAGAAGGAACAGCTGCACGACCTACGACACCACACTCTAGTGTTACGTCTACTTCTACTGTTGGATTACCTCTTGAATCCAAAATCTCTCTACCGTGGATTTTTTCTATTTTCATTATATTACAATTTAATTTAAAACAATTATTTTGTTCTTATTCTAAATACAATCTATATAACAATCTATAGAAAATATTGTTTATATCAATTCTAAGTTAGAGAGCCTATTTTATATATTTAACGAATAGCTAGGTTGGCTAGTACACACCCTAAAATTACAGCTAGCACTCCAAGACCAACACTACTAATAATATAAGACAAAGAGATTAAGTAACTTCCATTTTTAAGTAGTAAAATAGTCTCATTTGTAAATGTTGAAAACGTGGTAAATCCTCCACAAATACCAATAATAGTAAACAATCTTAATTCGGGATTTAGTGTATTTTTTAGAACTAATGTTGTAAGAAAACCAATTAATAAGCTCCCTATAATGTTAACACTAAAAGTTGCCCAAGGAAATGACGATGCTGTACAGTTGCTTTTGATAAAGAAAGAAATCCAATATCTAAGGACACTTCCCAATCCTCCTCCTAAGAATATAAGTAATGATGCTTTCATTTTGTAACCTATTTATGTGTATGAATGGCTAAATTAATATTAAAGGCTCTATTTTGATGCCAAATCGAGGTGTATTTATTGTAAACCTTCTTGTTTTATTACTATGCATTCTCTATTTTTACAAATAATAGAATCGTTTTTAAATAAAAAAAATTATAGATATGACAGTTTCAGAACGCTTATTGAAATATGTAACTTTTCATACTGAAGCAGATGAAAATAGTGGTGTAACTCCTAGTACACCTGGACAGAGAGTATTTGCAGAATACTTGAAAAAAGAATTAGAAGATTTGGGTCTTGTTGATATTACACTAGATGAAAATAGTTATTTATTTGCAACACTACCTTCAAATATAGATAAAGAAGTTCCTACTGTAGGTTTTATTTCTCATTTAGATACTAGTCCTGACATGACTGGTAAAGATGTTAAACCAAGAGTTGTAGAAAACTACGATGGAAAGGATATAGTATTATGTAACAAAGAAAATATTGTACTGTCTCCAAAACAGTTTCCTGAATTACTTAGTCATAAAGGAGAAGATTTAATAGTTACGAATGGACACACTTTATTAGGGGCTGATGATAAGGCTGGTATAGCAGAAATTATGACTGCTATGGAGTTTTTGGTTAAGCACCCTGAAATTAAACATGGAAAAATTAGAGTAGGTTTTAATCCTGATGAAGAGATTGGATTAGGTGCTCATAAATTTGATGTTGATAAGTTTGGATGCGAGTGGGCATATACTATGGATGGTGGTGAAGTAGGAGAGTTAGAGTTCGAGAACTTTAATGCTGCTTCTGCTGTAATTACTATTCAAGGAAGAAATGTGCATCCTGGTTATGCAAAAAATAAAATGATAAACTCTATTACTATTGCTAACCAGCTAGTGGCAATGTTTCCAAAACATGAAACTCCAGAGCATACAGAAAAATACGAAGGCTTCTATCATTTAGTGGGTTTTAATGGTGGAGTAGATCAATCTAAAGTTACTTATATTATTAGAGATCACGACCGTACTATCTTTGAAAATAGAAAAGATAAGGTTAGAGAGTTTGTTAAGAAAATTAATGCTGAATTTGGAGAAGGAACAGCAACACTTGAAATGAGTGATCAATATTACAATATGAGAGAAAAAATAGAGCCTATGATTCATATTGTTGACTTAGCAGCTGAGGCTATGGAAGCTGTAGGTATTAAACCAAACATAAAAGCCATAAGAGGTGGTACTGATGGTGCACAGCTATCATTTAAAGGGTTGCCTTGTCCTAATATCTTTGCAGGAGGGCTTAATTTTCATGGTAGATATGAGTTTATTCCTATCCAAAGCATGGAAAAGGCTGTAAAAGTGATAGTTGAGTTGGTACAACGTATTGCAAATCGTTAAAATTATAACTACTTTCGGAGTAATCTTAAAAATAATATTATGAAAACAACACCATTTACGCAGAAACATATTGATTTAGGGGCTAAAATGCATGAGTTTGCAGGTTTTAATATGCCTATTCAATATGAAGGAATTATTGATGAACACATGACCGTTTGTAACGGAGTAGGAGTATTCGATGTCTCTCATATGGGAGAAATTTGGGTAAAAGGGCCTAAAGCTTTAGATTACTTACAACGAATAACTTCTAACGATGTTAGTAAATTGACGGTGGGTAAAATTCAATATTCTGTATTTATAAATGAAAAAGGAGGAATTATAGATGACTTTTTAGTTTATAAATACGATGATGAAAAGTATCTTTTAGTAGTGAATGCCTCAAATACTGAAAAAGACTGGAAATGGTGTGTTTCACAAAACACAATTGGTGCGGAGCTGGAAAATGCCTCATCATGGATGGCTCAACTTGCTGTGCAAGGACCTAAAGCTGTAGAAACTCTTCAAAAATTGACAGATGTAAATCTGCATGAAATGCCTTACTATACCTTTAAAGTAGGTGAGTTTGCAGGAGTACCTAATGTTATAATGTCTAACACTGGATATACAGGCGCTGGTGGTTTTGAGCTCTACTTTTACCCAGAAGAAGCTTTGAAGATTTGGGATGCTATATTTAAAGCAGGAGAAGAGTTTGGTATTAAGCCTATTGGGTTAGGTGCTAGAGATACATTACGTTTAGAGATGGGATTTTGTCTGTATGGTAATGATTTATCTGATACTACAACTCCTCTTGAAGCTGGTTTGGGTTGGGTTACTAAGTTTGTTGAAGGAAAGGATTTTATAGGAAGAGCTGTTTTAGAACAACAAAAAGCAGAAGGACCTCAACGAAAATTAGTAGCTTTTGAACTTAAAGATAGAGGAGTACCTCGCCAAGGGTATAAAATATGTGATGAAAGTAATAACATTATAGGTGAAGTAACGTCTGGGACTATGTCTCCGACCAGAAAAATAGGTATTGGTATGGGGTATGTTAACAAAGAATTTGTTAAAGTAGGCACACCAATAACGATTAATGTAAGAGATCGTTTCTTGAAAGCAGAAATAGTAAAACCTCCTTTTAGAAAGTAAGTTTTAAACTAAATAAGCAAAAAACGCTAATTCTATCAATAGAGTTAGCGTTTTTTATGTGTTATAGAGTGTGTGTAAGTAGGTCTTACCAAATGTATGTTGCCGATATGACTCTCTCTTATTGCCGACATGTCTGAGGTATATCGGCAACATACTACGATTGTGTCGGCAACATAGTAAAGTCGTCTTGTAGTTTACTTGTTCTTTAGTCTATATTCTTATAAAAAGAGCCGATATATTATTTATATCGGCTCTTTCATGGAAATATAATAGTAAAACTATTTAATCTTCTAAGTCAAACTCATCAAAAAAATCATCATCCATATAAAATGGATCAGTAAACTCTTCGATTTGTCTTCTGTCTTTTTTTGTGGGTCTTCCCATTCCTTTGGATCTATCAATAAAACCACTAAGTTTATTCATCTCTAATATCTCATACTCGGACTTAGGAGTAACATTTTCCATCATTTCAGGAACTAGTTTAGCCCCAACACGTTTATCTATAGTTTGTAATACCTTAAAAGAATAAGTAACAGGGGGTTTTCTAACAGATACAATATCTCCTTCCTTAACTGTTCGTGCAGGTTTAGCTAGTGCATTATTAATTGAAACACGTCCTTTTTTACAAGCGTCTGCGGCAATAGAACGAGTTTTAAATATTCTAACAGCCCATAACCATTTATCTAATCGTGCTTCTCCCATATTCTTCTTTCTTTTTATTTATTATTATACTGATTCATTGCTATTGATAAGCCAGCTAAACAGAAAGTCTTAATAATTTCTATTGCTACATCTAATCTTTCTGGCATCAATTGCATCTGTTCACTATCAAAAAGACTTAATACATAATCAACTTGCTGCCCTCTAGAAAATTCATTACCTATTCCGAATCTTAATCGGGCATAGTTCTGATTTCCTAAAATTTGCGCAATGTGTTTTAACCCGTTGTGTCCGGCATCGCTACCTTTTCCTTTAAGTCTTAAAGTTCCGAAAGGCAGAGCTAGATCATCCACTAATATAAGAACATTTTCTTGAGGAATATTCTCTTTTTGCATCCAATAGCGAACAGCATTTCCACTTAAATTCATATATGTAGATGGTTTAAGTAAGAATAGTTGTCTTCCTTTAACAGACGCTTTGGCTACTGCTCCATAACGCTGATCGCTAAAAACAACATTGGACGCCTTAGCAAAGGCGTCCAATATCATAAATCCTATATTGTGGCGGGTCTCATGGTACTCAGGACCAATATTCCCCAATCCGACAATTAAATATTTCATTTGCTATTTAAATTAAGCTTGAGCTGCATTAGCAAGACCTCTAGCTGCACGAGTTAATCTAACTGAACAGATAACTGCTTCTTTAGCATTTAATACTTCAAGGTTTTCGAAATTCACTTCATTCACTTTGATAGACTTACCTAACTCAAGTTCGCTTACGTTAACAACTAGTCTCTCAGGAATGTTGTTATATAAAGCTTTAACTTTAAGTTTTCTCATTTGAGATTGAAGTTTACCACCAGCTTTAACACCTTTAGCTAGACCTTCAAGTTTGATAGGCACTTCCATAACAATTGGATTAGCTTCATTAACTTCATAGAAGTCAATGTGTAGAATGTTGTCAGTAACTGGGTGGAATTGGATGTCTTTAAGGATAGCATTGATTTTTTTACCATCTAGATCAAGTTCTACGATAAAGATATCAGGAGTGTAAACAAGTTTACGAACACTTGATAAAGATACAGTAAAGTGTAAAACTTCAGCACCACCATAAATAACGCAAGGAATACCACCTTCTTTACGGATTGCTTTAATAGCTTTTGATTGCTCTGCAGAGTTTGCAGCGATAGTTCTTAAAGAACCTTTTACTTCAATTGTTTTCATTTTAAATAAAAATTGTGTTACTCTAAAATTAAGTATTTTAATGCTTAATTCACCATCACACGATGTGCTAAGCACATGATATGCTGTAAAAAAGCGACGCAAAATTAGTTATAATTCTCCGGAATTCAAACTTTTTGCTTAAAAATCGATATCTATTTTAATAGCTCCATCATTCAGTTCTTCATCTACTAGTGAGTCTGAGCTATCTTTTTCTTTCCCTTCAAAACTATCTGGTGTTTCATCTGATTGAGGAATAACTTGGTTCTCCTTAATAAAATTAAGTGCATCTTCTAGTCCATTAGAGAATTTTTCAAAATCTTCTTTGTATAAGAATATCTTATGTTTTTCAAAGCTTACTTTTGTATTTTCCCCTTCACCAAAAACTACTTTCTTGCTTTCTGTGATTGCTAAGAATAGGTCGTTTTTTCTGTTTTGCTTAACGTCTAGATAGTAAATTCTTTTTCCCGCTTTTATAGCTTTTGAATATAGAATTTTCTTATCATTAAAAGCATTTTCTTTGGTTTTATTAATCTCTTCCATTACTATTAAAATAGGTATGTTTACAATTAGGGTTCAAAATTGGATAAATTTTTACTACTCTCAAAAGAAAATCGTATAGAATAGGTTTCTAACATTTAAAAAAGTTGAAAATATTGTGTTTAATATAGTTATTTAGCTACTTTTGCTACTTCGTTAATAACCGTATATATTACATTAAAATTATGATTAACAGAGCTCTTATTCGTCTGAAACTGATACAGATTGTTTATGCTTACTATCAAAATGAAGATAAGTCTGTAAATGCGACTCTGAAAGAATTTTTGTTTAGCTTATCGAAAGCTTACGATCTTTATAACTATTTGCTATTATTAATGGTGGCAATAACAGAGTTTGCAGAACAACGTATAGAAAAGGCGAAGTCAAAATTGGCTCCTACGTATGAGGAGCAACATCCAAATCTTAAATTTATTCAAAATCGTTTTATTCAACAGTTATCAAATAACACACAGTTAAGAGATTATTGTGAAGCACAAAAACGATCATGGTCAGATGATGAAAATACTGTAAGGACTATTGCTGAGCAGATTTTAGATTCTGATATTTACAAAAAGTATATGACAGCTTCAGAATCAAGCTATGAATTAGATAGAGATTTATGGAGAAAGTTGTATAGAAAATTCATTTATCAAAATCCAACTTTAGACGAAGCTTTAGAAGATATGAGTCTTTATTGGAATGATGATAAAGAGATTGTCGATACTTTTGTAATGAAAACCATTAAACGTTTTGAAGAGGCTAATGGTAGTGCTCAAGAATTATTACCAGAGTATAATGACTATGAAGATAGACAGTTTGCTGTGGATTTATTAAATGCTACTATTACTAACGATGAGTATTATAGAAGTCTAATCGGAGAATTTACTAAAAACTGGGAGTTAGATAGAATTGCACTTATGGATATTGTATTGATGCAATCGGCCCTAGCAGAGATCTTAAACTTCTCGAATATTCCAATTAATGTAACTTTTAATGAGTACTTAGATTTATCTAAACTATATAGTACAAATAAGAGTCCATCATTTATTAATGGAACACTAGATTCTATAGTAAAAGACTTAAAAAAACAGGGTAAATTGTTAAAAAACTAATAGATTTGTAGTTAGTAGATTAATTTTAATAATCAATAATTTAAAAGATATACAATTATGACTGTATTATTACAAGCAGCACAACAAAGTAGCCTAACTATGTGGATTATGTTAGGAGCAATGTTCTTAATTATTTACTTCTTTATGATTCGTCCACAACAAAAGAAACAAAAAGAAATTACAAACTTCAGAAAAACACTTCAAGTAAATCAAGAAGTAGTTACTGCAGGTGGTATTTATGGAACTATTAAACATATAGCAGATAACGTAATAGAACTTCAAATAGCTAATGGTGTGAAGATAAATATTGATATTAATTCAATTTATGCTCTTCCTCAAGCTCCAAAGGCTACTGAAAAGAAATAATTTAAAAACATAGCTATGTCTAACTTCGATAATATTAAGAATATTGTTCTGAAGATAGCTAAACTTATAAAGGACTTCTTGTTTAAACCAAAGAGCAAGGAGTTCTTTCTTTATGTTTTCTTTTGTGGTTTAGCGACAATCTTCTGGTTCATGTTAACTCTCAATGAAAATCACAAAGAAAACTTTGTTGTACCAGTAGAACTGGTTGGATTACCCTCGAATGTAATGTTGACAAATACTCCAGACTCCGTTCTTGTATTTAATATAACAGCACGAGGTAGTAAAATCTTAGATTATAAGCTTCGTAATACATTTGGTAAAAAAGCCAGTATTGAATTAAAATTTGACTCCTTACTCTTAATTTCTAAGAAGAATCATATTAAACTATCAACCACATCGTTATCAAGGTATTTATATTCTAAGTATAAAGATGTTGCTGATATCACTATAAGCTCTCCAGACACGCTAGAGTATATTTATGCTGAGGGTGAGGCTAAAAGAGTACCACTTCTTTTTAATGGGAAGCTAGAAACATCTTCTCAATACTTTATATTAGATACTTATCTTTCTCCAGACTCTATTGATGTTTATGCTCCAAGTAAGATATTAGAGGGTATAAAAGAGGTTCAAACAGAATCTTTTTCATTGTCTGATATTATGGAGAGTCAAAGTAAAGGTCTAAAATTGTTACCAATAAGAGGAGCTAAGTTTTTTCCAGACTCTACACGTTTAAATATTATTGTTGATGCTATTACTGAGAAAACTGTAATAGTACCTTTAATAGGTGTGAATTTTCCAGACAATAAGTCATTACTAACTTTTCCTTCTGAAGTACAAGTTACATTCCAAATAGGAACTAAGTTATTTAATACAATTGATGCTAATGATTTTAGCATAGAGTTGCCTTATGAAGAGCTTGTAAAGCAAGAAGGAAACTATCCTATTAAATTGACCAAATATCCTGTAGAGGCAAAAAGAATACGAATTTCTCATAA
>JASLCG010000147.1 GCA_030151885.1 Bacteroides sp.
CTATTCCTATTGTGGTTCGCTTAACAGGAACAAATGCAGAAGAAGGACTTGAAATACTAAGGCAGAACGAAAACTTAATTATTGAAGAATCTATGGCTAAAGCAGCTTTAAAGGCTATTCAGTGCTTACCTAAATAAACTACAACTATGAGCATATTAATTAATAAAGATACAAGACTAGTAGTGCAAGGCATAACTGGCAGAGATGGGGCTTTTCATGCTCTTAAAATGAAACAGTATGGAACGCAAGTTGTCGCAGGAGTATCTCCTGGTAAAGGGGGGGAGTTTTTGGAGGATATACCAATATATAATACTGTAAAAGAAGCTGTGAAAAAGTCGAAAGCTAATACATCTATTATATTTGTTCCTGCAAGATTTGCTTGTGATGCGATAATGGAAGCTGCTGATAGTGGGATTAAGCTTATAATTTGTATAACAGAAGGAATACCTACGCATGATGTGATTAAAGCATATAGATTTACTCAGTTAAAGGGGAGTCTATTGATCGGTCCTAATTGCCCTGGACTATTTTCAGTAAATGAAAGTTTAGTAGGTATATTGCCTCCCAATATTTTTAAGAAAGGCAGCGTAGGGGTAGTAAGTAGAAGTGGTACACTGACTTATGAAGTTGTTGACTTATTGTCTAAACATGACTTAGGCCAATCTACTGCTGTAGGAATTGGTGGAGATCCTGTTGTGGGACTTTATTTTATTGATATTTTGAAACAATTTGAAGCCGACCCCAATACAAAAGTAATGGTGCTTATTGGTGAAATTGGAGGTGATGGTGAAGAGGTTGCGGCTAAATACATTAAAAATAATATTAAGAAACCTGTTGTTGCTTTTATTGCAGGCCTATCGGCTCCTACTGGTAAGCAAATGGGGCATGCTGGTGCTATAATCTCGGAAGGGGGAGGAAGTCCTGAGAGTAAAATAACTGCTTTTGAAGCTGCTGGAGTTAAAGTAGCTAGAACACCAGACCAGATTCCATTGTTAGTAGAAAGAGCATTGTTAAAATAACAGGGTATATATAACAATTTAATCAGATGATAGAATCTAGTTACAAAAGGAAAAAAGCTATCTTTGTACACAAATAGTAATTATATGGATTTACAATTAGGACGCTTTAATAAGCTTAAAATAGTTAAAGAGGTTGACTTTGGTTTATACCTCGACGGAGGTGAAGAGTTTGGTGAAATACTTCTACCTTCTCGTTATGTGCCTGAACAATATGTTATTGGACAAGAACTAGATGTCTTTTTATACCTAGATATGGATGAAAGAATGATTGCCACAACACTTGTCCCATTTATTCAGGTTGGTGAGTTTGGCTATCTAGAAGTTTCGTGGACTAATGAGTTTGGAGCATTTTTAAACTGGGGGTTAATGAAAGACCTATTTGTTCCTTTTAGTGAACAAAAAATGCGTATGGAGATTGGTAATAGATATATTGTTCATGCACATGTGGACGAAGAATCTTACCGTATTGTTGGCTCAGCTAAGGTAGAACGCTATTTTGAAGAGGAATTCCCTTCTTATCAGGAGGGTGATTTAGTAGACGTGTTGGTTTGGCAGAAAACTGATTTGGGTTTTAAAGCCATTATTGATAATAAATACCCAGGTTTACTATACGATAATGAAATATTTCAGCCTCTGTATACAGGTATGCGTTTACAAGCATATATTAAACAGATTCGCCCAGATGGAAAAATTGATTTAATACTGCAAGAGTCGGGTAGAAAACATATTTTAGATTTCTCAGAAACATTACTAAATTACATTAAAGAAAATGGAGGCGTTACTACGCTACATGATAAAAGTGATGCCGAAGAGATTTATGATGTCTTTGGTGTGAGTAAAAAAGTCTTTAAAAAGGCTGTTGGAGATTTATATAAACGTAGAGTAGTACTACTTGAGCCTGGTAAAATAGTATTAAAAAAATAACAATATAGGGGTTTCCCTATTTTCGATAGAATTTTAAGCTAGGATAAGGAAAACCCTTATCCTAGCTTTGTTTTGTAATCAAAATATTAAAGCTATGAAAAGAGTTACATTATTATTAATTATAGTTTGTGCTTCTTTGGGTTTTCATAAAGTAAATGCACAGAGTGCTAGAGATGAGGCTAGATTTTTGACTGATAAAATGGCCTATGAATTGAATCTTAGTGCAAATCAATATATAGATGTTTTTGAAATTAACTACGATTTTATTCTGAGATATGAGCCTCTATTAAGAGGCATGAATAGAGGAAATAGAAGATCTCTAAACTCATATAATACTCTTCTTGATTTAAGAAATCAGGATTTGCAGTATGTATTAACTCCTTATCAGTGGAGTAGATATACAGGTGTGAGCTATTTCTATAGACCTTTATATAATAGGTCAAATGTGTGGTCTTTAAGTATTTATTTAACGTATAATAATAGAAATCACTATTATTATAACCCTCCACGTAATTATAATAGTTATAGAGGGTATAAACACAATAATAGAAGAAATTACTATTACAGAGATAGGTATCGTGATTCTTATTATTATAACAATAATAATCGTCCTAACTATAATAGTCGACCAAATCACAGCCATAATAGACCTAATAACAGGCCAAATAATAGTCGTCCCAATTATAATCGACCCAATAATAGTGGACATAATAGACCTAGTAGCCCCAATAGGCCAGTAGCTCCAAATCGTCCTACTAGACCAAGTAATACAACTCAGGGTGCTGGTAAATATGAAAGGCCAAGTTCTAGTAGGCCTCAGAATAATAGTTCTCAAAGACCTCGTAGAGAAGAAAATAAAACAAACAACAGGTCGAGGTACGATAAAAAAGAGGTGAATGACACTGGTAGAACTACTGGAAGAAGGGGCGGAAGATCGCAGTCTAGCACATATTCTAGAGGTACGACAAGAGGGGAGGTTAATTCTAGCAGCAAATCTAGAAGTAGAGTTAGAAGCCAAAACGAAACTAGAAATCTACGTGTTATTTAGGTATTGCTGATATTTAAAAAGATTAGTCTAATATCTGTTAATATCTCTTTAAAAAGCTGATTTTTAATTCTTAAAAAATCTATAATCCATGGGATTATTGAATTGAATAATTTTGTATTATCAATCTTCTTTACGATTTTTGTATAATATAAAAATAAATAATCCTTTAATTCTACAGATAATGAATTCTAATATGGAAAGACCCTACGTAGTAGGGATAGATATAGGCGGAACCAATACAGTTTTTGGTATTGTTGATGCACGTGGTAATATCATTTGCAGTGATTCCGTTAAAACTCAAGCTTATCTATCGCCAGATAAATACGTAGATGAGGTTTGTAAAAATCTTACACCATTGATTGATAAAGTTGGTGGTATAGACAAAATTAAAGGGATTGGTGTAGGTGCTCCTAATGGAAACTTCTATACAGGAACGATTGAGTTTGCGCCAAACCTTCCATGGAAAGGTGTAATTCCTTTAGCTGCAATGTTTGAAGAACGTTTAAGCATCCCTACAGCACTTACTAACGATGCTAATGCGGCAGCTGTTGGTGAAATGACTTATGGTGCAGCGCGTGGTATGCGTGAATTTATCATGATTACTTTAGGAACAGGTGTTGGTAGTGGTATTGTTATCAATGGCCAAGTAGTATATGGTCACGATGGCTTTGCTGGAGAACTAGGACACGTATGTGTTAGACGTCATGATGGTCGTCCATGTGGATGTGGTCGTAAAGGTTGTTTAGAAGCTTATTGCTCTGCTACAGGTGTAGCACGTACTGCGAGAGAGTTATTGGCAGCTAGAACTGAGCCTAGCTTACTACGTGAAATTCCTGCAGAAAACATTACATCTAAGGATGTATATGATGCAGCAGTTAAAGGTGATGAAATAGCGAAAGGTATTTTTGAGTTTACTGGTACACTTTTAGGTGAAGCATTGTCTGACTTTGTTGCATTTTCTAGTCCAGAAGCAATTGTATTATTTGGTGGATTAGCTAAATCAGGTAGCTATATAATGAATCCTATCCAAAAAGCTATGGAAGAAAATATCTTGAACATTTATAAAGGCAAGACAAAACTTCTTGTATCTGAGCTTAAAGACTCTGATGCTGCTGTACTTGGAGCAAGTGCACTAGCTTGGGAATTAAAATAATACTCATACAAAAAGTATGTAAAAAAGGGGTTTCAATCA
>JASLCG010000110.1 GCA_030151885.1 Bacteroides sp.
GCGTCAGCTCCTCTGCCAAACTTTGTAGTTTAGGTTTAGTCGTACTTTTTAGCTCTATTTTTGAAGATAGCAGCTCCAACTGTTGCACAATAAAATCGTGCACTGCTTCGGTTAGTGTCAGCATTCCAGACGATGCAATCAGCTCTGGCAAATCTTTGGCCCACAACAACGTTACCCCATCTAGCTTAACAATAGCTTGTTCATTTTGCTTTAAGAACTCAATCCACTGTTCCGACGTTACTAAAGCCGCTTTTTGTGCATCAAGATTCGCGATTATTTGCTCTTCCAGTACGTTACAGTCGTTCATAAGCACCTTATCAAAGAGTTTTTCCACTCTTTCTAACTCTTTAGAGACGAGTTGCTCCATATCCATTTGATTTCCTACCAAGGAGTACCCCATCGACAAGAGCAGCAACGACATCGGCACGTTGTACCGAGCTTCTGGTGGCAGATTCTTTTTATTATATCCTGTAATTAAAGCCTTCGCCTCAGCAATTAAGGTTTTAATTGTTTGTCCAGCATATTTATCTGCATCGTCTTTTATGTGTGAATCTGTAAAATAGAAGTTGTAAAGTTTAATCGCTTGTAAAAGTTTTTGCTCTAGTGTACTATCTACAATAGGAGGTAAAATTGTCATATTTGAGTTTTATATTGTTGGATCCTATACAAGTATAACCATAAAAAAGGGAAATCCATTACATTTGGATCTCCCTTTTACATCAACTGTACCTTTTTTAAAATTCTACCTATGCAATAACTCTTTTACAGGTATCAGCTGAAATACCATATCGGCACGGCTCCCTTCGTACAGTACACCTATATGATCGTTATCGACCGTAGCCATACTCGAGTAGCCGTATCCACCTTTTTCGTCCAAAAGAACCCAGTACTCTGCCGGCCAAGTAGCCCCATCGTCCAGACTCACCTTAATGGTCATATCTGTACGGTTGTATTTTGAATTCGGATTCATAAACAACAATAAACGCGTCTGTTTTCCCGTGTCGGCATCGGTGTAGATGTGCGTATGCAAACTAGCCTGACAAACAGGTTCTACCAGCGCCTCCCTAGATGTAGGGTGTTCTACCCAAGTTTTACCCAGGTCTTTGGTAATAAATACCGATCTTCCGTTTAACTCCTCTTTGTTTGTAGCATTGGCATTATCTCGCATATTCAGCATTAAACTTCCGTCCGATAGCTGTGCCACGGTACACTCTGTGGTGTTCTCTTTTACAGGATTGCCCGATGTCCAGCTCTTTCCGTGGTCTTTACTCCACATGATGGTCGAGAAAGGCACCCCTTTGGCGTCCCTCCCCTGTGTAGGCACTACGAGTGTACCATCTTCTAGGGTAATACCGTGTCCAGGAGCAGGAGCATAGAGCATCCAATCGTCCCTTTTTAACTGAGCAGTAAGGTTGGTGGGCTCGCTCCACGTTATGCCATCGTCGTCGCTACGAGTCATTAAAAACTGGCTGCTTCCTTTAATACTGTTTCCCTTCAACGAACCATTTTTAGCCCATTGATGATTCCATAGGGTACTCTCTTCGGTCAAGTTTCCAACCCATTTTCCACTGTTAGGATCTACCACTCCATGCATCCAGAGGCCAAAAATAAAGATTTCGCCCGTATTCCTATCTATGGTAATATTTGCATCGCTCACGCCGTTGTATTTTTCGGGTAGCCCTCCGTACTCTCCCATATCAAGCACACGGTGCATCGGTTTCCAATCTACCCCACGCAGCGAACTGCGTTTAATAACCACATCAATATCGCCCTGCAAATCGCGCGAGCTCTCCCATCGTGCATCGTAAGCAGCAATGAGCGTCCCTTCGTTGGTTACATCTAGGGCTGGAATCCTTGCCGTATGCACATCGTCCATTTTTGCACTATGCACTGCCACGCCAAACCGATACATCGCCCTCTGTTGTGGCTCCATATAGAGCAATCCACGGTTGCTATCCATCTCCAGACACTTTACATAGAGCCTGTGTTGTAAATTGGTAATGCCCTTCAAAATAACCGACAGCACCAAAGAGGTCGTATCGCTCTGCACCGTATAGTTACTACTCAGCTCTACCACCTCTCTAATAGAGGTTGTGGCTGCCAGCAACGAGTCGGTTCCATTATGCCCTTGGTTGGGCACAAGCAGAGATACCCTAGCAATGTCGCTTAGATAGGGCGTACCAGCAAACGACACCTTCAGGTGTTTTAATGTAAGGGGTTCGCTTTGGTCGTTATTCACCACCTTAAACCTCAGTGTAGGGTTTACATCAACATCACGCAATATCGGTTGTACTGCCGATGTTACCTCTAGGTCTGCGTGCATCTTCTTGGGGCCGCAACCCACCACTGCTGCCACAACAAGGCAGTATATCCATACTTTTTTCAACATGGGGTCTATATTTCTAGTTCAATTATTATGCTATTCGATTACTCTTTTTTATCTACACCGCTTTTCATCTCCAAATACTGGTTGTAGCGTTTAGATATTATCTGTGCCACCTTCTGATAATTCTCTTCGGTGTAAGCGACATAGTACATAGCTACATTTTTGTGGTACTCTTTACCAAAAAGCTGCTCCACCCACATGTCGTAATCCTCTAAATACCATCCGTATCTTCTAGCCATTTTGGTCCGTTCGCTACTATAATACTGCTTTCCAAATCCTTGTCCACGTGTATTAAGTAGTTCACTATCAAAAATGCCATCTAAGGCCGATATTAAGAAATCTCTATAAGTCAGTTTACCCAGTGCTATTTGGTCAAACTCTTTTTGAAACTCCTCTATAATATTTGCTGCAATTAGTCCATTTTCATTACACCAACGCAGCATAAAAGCAATGTGCGTAGCCCCCACATCGGTAGCCAAGCCCATGCTCCTATTGGTAGAGCCATAGTGCCATTTAACCTTGTCATAAATTAACGGTTTCATCTCTTCAAAAAATTAAGGTTACACTCTTTAACAAAGCCTAAAATAAGAAAATAATTCGCTATTATCACTATTTTAACACTATTATATGCAGCATAAAATCAGATATAAGCTACTGATTATGGGCTAGTTTAATTGAGTACACCCGCTGTATGGCTTCTGACGAGTTATTTGCCTACTCCCTCTTCGCTCCACTTTTCTTTTTATTGGCAACACCGTTACCCGTTACTTCTTCGGCCCTTTAAAGAGAGGTGCAGCCGTTAAAAGGCTCTCTTTTTGATGCAGCCGCTCTTTTAAGAGAACTACTCGCTACTCCTTTATAGACATATCCGTCAGTAGCCTTGATAGACCACTTTTTACTACACTTTTAAAATTGACAGATAGCTTAATAAAACAATCTCCCAACCTATGCGCAATCGGCATAAATTAGGAGAATGCTCTTTTATCAATATCACGCTACCCATAGGCAGAGCGTAAAGTTGTAGTTATAATTATAGCTACCCTCTACTACTGATGCGGTGGTAGGTGGCTTTACACAAGAAATGTACCAATATGCTAACTACCGAGCCTATAAACAGCGAACGATAGGTCCAAAAGATAGTTCCATCGCCATTCCAATGGTATAAGCCCAAGACAATAAATAGTGCAGCTAATAGCCACGATAGGTATTTAAAAAATTGCGATGCAAAATAGAGTGCTTTCATAAGAAACAAGTTTTAAGGTGAACAGATCTGTTTAATGCCACAAAAGATAAGCTATTAATGGCAAAGTATGCCCATAAATGGGTATTTATTATTCCGTATTACGCCATAAATTTATCATACGCAAAGAGCGTAAAAGCTCTTCAGGGTGCGGCTAAATAGCTATTGACTGCTACATCTACATCAAATTTAAGAAGCAATGAATGTTAATTCACAACCCCATCGACCCAAAAACCGAACCACTTATTGCAGTTAGTAGAATGATTTACCTATCTTACCCCTTTAAAATTTGACTAAAAACCATGCACCATGCAAAGCATCACATTTACAGACATATACCTTCTGACAGCCTATTTAGGTAGCTTCACGCTATTGGTTGGCACACTTTTATTTCTACTACTGATGCGTAAACTTCGCTTTTCTTGGTGGGCTAGTATTGTGAGCAGTATCATAAAGCTGATTCTATCTCCTATTTTGGCACTCGTCGCTTGGCATCTCTTTAGAGGGTCGGACGAGCTTATGTTGGGCATATTATTCTACCCCGCGTTGATATCGGAATTTGTAAGTTTAGGTGTAGCCTTTCCTATACTAAGATGGATAGCCCACAACAGAGGGTTTGGTAAGTCGTAAAACACTACTCCACCTCTTTACAGCGGCAGAGCCACCTATCTATATATAGGGAACTTCCCCTCCCAATTAAGTGTAGCCTTGTATATGGGTAGGCTTCTAGCTATGCAAAATGGCTGCACACCAATTGCAAAGCTTAAATGTACGAAGGGTGTGCCATACTTCTGTAGGGATCTACTTATCAGCCTTAACAGAACTACAGCCCCAAAAGGGCAACTCTTCCATCTCTCCTCCCCCTTACTATGTACCAAAAGACTTATTTTCAATTCATTAAATATAGCCAGTTCGCTATTGCCGATGTATCTCTTGTATATAGGCAACAGATATGCGTTTTCTAAGCAAGGAGTGCTTGGTCTGTCGGAAAGGTAAAAACCCCTTCTGCAAGGCTCCAAATGATGGTGGCAACCACACCTTTAAAAAAGGTGATTAAAAAAGGAGAGATATTAAAATAAAGGTTGTATTTTTAAAAATGTAAAGAATTAAGATCTTTTTAATAAAGTTATTTATCAAACTCTATTGGGACGCGATTCTTTTATAAATGTTATTTGAAATTAAAATAGAACTTAGAAATTAGCAACACTGCACTCTTTTTATAGATAAGATGGTGCCATTTGTGCTATTTATCTGTTTTTTATCGTTACAAGGACATATTTTGGCATTGATACAATGTAACTTAGCAAATAGTAGGAACATTAAGGCGTGCTATTAAAACCCTTTTTGGTAACCTGCAACTAGATTAAAAGATAGATAAAATTTATAGCAAAATGTACGATACCCAAACATAAAGAGTTGCCTAACGAACAGCAAACAGTTGTATGAAGTACTCCAAAACGAACAAAAGGAGACATTATGCTGCCATTTAAAAGCAGCTAAAAGTAATTTATAAAGAGACACACATAATTAAAATAGAGCATCGGATTTAAGCAATTTTATGCAAAACACAAAAAACGACTGCTTTATACGACTAAATTAAAACTGCATATGTCAAAAAAAGAATCGGTTTCGCGACTGCGACATATTATCTCTTTTTTAAAGAAATGCCCCGCTAGCTTCGAAGAGATTAAAAACTATCTAAGCCAAATGTCGGCTTTAGATAAAAGCGACTTTAATATTTCTAAGCGAACTTTCCACAGAGATTTAGAAGATATAAGATCTATGTTTGAAGTGGATATTGAATACGATAGATCGCAAAGAAAATATGTAATAGATACTGCTCATCAGCCTATAGATAAACAGCGTGTTATGGAGATGCTAGATATGGCACACATACAGAGGCTGGCAAGTGACTTAACAGATATTGTATTCCCTGAGAATAGAAGTCCGCAGGGTACGGAATTTTTATACCCACTTATTCAGGCCATTAAAGGGAAAAAGATGGTTAAATTTAACTATCAGAAGTACAAGAATGGAGAGTTTTCAGAGCGTATTGTGAAGCCTTATGCCTTGAAAGAGGCCAATTACAGGTGGTACTTACTGGCTAAAGATGGGGAAATAGATTTTTTTAAAAGCTTTGGGCTAGACAGAATGAGCGAACTTATTACACTTAGTAAGAAGTATCAAGACAAAGATAAGCCTAACCTAGACGAGCTATATAAATACTGTTTCGGAATAACCACCCCAAACGGAGATCAAGAGAATGAGAAACCAGCCGAGGTGGTGCTTTCAATATTGGGCAGTCAAAAAAACTACGTGAAATCGCTGCCGCTACACAGCACGCAGCAAATTATAAGCGAAGACGATAACGAACTTGTCATCTCTTTAAAGGTGTACATAACACCCGATTTCATTATGGAACTCCTATCCATGGGCGACCTTGTTAGAGTTATTACTCCTACGGAGCTGCAACAGAAATTAATAACCTATTACAAGAATGCCCTAAAAAGGTATAGAACGAAAGTTACTAAAGTTAAATAGAAGTTTTACTTTAGAAAAAGATACTTTTTTGATGTGATAAATGCGTCTGTGAAGAGTAGCGTTTATTTCAAACCTTCCACTACCAGTGGTAGTGGAAGGTTTTTTATTGGAAATAATAAGATGTCATAGCCACCCTAAACCGGTATATGGCTTTAAATAAATAATAATAAAGTGGTGAAGTAAGAGCATTATCAATTAAATCCATTAATAAATAAAATCCATTTAATTACCTCTTACTGTAAACCTTAGCTATAAAGGTACGCGCATACGTATCTATGAAGAGCTTAACTTAACATGAAATTAAAACTAATATTTTTAAATTATGAGTAGTATGGAATTTAAAACTCTATATTCAAATCAGGTTGCTGCACTTATAGACCTTGAAGCAGCTAAACAGAGAGACCTTATATTTGTAATTCTAGGAGATACGACACTACTGAACAGCTCAAGTTTTCAAAATCAAATTACAGATTCAGCCACCTTCTTGCTCAATGGTAATGAGGAGTTGTTTAACGACGACTGGATGAGAAGAGTGCTTACCAAGTTGTACCAACCATCCGAGTACCATGTACTATCTTATCCGCAGTACATCTATTTTGAGAAGTATTTTACCGAATCTATCATTAAAAGTAGAGTTGTTGTTATAAAAGACAATTTAAGAGGGTTGTACCCCATAAAAGAGGCTGAATACCTAGAGCAGCTTAAAGAGGAGAACATAGACGAACGCCCCGATAAAATGCCCATGTACCAAATGGAGCAGATGAAGATTAATGGGCAGTACTATTGTACACTTATTATGCCAACTGCTGATGTTAAGGTGATAGATGTCTTTACAGATGCTATGCCGTTAAAGAACACGAGCGCGGCACTTCCTACTATAGATATTGATTCGGATCAGTATGCGTTAGATTGCTTTATAAACTCGTGCATTGCCAACAATACTTTTGATGTAAATGTTTCAGTTAAGATGTACAGCAAGAAACGAAATAGTCTGTACTCCATTCAAGATTTAGAGAAGATAAACTACCTACTGAGCCTAAATAACGGTGCACTATACAAGCATCTGGAAGAGAAGGTATCGAACGAATATATTGCCAATAAAGAGACCATTTCGCTGCTATGCAACTATTGGGGTAAAAAGGCCAAGTTTAGAAAGCTAAAGGTGTACGAGAGTCCCGATTTAGGAAACAATTTAATCGAGATTTCGCAAGGGGCCATAGTAGATACCATTATTAATGAGTATAACAATGCTCAAGATGGAACAGACTACAGAGACCTTTTCCTTACAGCCCCTACGGGTGCTGGTAAATCGCTGCTTTTTCAGCTTCCAGCTTTTTATGTTGCCGAAAGAGGAGATGTTACCATCGTCATATCGCCCCTTATAGCCTTAATGAAAGACCAAGTTCATGCCATTATTGAGGATAGAAAGTTTCATAAGGTGGCTTTCTTAAATAGTGAGCTAAACCTGATAGATAGAGATACCATTATTCAGAGCTGTAAAGAGGGCCATATAGATATTTTATATATGTCGCCCGAGCTATTTATGTCGTACAGTATAGAGCATTTTATTGGGCAGCGGCAACTGGGTTTAATGGTTATAGACGAAGCCCACCTCATTACTACCTGGGGACGTGATTTTAGAGTGGATTACTGGTTTCTGGGAAATCACATCAATAAGATTCGAAAATACTATAAATACAACTTCCCAATGGTGGCAGTTACTGCTACAGCCATATATGGAGGAGATAACGACATGGTATTCGATAGTATTGATAGTCTTGTTATGCAAAATCCACACATCTATATCGGTCAGGTGAAGCGTAACAACATTCAATTTATCATTAACAACTACAACATACCCAACAGCAATTACAAGAAGTTTAAAATTAACCAGACTGCCCAGTTCATTGAGTCTATTCAAGATTTAAACCTGAAGACGCTGGTCTATGCCCCTTTTACAAGCCACATTAACGAAATTGCTTTAACCCTAGAGGGAAAAGGATTAGATATTGCTACCAGATATTACGGTTCTCTTCCTCCTGATTTAAAGGAGAAGGCTTTTAAAGAGTTTAAGAACGGAGATAAAAACACCATGATTTCTACCAAAGCCTTCGGTATGGGGGTAGATATTGCCGATATTCAAATTGTGTACCACCATGCTCCATCGGGACTACTGCCCGATTACGTGCAAGAGATAGGAAGGGTGGCTAGAGATCCTAAGACCAAAGGATATGCCATTTTAAACTACTCTAGCAAGGACAATAGCTACTCTAAAGCACTGCATGGAATGTCTGCCCTAAGAACTTATCAGATTAAAGCCGTAATTAAAAAGATATACAACACTTTTCTAAAGAATAACAAGTCTAGAAACCTACTTCTGTCGGTTGATGACTTTAGTTACATATTCGACAAAGAGGACGACATCGACCAAAAGGTGCTTACTGCACTGATGATGATTGAAAAAGATTATCTGGAGAAGCACCGTTTTAATGTAGTTATTGCTCGACCTAAAAAGTTACTTGTGAAGGTTTATGCCCGATTAACAAACTACAACTACGCCCTGTTTACGCAGAAATACCGCAATGTATCTACCATTATTCAGCAGTTAGAGAGTGGATACACCATTATAGAGCTAAATTTAGACAAGTTGTGGATGGATTATTTCCGTGACAAGGGCTTTCCTAGCCTAAAAAGGGCCTATTATCTAAACAAACTATTTGCAAATGATGAGATTGAGGTGATACCTCAGCTTAAAATGTCTTTCCAAATTAACTATACAGCTGCTGCTGTAAGGCAAAGACTTTCTAAACTATTCATAACATTGCAGCAGATATTTGCTAGAGTTAAGGGCAAGTACTTTACCGAAGAGGAGTTGGCCGATGCTCTTTCTATGCAGTATAATTACAAGGATATGTCCATAAAGATAGCGAGGTTTATCCTCTCTAGCTTTGGTAAGAAGCAGGGCATGACCTCGAATTTTGATGAACCTTATGTGTTTCTGCAAAAAAGGATAATTTTAGATAAAGAGATGTACCGAACGTTTAACAATAAGTACATTGCCAACTTCGCAAATCTATTGAAGAAGCTCGATAGGCTGTATGGCCATTCCAATTCGAACAATGCAGAGCGATTCATTACCAATAAAGGGCATAATGCACTTATATACATTAGACTGGGCTCGTTAATAGAACTTCTAAATTTAGGCAGTTATGAGGTTAAAGGTGGCGAGAGTCCTTTGGTTTACCTCCGTATTAATGACCCGAATAAGTTGATGAAAGATGCCAATAACGACTGCTATCAAAACAGGCTTTTAGACAGAACCTTACAGAGGCACGAGCTGAGTATGGATATATTTAACCACTTCTTTTTGCGAGATTTTAGCAATCGGGCGCGTTGGAACTATATTGAAGACTTCTTCTTGGGTAGCAGCATAGATACCTTAATTGATAAGTACCAAGGTAAAATATTAGATCCGAATAAGAATAAAGATATTCCATCACTATTGAGTGGACAAGACCGACCGATCGACAACACCACTCCTAAAAAAAAGATTACCGACCTTAATACGGTTCATAAATTTGAGTTTGTAGAGCGCAGGTATTATGCTGGAAATAATTTACTAACGTTAAAGACAGACAAGGGGGTGAGAACATGTACCATATCGGAATGGGTGGTGAGAAATCCCACATTGTTACACCATACTTTTTACCCCTCTTACAAAAATTCAAAAGCCATTTTAGATAAAGAGATGTTTTGCATTCTTCTATCTAAAGTCAAAAATTCTTATCCCGAGTATTACAAGAAGTATCTGGGCAGTAACATCTACATTGATTACGGATCTAGAGGTTCCATAACTGCCAAGGCAGCCTACAAAGAGAACCCTGTTAAATTTTACAAATGGTGGTTGAATAATAAAACAGAGGTCTATCTAACCTTTAAAGAGAAACTCTCTCTCTTCTTAAAGGTGTACGCCAAAGATAGCAAGGCACTACGAAAAAGTCATAAGGAGATGGTGATTAATACACGAGTTTCTTAACAACACTTGAGTATTTAGAGCCATAAGTAATGCTCCAAATAGAGTACCCATTGCCCCTATTGTTTCAATGTACAATAGGGGCAAATCTATTTAAAAAAATGCAAAGCTCCCCCCTACACACCTTTGTAAACTTTGTAAAATAACTCTCCTCCTACCCCATTACAGCACCACGCCCAAAGGTCCTTTTAAATGTAGCTTATAGAACTACAAATTAGACGTACACCCTTTTAAATTTGTACAATTTTATCGTCGGCAGGTGCCAATAATTGCTGGGCAAAATAGTACAATCTCCTCCTGATGGTTTTACCCTTACCTTTAGAAATGAAGCACCTTACAAGCCATCAGAATGTCCATTTTACACAATTTTTAAATAATAATAGACAAAATAGACATTCAATAATACAAGCTTTACTTTTATAAGAACGATTTATAATATCGAATACCTTCCGATGATGTACTTTTACATAAGTTTTTGATAGCACACATTTTTAAGCAATAAACTGTAATCTTATAATCTTTTAAAATGAAAAATATATTCTATTTATGTCTATGTTGTTCGTTCCTATTTTCTTGTTCGGACAGCAAAGATGAGTTTACATTTGGTGGAGAGTATAACGATAATATCGTATCACTGCCCCCTAAAAAAGAGAACAATGTAATTAACAGCCGACTGTTTGAAGTTATCAACTTAGACTACCCCGGTTTAGAACAGGTAAAAAAATACTACGAAGAAGAAGAGCTCTATTTTGCTGCTTTCGAGCTTTTAAAATATTACCAAAGCAGACCCAATATTCAAAACCCATTTATCAATTTAATTGCTCCATCGGCTACACTAACAGAGGTGTCTATGGCAGATCAGGCATTAGATTACCAATTCTATATAAGGAACTTTAAAGAGCATACAGAAAATGGACTAGACATTTACTACTCTTTTAAAGACAACGACTCTATAAATTGGAACTTCATTCCTGAGGAGGTTAAAGACCAAGAATTTGGTTACCAACTGCACCGCCACCAATGGATGTTGCCACAGGCAAAAGTATATAGAGTAACCAAGGAGGAGAAGTATTTCAACTCTTGGAAAAAAGTGTACCAAGATTGGTTGAATAATTTCCCATCGGAAGAGGCCAATGCCAAAAAAGTACAGTGGCACGGACTACAACCAGCTACAAGGGTTATAGATCAGTTGAATATATTCCCTTACTACATACAGTCTAAGAACTTTACTCCAGAGTGGCTTTCTCAATTCTTAACAGCATTTTATGACCATATAGAGTGTATAAGAGGTAACTACTACAACGAAACGAGTAATATCTATTTAACACAAGTAGCCTCAATTATATCGGCAGGCATCTTGATGCCCGAATTTACGGCATCTGGCGAATGGCTAAACGATGGTTCGAGCCGTATTTCGAAACAGGTAGATACTCAATTCTTATCGGACGGAGTGCAAAACGAGCTAGATCCGAGCTACCACATTGCAGCCATTGCCGATTTTTACGACATCTATAAACTGGCTCAAGTAAACAACAAACTGAGCATATTCACCGATACATATATACCGAGCTTGCATAGCGCTGCACGCTTTGTAATGGACATTACGTTTCCAAACTATACTATAGACAACTTTAATGATACCCGTGCCAGCTCCTACTCTAAGAGTGTGCTACTAAAGAACTTTAGAAAGTATGCAGAGATGTTTCCCGAAGATGGCGAAATAAAATGGATGGCTACAGAGGGTAAATATGGCACCAAGCCAACAAGCAAATTGAACAGCTACGAGGCTTCGGGATACTACACAATACGTAATGGTTGGGATCCATCTGCAACCATGATGATATTGAAAAACAGCGTAAACCCTGGTAATAAATGGCACAACCAACCAGACAACGGCACATTTGCCATCTACAAAAATGGTCGTAATTTCTTCCCCGATGCTGGGGTTTACTCGTACGGTGGAACTACACAAAGTAACCAAGACCGATTTAGATTTGCAGCTACCAAGATGCACAACACATTGACTCAGTTTGAGCGTGACATCAAGAAGGGCTTTATGAATGGTCGTCTATTAAAGAAGGAGGAGCAAGAGAATACTATTTTATTGGTTACAGAAAACGACTCTTACACTGACCTATCGCACAGAAGAGCTGTTTTCTTTGTAGATAATAGCTTCTTCGTTCTGGTGGACGAAGGACACGGTACAGCAGATAATACCAAGGTAAACTTAAACTTCCACCTGGCAGAGGGTGTAAACCAAGTAACCATTGACGAGGCTCAAAAAGAGCAGTTTATATATGGTGCACACTCTAACTTTGACGACAACAACAACATGCTGATTAAAACTTTTGTAGAGACTAGCCAAGATTATGCAGCTAGAAACTTCGTATCGGAGGTGTCTAACAAGTTGCAAGAGGTATCTGCCAAAAGAAAATCATATCAGGTTACAGTACGTAAAAGAGGTGCAGAAAAAGCGGCTCGATTCATTACAGTGATTTACCCTTTCAAATCGGAGGCTGATTTCCAAAAGCTAAATATTGAGGCCAAATTTACCGACAATACACCCGAAAATGCTGGTACTTTCCACAAACAGGGGGTACAAACAGAGGTAACCATCAATGGTAAAAAATACAATTTATCCTACGCATTATAACAATCTTTTAATATATGAATAGTTTTACAAGAAAAACACATTGGAAACTGTTGGGCATACTTGTGCTATTGGGCTTTGGCCTGAGTAATGGCTCATGTACAGACCCTAAGACGACAGATTCCACCAAGTTTGCACTCTTTTATCCAGACGTGATAAACATCGGTCCGTCAATGGGTGCCGAGATTCCCCAACCAACTTACATTGGGGGCCAACCATCTAAATTTGAAATTACAGATGTAAAGTTTGAAGGCAGCTCTATAGCATCCGATAGCTTTACGATAGACGAAAACACAGGTAGAATTCAAGTAACAAATACGCACAACTTTGCTGTGGGTGTCTATAAATTGAGCCTATCGTGCTACTCGAACAACAAATATTATGAGTTGCGCGATGTTCTATCTATCCACATGATGAAGGCTATTCCTGCAGGGATAGAGGTGGAACCAAGTACCATTCAAGTAGATTACAAAGAGCTTATAACAGCTACTCAAGAGGTGTTACCTACTGCAAAAGTGGTTACAGATGGCGATCATATTGCCATTTCTAAGTACAAAATTGCGAGTGTGTACCATAACGAGCAACTGATAGATAAACACGACTTTGTAAACATCTCTGCCGATGGTGTAATCTCTCTTTCCAAAGTGAGTGCCGAAGCAGTACAACCTGGTGTTTATACCGTTAGTTTAAAATTGGTTACTGCCGTTGTGGGCGAAGATAGCGAAGAGGGTATTTTTGAGAAGGCACTAACCATAGATGTTACATCAAAACCTTTGAGCCTTACCTACACACCCAATGAGTTTAGAGTAGAACAGGGTTCTAAAGCTACATCGGCAGCTCCTGCAATTGCAGGTTCTACAACCGATTTGGTGTATGCTTTAAAATCGGTAGAACCAGCTAATGAGCAGATTTCAATAAATCCTGCTACAGGAGAATTGACGTTAAATGCTCTGGCTAGTTTGGCCATCGGCAGCGAATACCAAGTATCGGTTACAGCAACCAATAAGTTTGGTGCAGTAGATTTTGACCAAGTATTGAAGTTTACTATTGTAGATTTTATCCAACCAATTACCAAATTTACTTACGCAGATGTTACAGGCGTAATAGCTGGTAGTGCTTTTGAAAATAGCGTTAAAGAGATGGATGGCGACGAGGTTACTTATGCTTTCGTTGAGCTAGATCCAAAACTTGCCGACCTTAGAATAGACCAAAACACGGGACTAGTATCTGCCAACAAAGGGCATAAAATTCCTACTGGAACACATACAGTTCGTGTGAAGGCTCAAAATACTAAAGGAGAGCTAGAGCATACTTTCAAACTTCAAGTGGTGAAAAATCCGTATTTCTTTAGCTACGTTCATTGGGGTAATAACCTGGACCTTGCCAACGAATTGCAAGAGGCGAGCCAATACCGTGTAAAATCGGAAGAGGAGTACCAAGCATTGGTGCTTCAGGTGAAAGCAACCGATATACCCGAGGGTGTGGAGGTGAAATACACAGTAGATAAGTTATCGAAAGGGCTGCACCTTGATTTAGATGCTAAAACAGGAGAGATTGCATTAAAAGGCAATTGGACTGAGAATAAAGTGCTAATGGCTGTTATTACTGCTGTAACTGGAAAAGATACTCCTGGAGAGACTGTGGTGAAAACTCCTGTATTTATACACTGCTCGGGCATTAGTGGAGGCGTTAGTGTAGAGTACACTCCATTTGTATTTAAGGTAAACCCACGTGAAGGAGGTTATTCGGCTGCTCCTGTTATAACAGGTTTGGCAGATCCTGCCCTATTCATTATGGAGTACCGCAGAGCGTTTGATTACTACAATATTAATGGTCCAGCATCGCACATAGATGGTCAGCCAAATGCCAAGAATGAGCAGTCGTTCATGTCGTTTATGTGGAGAAGATTCTTTGAGTCTATTGGTGCTGCAACGGTAAATTATGGTGCTAGAAGACCAATGACATATAGCGAGAACGTAGCCAATTTAGGTGCTCCAATTGCTTATGTGGACCCAAGTAATGCGCATAAAATCAAAATAAATCCAAACAAGTGGACCGACGAAAATGGATATGCCAATGGTGTATTGATTGGTCAGATGACGTTTGTTACCAACGGTACAGACAAAGATGTGGCGGGCTCGAAGAACCAAATCTTCCCACTTGCAGTTTGGTTTAACCCTAGTTTTAAATAATGAAGAATAACATTTAGAAAGATGCGAAATTACAACTATATACATAACCTACTGGCTAAGAGAGTACTGTTTACTCTCTTAGCATTATGCCTCGGCCTATCGGTATTTGCACAGGGGCAAATTAAAGTCAAAGGGGTGGTCTTAGACGAAATGGACATCCCATTAATTGGTGCTACCATACAGGTAAAAGAGGGTACAAAAGGTGCTGTTACAGATATTGACGGGAATTTCTCTATCTCAGTAAAAGCAAACTCAACCCTTATTATCAGCTATATGGGGTATGTAAATAAAGAATTGAAGGTGAAGGGTGCTACTACCTATACCATTAAATTACAACCAGACAATGCTCTGCTAGACGAGGTGGTGGTTGTAGGTTACGGTAGCATGAAGAAGAGCGACTTAACGGGTTCGGTATCTTCGGTTTCTTCCAAAAACATTGAGGGCTTTAAAACAAGCTCGGTTGTTGGGGCACTTGGCGGACAGGTGGCTGGGGTACAAATTACACAGTCGGACGGTACACCAGGTTCTAGCTTCGACATTAAAGTGCGTGGTGTGGGTACGGTAAACGGCGACTCTTCTCCCCTATTTATTGTAGATGGTTTTGAGGTGAGCAACATCGATTACCTATCGAACTCGGATATTGAGACTATTGATATTCTAAAAGATGCATCGGCAGCTGCTATTTATGGAGCTCGTGCTGCCAATGGTGTGGTTCTGGTTACTACAAAATCTGGAAAAGAGGGAAAACCTGTTATTACATACAACGGTTCGGCTAGTTACAGACGAATAGCGAAGAAACTTTCAGAACTATCTGCATACCAATTTGTAGATTTGCAAATGGAGCTTAACCCTACAAAATTCCAAAACACCTACTACAAAGAGGGGTTAGATTTAGACGGTATTCCATATAGATATCAGTCTTTAGAGGATTATAGAGATGTGGCAGGTATTAATTGGCAAGATGAAACCTTCAAACCAACTTGGTCGCAAAGCCACGACTTTAGCATTTCGGGTGGTACTGAGGGTACACAATATGCAGCCTCTTTCTCTCACTTCGACGAGAATGGTATCTTTACAAACAGCGATTATAAAAAAGATACTGGCAAGATACGTTTCAAACAGAAGGTTACGAAAAAGATTAACTTTGAGAGTACCATTAACTATGCAAACAACACTAAAACAGGTGTAGGTACATCGGGTTCTAGTGGTTCGTTAAACATCTTATCGAACGTTTTAAGAGCAAGACCAACGGGTGGATTGGCCACTACAGATTACGATCTATTGAACTCGGTTTTTGACCCATTGGAGTTGCAAGACAACAACAACTTCTCGCAAGTAAACCCTATTAAACAGGCAGAAGCTGTACACAACAAGGTAAATACAGAGTTCTGGGGTGTAAACCTTGCTCTAAATATTGAGCTGATGAAAGGGTTAAACTTCCGTGCTGCTGGTACATATAACACTACAACTAGACGTGCAGACTCTTTCTTTGGTAGCAATTCGAGCCAGGCTTATAGAGGTGGTGGTGCTTACGGACACACCCAAATGAGCCGCGGTTCAAGACTATCGAACAGTAATACACTTACCTATAAAAAGAAACTGAATAAGAAGAACTCTTTCGATGTTATGATTGGTCAGGAGATGACTTATAACAAGAGTGAGTTGCTGTATGGTCAAGCAAAAGATTTCCCTTTCGATAACTTGGGCAACGACAATCTTGGCCTTGGGGCTACTCCTAGTAGGGTTACTACCGATAGAACAGACAAAAGATTGCTCTCTTTCTTCTCGAGGGTTAACTACAACTACGACAACAGATATATGCTTACAGCAACGGTACGTGCAGACGGATCGACTGTATTTAGCGACAATAACAAATGGGGTTACTTCCCCTCTTTCTCTGCTGCATGGCGTGTGTCGGAAGAGGAGTTTATGAAAAACATCTCTTTCATATCGAACATGAAACTGCGTCTTGGTTGGGGTACTGTGGGTAACGACCGTATTGCAAACTTCCTATCAAGAGATTTATACATCGATAGTAAATATGGTGTGGGTAACGATTTAGTTACTGTTTTAAGTGGTAAACAATTGGCCAATAGAAATCTAAAATGGGAGGGTTCTACAACGCTTAACTTAGGTGTGGACCTTGGTTTCTTTGATAATAGAGTGAACTTTACAGCCGATTTCTTTATCAAGAATACAAAAGACCTGCTTCTTGCACAGAGTTTGGCACATGTAACGGGCTTTGATGTGCAGTGGCAAAACATTGGTAAAATTCAAAATAAAGGGTTAGAGCTTAGTTTGAGTACTACAAACATACAGACTAAGAACTTTACTTGGAATACAAACTTCAACATCTCTTTCATTAAGAATACGCTGAAATCTCTTCAAGATGGTACACAATCCATCTACTCGGCTACTAAATTTAACTCGAACTTCTCGGGATACGATTATGTGGCAAATGTAGGCTCTTCTTTAGGAGAAATGTATGGGTATAAATTTGATGGTGTGTACCAAACATCTGATTTTAATGTAGGACCTGATGGTAAAATGACACTTAAACAAGGGGTGCCCGACATCAGTAAACATATCGGTAGAGCTGTTGAGCCTGGTATGGTTAAGTACAGAGATATGAACGGTGATGGGGTAATATCTACAGATGATAGAACTGTGATTGGTAACGGTATGCCTAAATGGTATGGTGGTATTACCAATACATTCCAGTACAAAGACTTCGATTTGAGCTTTATGCTTCAGTTTAACTACGGAAACGATGTATATAACGCAACTAGAATGTTCAATACACAGTCGCAAGATGAGCGTACCAATCAGTTGGCAGAGGTCGCAGACCGTTGGACGCCTACACATGCATCGAACCGTGTTCCATCTGCCAAAGGTTATGTGAAGTACGAACTATACTCGCGTTTTATTGAAGATGGCTCTTTCTTGCGTCTTAATAACTTAACATTGGGCTATACACTGCCTAAAAAGGTTACTCAGAAGGCATACCTAAACCGTGTAAGGGTGTATGCTACGGCTCAAAACCTATTCTGCATTACAAAATACAGCGGCTACGACCCTGAGGTAAATATGAAGAACTCTCCACTGATGCAGAGCTTCGATTGGGGTGCATATCCGAAGAGTAAAGTGTTTAGTTTTGGTGTAGAAGTACAGTTTTAATGGATAATATTATGAAAAAGATTATAAACTCATTTTATATACTTCTGGCTTCGGCTATCCTATTCTCTTGTTCGCTAGACGAGAATATTTATACCGAAGTAGAGAAGAAAGATTACATGAAGAATGCTACCGAAGCACAAACAGTGTTGCTGGGTGCATACAGAAACATGGTGGAAGAGGGAATGTATAGATACCACTTGTCGTTGCTATTCTCTATTCCTAGTGATATTGCTAAGGTTACGGGAAATACCATCGATAACTTTAGAAACATCCCTTCAAATGCCTATACTAGTTCGCAAACAGAGGTTCAGCAAACTTGGCAAAGTCTGTATAGTGGTGTGTACAATACCAATGATTTTATTGAGCAGTTGAGCCAAAAATTTGATGGTTATACCGATGGAGATAAGAGAAGAGCTGCTGTATATATGGCAGAGGCTAGAGCTTTAAGGGGCTTGTACTACTTCGAATTGGTGAGGTGGTTTGGTAATGTGCCGCTGTTTAAAAGCACGGCTCAGTCTAGCCAACACCCATCTACTTTTGTGCAAGAGAAGCCAGAAGTTATCTATCAGTTTATTGAAGAGGATTTGCTTTTTGCTATCCAAAACCTACCCTACGCTACTGATGATGATGTAAGGGCAGATAATCGTTTCCGTTTCTCGAAAGGGGCTGCATTGGGGCTATTGGCTAAGGTGTATGCTACTTGGGCTGGGTATCCTGTTAACGATAAAAGCAAATGGGAAAAAGCGGCTCAAATGGCAAAAACTCTAGTAGAATCGGGTAAGCATCAGTTGCTAGACGACTACGAACAGCTTTGGAAAAATACATGTAACGGTATTTGGGACCCTAAAGAGAGCCTTATTGAGGTATCTTTCTTCTCGCCTACCATTACAGGAAGACCATCGGAAGATCCTAGTGGCAGAATTGGAAAATGGAACGGGGTAAGTGCAAACGGTATTAGAGCCGTGCGTAATGCAGGTAACTGGAGGGTAATTCCTACCTTCTTAAGAGATTGGAAAGATAGAAACCTAGATAGAAGATGGAGCATCTCTTTTGCTGATTATAAATATGGTTACGATAAAGAGAGTAATAAAAATGGTGTGCTACTGCCACTCAGCAAAAATGGTACTTTTGAAGATGCTATGAAAGAGGATGCTAAGGCTGATTTGAAAAAGATATACATCGAGAATATGTGCCCTGCGAAATGGGATACAGAGAAGTATGTGGGAGATACAAACTACCTGATTGATGCAAATATGTCGAACATCAACTGGTACGTTTTAAGATATGCTGATGTGCTACTGCTATATGCAGAAGCGCTGAATGAGGTGAATCAACGACCTACAGACGAGGCTCTAGAGGCTATTAATAGCGTAAGAAGAAGAGCTTTTGGATTGCCAATTAATGTGGCTAACAGCTCGAGCGACTTGAATGCATCTCTTAATTATGCTGACTTCAAAAAGGCTATTATGGACGAAAGAGCATACGAGCTATCTTTTGAAGGACAAAGAAGACAGGATTTAGTGCGTTGGGGTATCTATACAGAGAGTATTAAGGGTACAGCGCAAAGTCTGGTAAACTGGTATGGAGAGGGTGCAGATTTCTATCAAGCTGTGAACTATACACAGAAAAATAAACACGAACTGCTGCCAATACCGCAAAGAGATCTTGACTTAATGAAGCAGTGTAAACAAAACCCAGGATGGTAAATTATTTAAATTAATACCTATAGTGATTATTTAAACTCGCCCTGTTGTAAAAAATTACAACAGGGCGAGTTGTTTTTTAACGTGAGTGATGGTGTTATTAAACACCAGTCATCGAATATAATAGTAATCGAGATAAGACTCTTGTATTTGTCTATATTTCGACTCTAGATAAGGCAGCTCTATAGTAGCTAAATTGGGCTGCATCTATGAAAAAAACTTTACAAAACATACACTTTTTTATCTATAAGACTTAGATATATAAAATAAGTAAAAAGGATTATTTGTTAAACCTATTTTTTAAAGAAGACTTTTTCGGCTATAAATGCCCTATCGGGCTTTTTACTATTTCTCTTTGAAAATGTAAAATTGTCTTTTGTCTTTATCTTACAATTTTATTGGCAGATTATTCTTATTTAATTACAAACTAACCCCATCTATCTGCTACTATTTACTACCCTTTTGATAGTTATTTTACACTACAATATGCTGTAAAACCACACTATCTATGCATAACAGGAGTATTAATATGCTACATACTAACCGATTAAAACCTTTACACCTTCTAAAAGAAGGTTACAAATTAACTTATCAACATTTTTATTTGCTAAATATTGGTTAAATATCATATTTGTTGATTTTCTTAATCAGGCAGAATAAAAAGGTAAAAAATC
>JASLCG010000136.1 GCA_030151885.1 Bacteroides sp.
TAAAATTCTTGTCCGAAATGGCAAATTAATTTCCCAGTGTAAAGACATTATAAACGGTTTAATCTACATCTAGATTGAACCGTTTTTGTTTTACCTGGTAGAGCTTAATTAAGATTAAAAGAAATATTCTTTGAAAAATAGGCTGATTAATTGACTAAAAATATGTATATTTGCACGCAATAAATTTCTAAAAAGCACAAATTCTATGTCATTTATTGCTGATAAAATCGTTATGGATGGTTTAACTTACGACGATGTATTGTTAATACCATCATATTCAGAAGTCCTACCAAAAGAGGTTGATCTATCAACCAAGTTCTCTAAAAACATTACATTAAACATCCCGTTTATTACAGCTGCCATGGACACTGTAACAGAGTCTCAAATGGCTATTGCTATTGCTCGTGAAGGTGGTATTGGTGTTATCCATAAAAATATGTCTATCGAAGCTCAAGCTAAACAAGTAGCTATTGTAAAGAGAGCCGAGAATGGAATGATTTATGATCCAGTAACTATTAAACAAGGGTCTACTGTCCGTGATGCACTTAACTTAATGAGAGAGTATCACATTGGGGGTATTCCTGTAGTTGATTCTGATAACCATCTAGTTGGTATTGTTACTAATAGAGACTTGAGGTTTGAGCAAGATATGACTAAAAAAATTGATGAGGTAATGACTAGTGAAAACTTGATTACTACCAATCAGTCAATAGATTTAGATATTGCTAGTGAAATTCTTCAAGAACATAAAATTGAAAAACTTCCTGTAGTTGATCATGATAATCATATTATTGGATTGATAACATATAAAGACATTACTAAGGCCAAAGATAAACCAAGAGCTTGTAAAGACTCCAAAGGGCGACTAAGAGTTGCTGCTGGTGTTGGTGTTACTGCCGATACATTTGTTCGTATGGAGGCATTGGTTAAAGCAGGAGTAGATGCTATTGTTATAGATACAGCGCACGGACACTCTAAAGGGGTTATTAATGTATTGAAGGAAGCCAAAAAGAAATTTCCAGAAGTTGATATTGTAGTTGGTAATATTGCTACAGGTGAGGCTGCAAAAGCATTGGTTGAGGCTGGTGCTGATGGGGTTAAAGTTGGTATCGGCCCTGGTTCTATTTGTACAACACGAGTAGTTGCTGGTGTTGGTGTTCCTCAGCTTTCGGCTGTTTATGATGTGTCTGTGGCACTTAAAGGAACAGGTATTCCATTAATCGCTGATGGCGGACTTCGTTATTCAGGTGATGTTGTAAAAGCTTTAGCTGCAGGTGGATGCTCGGTAATGATTGGCTCATTAGTTGCAGGTACGGAAGAAAGCCCAGGTGATACTATTATTTTTAATGGTAGAAAATTTAAATCTTATAGAGGTATGGGGTCATTAGAGGCTATGGAAAATGGTTCTAAAGATAGATACTTCCAAGGCGCAGAAACAGATGTTAAAAAACTTGTTCCTGAAGGTATTGCAGCAAGAGTTCCTTACAAAGGATTACTGTTTGAGGTAATTTATCAGCTAGTAGGGGGATTAAGAGCAGGTATGGGATATTGTGGAGCTAAGGATATTGAGGCTCTTCATGATGCTAAGTTTACTCGTATAACTAATGCAGGTGTTCTAGAAAGCCACCCTCATGACGTTGCAATTACGAGTGAAGCCCCTAATTATAGTCCAAACTAGATATTGCGAAGAACAAATGATATAAAAAGGAAGTATAAAGTTTAACTTTGTACTTCCTTTGTTTGTTTAAAACAAAATATTATTTTCACTTAATTATGATAAGAATTCTCTTTTCTGTATTTTTTGTATTAAGTTTTTTTACTGGTTTAAAAGCTTATACAAGGGTTTCTGATAAAGACTCAATACCTCTTTCTGCTTTAAAAATAGAGGCAGCAAAGAGAGAACAAATTCATTTATCTACAGAGTTTAGAATAGCAGAAGCTCAAATTCGCAAAGAGACTTTTATTGCTAGCACCTCCGACTCTTATTTGAAGGCATTAGGAGCCTGGGCAGATAGAGATGAAGATTCATGTAAAGTGTTGGTCTTATTTCGGTCTTTACCCCAGCGTATGCCTATAGAACAATTAGAAAAAGAACTAGCTTTCGTAGATTCTATCTATATTAACAATAGTGGGGTAGGTAACTGGTTTGAAAACTTAGTTGAGTCTTACTCAGAGTTGAAAAAGCCGGTTTTTATATCAGACTTTCAAGAGACTGAAGATTTCCAAGCTGTTTTAAAGAACTTAAGAGTAGGAGATGTTTCTCGACCATTTGTTACTGCTAAAGGTATATATGTAATAAAAAAGTTAGAAGAAATACATTTTTCTTCTAGGCCAGGTTCAACACAAGTAAAGCTGAAAGACTTATTTGATATTTATCATATTCAGTTTAATAGTAAAGACCGAAGTCTTTTTGCACAAACTCCTTTTCGTAATTATACCTTAGAAGAGTTTAATGATTTTAAGAAGGATAGTATGCGTGGTCAAGAGTTTGAGTATATGCAGTTTCAAAAATTTATTCTAGGACAGACCATAGTTTCTTATCTAGAACAAGATAAGAATTATCAGCAGAAGTTAGAAGGGAAATTAAATGAGGTGTTAATTGATTTAGCTTTTAAAAGATGGCTTGTAAGTAATAAAAAAGATTTTGATCAAGAGTTACAAAAATATATTGAATATACAGAAAAGCAGTATAAATTAGATCGAACCCTATTTACGGGTATTTTAATATATTCTCCTAAGAAGAGTAGATTATCTAAAGTGAAAACAATGTTAGATAAGCTGCCTAGGTCGAAATGGAGTAGCTTTATAGAGCAAATAAATTTTGAAAGTAAAAAAAGAAATAAGCTAAGCTGGTATAAAGGTTCTACCTATTTAAATAACGAGTCTTTGGTAAAAAGATTTTATGAAGAGTTAAATAGTAGTTCTAAGAAAAAAATAAAAAAAGCCAATAATAACTACTTATTTTATGGCAGGTTTGAAGAGCCTATAATAGATGGTACTTTTATAGACTCTGTCATAAAACCCGATTTTAAAAAGTTTCTTGAAAAAGAGTGGGTTAAGGACTTAATGATGGCTAAGTAGGGAAGAAAATACTGATATTCTTTTTAAAATCCGTTAATAATCAAGCTTGCAATTAATTAATACATTATCTTCGTATTTAGAAGAATTCAAAAGCAATGAAATATAATATAATAATAGTATGAAAAATAAGCCAACAACAATTTTTCGTTTACCAGTAGTTATGCTAGGTTTAATGTTACTTAGTATTTCTGGAATAGTATCCGCACAAAACAATATAATTGACGAGGTTATTTGGGTAGTAGGAGATGAGGCTATCTTAAAATCAGATGTAGAAGAGTTACGTTTAAATGCTCTTTATAATGGTCAGAAAATAGAAGGAAACCCTTACTGTGTAATTCCTGAGCAAATAGCTATCCAAAAGCTTTTCTTGAATCAGGCTAAGCTTGATAGTATAGAGGTTCCTGAATCTGGAGTAATTAGACAGGCTGATTATATGATGTCTGAATATTTGAAAATGTTCAACTCTAAAGAAAAAATGGAAGAGGTGATGAATAAATCTACTAGCCAGATTCGTAAAGAATTGAGAGATAATATTCGTGAAGGAGAGATTGTTAAAGAGGTACAATCCAAAATTGTTGGTGATATAAAGATTACTCCAGCAGAAGTTAGACGTTTTTTCCAGGATTTGCCTCAGGATAGTATTCCATATATACCAACAAAAGTAGAAGTGCAAATTATAACTCAGGTTCCAACTATTAAACTTGAAGAGAAAGATAATATAAAAAAGAAACTAAGAGATTATACTGAGCGTGTGTACTCGGGAGAAATAAGCTTTAGTACATTGGCTAGGCTTTACTCGGAAGACCCAGGAAGTGCCATGAAAGGTGGAGAACTAGGTTTTAGTAGTAAAGGAGCTTTATTGCCAGAGTTTGCCAACGTCGCTTTTAACTTACAAGATCCAGAAAAAATATCAAAAATAGTTGAGACTGAATATGGGTTTCACATAATTCAATTAATAGAAAAACGAGGTGACCGTGTAAATGTGCGCCATATACTTCTTAAACCTAAAGTTGCAGATGAAGATATACTGAAAGCAATTAATAAGTTGGATAGTGTTGCTACAGATATTCGTCGTAGTAAGTTTACTTTTGATGAGGCTGCTCTATTTATATCTGATGATAAGGATACTAAAAACAACAATGGATTAATGCCAAACCCAATGGATAACACAGCTAAGTTTGAGATGCAGTTATTACCTCCAGAAGTAGCTAAGGCTATAGAAAACTTAGAGGTAGGTGAAGTGTCTAATGCATTTACCATGATTAATGCTAAAGGTCAAGAGGTTTGCGCCATAGTAAAATTGAGAAATCGTATTGATGGGCATAAAGCTACTATAACTGATGATTATCAAAAACTAAGAGAACTTGTTATTGCTAAAAAAAGAGAGGAAAAGTTACACGATTGGATCGTGAAAAAACAAGCAGAAACATATATTCGCATAAACGACGGGTGGAAGAACTGTGATTTCAAGTATTCTGGATGGATTAAAGATTAGTCTGGAAATAAAAGTATATCTAAAGATTAAACATGTTAGGAAAATTCAACAGAATAAATATAACTACTTTTTTGACTTGCTTTGTAGCGAGCTGGGCATTGTTGGCTGCACCTTCGTTTACTTTAGCACAAGAAAAAGTACGTATTGAATTAATTCATGCAGATCATGGTGTAGGGAATAAAAAACTGCATCCAGATGCAAATATTTTTAAAGGTAATGTACATATTCGTCATAAAGGAATGAATATGTATTGTGATAGCGTCCTGTTCTTTGGAACTTCTAACTCTATTGAAGCATTTAGTAATGTAAGGATGGATCAAGGAGACACTCTTCATATATATGGAGATTACTTGTTTTATGATGGTGTGTCTGAATTAGCAGAATTACGAGATAATATTCGCTTAATAAATAGAGAGGTTGAGTTAACAACAGATAGTCTGAATTTTGATAGACAAAAGAATTTAGGCTACTATTTTAATGGAGGAGTTTTAACAGATCCTGAAAATAGGTTGGTTTCTGATTGGGGACAGTATAGTGTAAGTACAAAGTTAGCGAAATTTCATAAAGATGTTCGATTAACTAATGATAGAGCTATATTGACATCTGATACTTTGAATTATGATACAGACTCTAAAATAGTATCGATATTGGGCCCATCAGAAATTATAAGCTCTAATAATCATATCTTTTCTACGAAAGGGTTTTATAACTCTCTTACTCAAGAGACGTTCTTGGTAGATCGTTCTAAAATCAATACTGATGGTAGAATAATGACAGGTGATAGCTTGTATTATAACCATTTTAAAGGAGTAGGTGAAGGTTATGGCTCAGTACAAATGGTAGATACAATTCGTCGTAATCTTTTAGAAGGAGAGTTTTGTTTCTATGATGAGAATAATCAAAAAGCGTTAGTATATGATAAGGCTATGCTTGTCGATTATTCTCAGGGAGATAGCTTGTATATTCATGGGGATACAGTACGATTAAATACTTATTATATAGATACCGATTCCGTTTTTAGGGAGATGAGGTTATATAATAAAGTGCGTATGTATAAAAGTGATATGCAAGGTGTATGTGACTCTTTGGTATATAATAGTAAAGACTCTTGCATAACATTATATAATGAGCCTGTATTGTGGAATTTAAACCAACAGCTACTAGGTGAAAAAATAATGATTTATATGAACGATAGTACTATTGATTGGGTTCATATAGAGAATCAAGCTTTAGGAGTAGAAAGACTAGACTCTATTCATTATAATCAGATATCTGGTAACCAAATAAAAGCCTATTTTAAAGAGGGGAAAATGGATCAGGTAGATGTTGATGGTAATGTTATGATTAACTTTTATCAAGAAGAAAGGAATGGTATCTTATTAGGATTAACATATGCAGAAACTAGCCTGATGAATATGGATATAAAAGACATGCAGTTGCAAAAGGTAAAAATGACTACTGCCACAACAGCAGTATTTTATCCTTTATTCTTAATTCCAGAAGAGAAACTGTATTTCAAAAACTTTACATGGTTAGACTATTTAAGACCTCTTAATAAAGAAGATATATTTAACTGGCGTACTAAAAAGCCTGAAGACATGTTAAGAGAAAGTTCTCCAGAACAATCTGAATCTGCTCCAATTAGGCATGTAAATAAGAGGAAGAAATAAGATTATGGGATTTTTAGGAAATAGAATGAGAAAACCTCGTGCTTTCAATCATCAGTATATTTATGTTGATACACGTAAAGAAAAGTTAGCTAAGATGGAGGAAGATGCTAAAAGAGAACTTGGCATGCTTCCAAAAGAAGATGAGCACAAAAGGGTGGAGATAAAAGGTAAGTTCTCTGAAAATACCGTTCATCTCAAAAAATATAAGAATAAAACAAAGAAACCTTATTTTGCAGGGATTGCACTAGTGTTAATTGTAATATTGGTATTCTTGTGGAACTTCATCTTAACAGGTGAATGGTCTTTGTTTTAAATAGGAAAAAATTAGGTAGAAATGAGTGATATAATACATCTATTACCAGATTCGGTGGCAAATCAAATCGCAGCAGGGGAAGTTATTCAAAGACCTGCTTCTGTTATTAAAGAGCTAGTAGAAAATGCACTTGATGCAAGCGCTAAAAACATACAAGTGATTATAACTGACTCGGGGAAAACATGTATGCAAGTTATTGATGATGGAAAAGGAATGTCTGAAGTGGATGCAAGGTTAGCGTTTGAAAGACATGCTACGTCGAAAATAGCTGAAGCAGCTGATCTTTTTGCATTGCGTACAATGGGATTTAGAGGGGAGGCTTTAGCTTCTATTGCTGCAGTCGCTCAAGTGGACTTAATTACTAAAACAGAAGAGGCCGAAGTTGGAACTAGTTTAACTATTGCAGGATCTAAGCTTATAAAACAAGAAGTTGCTCCATCGGAAAGAGGAACAAACTTCTCTGTCAAAAACTTGTTTTTTAATGTTCCTGCACGTCGAAAGTTTCTTAAAACTGATGCTACAGAGTTAAGTAAAATTCTGACAGAGTTTGAAAGAGTTGCATTGGTAAACCCTGCTATAAATTTCTCTTTATTTAGTAATGGTACAGAACTATTTAATTTGCCAGAGGTTCCTTTAAGACAAAGAATTATACATTTATTTGGTAAGAAACTAAATCAAGAGCTATTATCTGTAGAAGTAGATACGACTCTAGTAAAGGTGGAGGGTTTTGTTGCAAAGGCCGAAGCTTCAAGAAAAAGAGGAGCTCATCAGTTTTTCTTTGTAAATGGAAGATATATGAGACATCCATACTTTCACAAAGCTGTAATGGATGCTTATTCGGAGTTAATTCCTGTTGGTGATCAAATATCTTATTTCCTCTATTTAGAAGTAGATCCTGGTAGTATTGATGTGAATATACATCCTACTAAAACAGAAATCAAGTTTGAAAATGAACAGGCTATATGGCAGATTATTTCGGCAGCAGTGAAAGAAACCTTAGGAAAGTTTAATGAAGTGCCTTCTATTGATTTTGATACGGAAGGAATGCCCGATATACCTGTATTCTCAGGTTCTAGTGAGGCGCCTCAAGACTATGGAATTCCTCAAGTTAAAATTGATACTAGCTTTAATCCATTTAAGTCGAATGCATCAAGTTCATACCAGTCTCCTAGTTTGTCAAGGAAAGCCACAAATGACTGGGAACAGCTATATGAAGGGGTAGAACGAACCAGTAAGATGAATGCTCCTTTTGATGACTTTACTTCCGATACAATTGTTTCTGGACAGATGGTTGCAAGTAAAGCTAATGTAGATCTTTATGGTAACTCAGAAGATAGTCAGCACATTGAAGAGGGTAGTAGTATGTTACAGTATAAAGGAACATATTTAATAACCCCTATTAAATCTGGCTTGATGCTTATAGATCAGCATAGAGCACATGTTCGTGTGTTATATGATAAATATATGGAGCAGATGAAGTCTAGAAAAGGGTCTTCTCAAGGAGTCTTATTTCCTGAAATAATTCATTTGCCAGCTTCTGAAGCAGCTATATTAAACAGTATAATGGATGACTTTAATGCTGTAGGTTTTGAACTATCTGATTTAGGTGGTGGAAGCTATGGCATAAATGGAGTTCCGGAAGGTATTGCAGGGTTAGACCCAATAGCTTTGATTGATAAAATGTTACACTCTGCAATGGAAGAGGGGGGTGATATTAAGGCGCAGATTCAATCCATACTTTCGCTTACTTTAGCTAAGTCTGCTGCAATAGTTTATGGTCAAGTATTATCTGAGGCAGAAAGAACAAAACTGATAGATAATTTATTTGCATGTGCATTGCCTAATTTTACTCCTGATGGCTTGCCAATTCTTCAAACCATATCCGATGATGAGATAAATAAGAAATTTAAATAAGAGAGTTATGATATATAAAAAGGGTGCACTATTATAAATAGTGCACCCTTTTTATTTAATACTTATGATTATTTATAAGGTTTAAAACCAATAATACTTCTCACTTCATTTAGTGTTTCGAAAGCATGCTCGCTAGCTTTTTCAGCACCAAGTTTAGCTACTTTATTCATGAATTCAATATTTTCAGAGTAATCTAGAATACGTTCGCGTAGAGGTTTTGCAAAATTTACAATATCTTCGGCTAGTTGTTTCTTTAAATCACCATAACGGATTGAGCAATCATTCCATTTCTCTTCAAAATAGAGTTTTGTATCAGGTGTAGAAACAATATCAAGAAAAGTAAATAAGTTCTGTATAACTTCAGGCTTTTCACTATTTGGAGTTGTTGGACCGCCGTCAGTAACTGCTTTCATTACTTTCTTACGAATAGTTTTCTCATCATCGATTAGGTAAATGCAATTACCATCCGATTTGCCCATTTTTCCAGAACCATCTAAGCCTGGAATTTTTATAGCTTCCTTTGTATAGCTGAAAGACTCTGGCTCTGGGAATAACTCTGTTTGGTATATGTTGTTAAAACGGCGAGCAAACTTTCTAGCCATTTCCATATTTTGCTCTTGATCTTTTCCTACAGGAACTTTAACAGCACGGTGCATTAAAATATCAGCAGCCATAAGTGTAGGATAAGTTAATAGTCCTGCATTTACATTGTTTGGCTGTTGACGAGCTTTGTCTTTAAAAGTTGTAGTACGCTCAAGTTCTCCTAAATAAGCGTTCATGTTTAGGTAAAGATATAGCTCTAGTACCTCTTTAACGTCACTTTGTATATATATAGTAGCTATTTCAGGATCAATACCACATGCTAGATATGTTGCTAATACTTTACGTGCGTTAGTAACAATATCTTCAGGTTTTGGGTGAGTAGTAAGAGAGTGCCAATCTGCAATGAAAAAGAAGCAGTTATACTCATGTTGCATTTGCAAAAAGCTCTTTACAGCCCCAAAATAATTTCCTAGGTGGATATCACCAGTAGGGCGGATTCCACTAACGACAGTTTCCATAAAAATTCAGTATTTATAATTTCTTACAAATTTAACGAAAAAGTTTTGATTATCTTTGTAATGCTAAAATTTTAGTATTTACTTTGTAGCAGTAAAATAGAAATAAAAGTGAAATATCATATAGAAAAATGTGGGAGCTGTATATCAGTAAATAATATTATCCAAGCTGTGGATAAGGGTATTCCCTCCTTTTTATTTTTCTTTAATAATATAATGCGTTGATGTCTTTTTAAGACCAACGCATTTTTTTTTTATCTTTTATCCATCATTTATATTTTAACTTTCATAACGAGTCATGGTAAATAAAGAAATTAAGAAAGTTCTTGTCTTAGGTTCAGGAGCTCTAAAAATTGGACAAGCAGGGGAGTTTGACTACTCTGGTTCTCAGGCATTGAAGGCACTAAAGGAAGAAGGTGTACAGTCGGTTTTAGTGAATCCTAATATTGCTACAATTCAAACATCAGAAGGAGTTGCTGATAAAGTTTACTTCTTGCCTGTAACCACTCATTTTGTAGAGGAAATTATTAAGAAGGAGATGCCTGATGGTATACTGTTAGCATTTGGAGGACAGACTGCACTAAATTGTGGAGCAGAGTTGTATTCTTCAGGGATTCTTGATAAATATGGTGTAAAGGTACTGGGAACATCTGTTGATGCTATAATGAAAACAGAAGATCGTGATCTTTTTGTAAAAGAGCTTGATATGATAGATGTAAAAACTCCTATCAGTAAGGCTGTAGAGGGTATGGCTGAGGCTCTAGAGGCTGCAAGAGAGATAGGATATCCTGTAATGGTTCGTTCTGCTTACTCTTTAGGGGGATTAGGAAGTGGAATATGTAAAGATGAAAAAGAATTTAAAAAACTAGCTGAAAGCGCGTTTTCTTTCTCTAAACAAATTCTTGTAGAAGAATCTCTTAAAGGGTGGAAAGAAATTGAATTTGAAGTTATTAGAGATGCTAAAGACCACTGCTTTACTGTAGCTAGCATGGAAAACTTTGATCCACTAGGTATTCATACAGGAGAATCTATTGTAGTAGCTCCGACTTGTTCCTTAGCGGAAGATGAGTTAACAATGCTGAAAGAAATTGGAGTAAAAACAATCCGACATCTAAAGATTGTTGGTGAGTGTAATATTCAATATGCATTTAATGCCCACACAAAAGACTATCGTGTTATAGAAGTTAATGCTAGATTAAGTAGATCTTCGGCCCTTGCATCAAAAGCAACAGGATATCCATTAGCATTAGTAGCTGCAAAAATAGCTCTTGGATATACACTCGATGAAATTGGAGAAATGGGAACACCTAACTCTGCTTATATTGCTCCTGAATTAGACTACTATATATGTAAAATACCTCGTTGGGACTTAACTAAATTTGCAGGAGTATCTAGAGAAATAGGATCAAGTATGAAGTCCGTTGGTGAGATTATGGCAATTGGTAAGTCCTTTGAAGAGATTATCCAAAAAGGGCTTCGTATGATTGGACAGGGAATGCATGGGTTTGTAGCTAATAAAAATGTACATTTTGAAGACCTTGATAAAGAGTTATCATGTCCAACTGATTTACGTGTATTTGCTATTGCAGAAGCTCTTGAAAAAGGATACTCTATTAATAAACTTCATGATCTTACAAAGATTGACCCTTGGTTTTTAGGGAAACTGAAGAATATAGTAGACTTTAAAGTAGAGTTACAACAATATAAAACAATTGAAGAGATACCTGCTGATGTACTTCGTAAAGCTAAAGTGTATGGTTTCTCAGACTTCCAAATAGCAAGAATTGTATTGAATCCTTCTGGTAATATGGAGAAAGAGAATCTTCATGTTAGAAAGGTTCGTAAAGCATTAGGTATTGTGCCTGCAGTAAGACGAATCAATACAGTAGCTTCAGAACATCCTGACTTAACCAACTACCTTTATATGACTTATGATGGAGAAGGATGTGATGTGAACTACTATCCAAATGAAAAATCAGTAGTTGTATTAGGTTCTGGAGCTTATAGAATTGGTAGTTCTGTTGAGTTCGATTGGTGTTCTGTCAATGCGGTACAAACAGCACGTAGATTAGGCTATAAGTCTATTATGATTAACTATAATCCGGAGACTGTGTCTACAGACTATGATGAATGTGATAGACTGTACTTTGAAGAACTGTCTTTTGAACGTGTATTAGATGTTATAGATTTAGAAGTACCTAGAGGAGTTGTTGTGTCAGTAGGAGGACAGATACCAAATAACATGGCGATGAAACTTTATCGTCAGTCAATACCAGTCTTGGGAACATCTCCAATTTCAATTGATAGAGCCGAAAGCAGAAATAAATTCTCAGCAATGCTCGATCATTTGGGTATAGATCAGCCAGCATGGCAAGAGTTGACTAGCTTAGATGATGTTAAGAAGTTTGTAGATGAGGTTGGTTTTCCTGTCTTAGTAAGACCTTCTTATGTACTATCTGGGGCAGCTATGAATGTTTGTCATGACAACGAGGAGTTAGAAAACTTTTTACAAATGGCCGCCGATGTTTCTAAAGAATATCCTGTAGTAGTATCTCAATTTCTGCAAAGAGCTAAAGAGATTGAGTTTGATGCAGTGGCAGATCATGGAGAAATTATAGAGTATGCAATTTCTGAACACGTTGAATTTGCTGGAGTCCACTCGGGTGATGCTACACTAGTTTTTCCTGCACAAAAAATATATGTAGGAACAGTAAGGAGAATTAAGGATGTGTGTAAGAAAATAGCTAAAGAATTAAATATATCAGGTCCTTTTAATATACAGTTCCTTGCTAGGAATAACGAAGTAAAAGTTATCGAATGTAATGTTAGAGCTTCAAGAAGCTTTCCGTTTGTATCGAAAGTATTAAAGCGAAACTTCATAGATACTGCAACTCGTATTATGTTAGATGCTCCATATCAAAAACCAGAGAAAACGGCTTTCGATATTGACTGGATAGGGGTGAAGGCTTCTCAATTCTCATTCTCTCGACTACAGAATGCAGATCCAGTATTAGGAGTAGATATGACATCAACAGGAGAAGTTGGTTGTATAGGTAGTGATGCTTCTGAGGCTCTGTTAAATGCAATGATTGCTACAGGATTTACGATACCAGAAAAAAATGTTATGTTCTCCTCTGGAGCAGTACATTCAAAAGTGGATTTGCTAGATGCAAGTAAGAGACTTTTTGCTAAAGGATATAACATATTTGCAACAGCAGGAACAGCAGCGTTTTTAAATGAGAATGGTGTAAATACAACCCCTGTACTTTGGCCCGATGAAGAGGAAGATAATAAAATGAATGTTTTGAAAATGATTCAAGAGCATAAGCTAGACTTGATTATTAATATACCGAAGAATTACTCGCGTAGAGAGTTGACTAATGGTTATCAAATTAGACGTGCAGCAATAGATCATAATATTCCTCTTATAACTAATGCAAGATTGGCAAGTGCATTTATTCAAGCTTTCTGTGAGATGGATTTAAAAGATATCCAGATTAAATCATGGCAAGATTATCAATAAATGAGATAAAGATATAAAAAGTTTAAAAGGTGGGAAAAGATGGATCTTTTCTCACCTTTTTTCGTTTACTTAGTTGAAACAGTATATTAATTATGAAATAGAAATTGTCATTATGCATATATTACTCTCTTGTTCAAAAAATATGACCACAGATGTGGATATGAAGCTAGTTCCATTTTTCACAAAGCCATTGTATCAAGAAAATGCATCTCGTTTAGCGCTTTATATGTCGCAACGTAGTGTTTCAGAACTTGAAGAGATGCTTAAGGTAAACTCTCAAATAGCATTAGAAAATCAGCAACGTTATCAAGTCTTTCATACTACTGATACATTGGAGCTACCTGCTATATTCACTTATTCGGGCATAGTGTTTAAACATGTTGATGCTATTAATTTCTCAAATGAAAACTATCAATATGCACAGAAGCATTTAAGATTGACTTCTTTTATATATGGACTGTTACGCCCACTAGATTTGATTAAACAATATAGGTTAGAAGGAACAGTAAGACTTGAAGAGCTAAATAATGAAAATATCTTTTCTTATTGGAAAGGTGTATTAACAGATCAATTTATATCTGACATCAATGACGCTGGAGGTGTGCTTTGTAATCTGGCAAGTAATGAAATGAAGAGTCTGTTTTATTGGCCTAAGGTTAAGAAGGCTTTAAAACAGATTATAACACCAGAGTTTAAGGTGTGGAAAGATGGGAAGTATAAAACAGTTGTTGTATATACAAAAATGTGTAGAGGAGAAATGACAAAGTATATTATTAAGAATAAAATAGAGAATCCTGAAGATTTAAAAGATTTTGAATGGGAAGGGTTTAAATATAATCCTATTTTATCAAAAGAGGATAATTGGGTCTTTACTACTGATGGATTTTAAGTTGTATGAAAACAGAATTTGAAAAACTAAGGAATCAAGAGTGGACAGATATGTATGATGAAGAGATTCATAAAAGGCTTTATGAAGGAAAAAAAAGTCTTGTGAATTCAATCAAACGTTTTGTAATGGTCCAGGATTTAGAGATGCATTAAAAAATTTAATTCCTTCAATACCTAATTCATCAACAATATGTCCTCCTTTTTACTGTGATTATGGTGATGGGATATTACTTGGAGAGAATGTCTTTATTAATATGAATTGTACATTCTTAGATGGTGGTTATATTATGATTGGAAACAATACTTTAATTGGACCTAATGTTCAAATATACACACCACATCACCCAAAAGATGCAAAACAAAGAAGAACACTGATTGAAAAGTCTTTGCCTGTTACCATTGGTAGTGATTGTTGGATTGGAGGTGGCGTAATCATCTGTCCTGGAGTAATTATTGGAGATAGAGTTATTGTTGGAGCTGGTAGTATTGTCACAAAAAATATAGCTTCAGATGCAGTTGTAGCAGGAAACCCAGCAAGAACGATTAAAAAATAAGTAAAAAAAAGGCTCAGAAATTTGTCTGTATCAAAAATAGACGTATCTTTGCATCGCTTTAGAAAGGAAAGAGGGCGTTTAGCTCAGTTGGTTCAGAGCATCTGCCTTACAAGCAGAGGGTCGGCGGTT